>JBDKRC010000188.1:0-27802 GCA_039683575.1 Armatimonadia bacterium | reverse complement strand
GTGGAACACGGCGAGCAATACAGTCAGTGGAATAGGGTACGGGTTAGTGGGGGCATAGGGGCGTTGCTGAGAGAGCGTCCCCCAGTCTACGGTCACTGTATACCAGCACATTGAAGAACCAACGACTGCTTGCGTTCGTCCCCTGAGCTGTGGTTATAGTCACAGGTGAGGTTGATCAATATGTGCAGGATGCTCTTTCTTGCCGTCGTCATGTCCGTGCTTGTAGTCGCTCTTGCGGTTCAGGCTGAGCCAGCTAGGAGCGGGGGCTACGGCCCGTGCTGCCCGTTGGTCAAGGGACAGGCGCAGCCCACATCCGCCACCTCTGGTGGGCGGACGGTGCTGTCCGGACCGCGCTATGTCTGCCAGACTACACCGATCACCCTGGTCTACAATGGTGCTAGGCACGCTGTTGACTCGATCGAGGTCACTGGATCGCTGCTGGTGCCCGCACGCCTGCTTACGATGACGGGGGCCGACCTCGAATGGGGTGGTCAGCGCCATTTCGTGCTCACCCGGGGCTCACGCCGGGTCGAATTGACCCTGGGCAGCCACGCCGTGACGATCAGTAAGGGTGGCGACACACAGATGGTCTCCTGGCCGCTGTGCCCGCGTCTGCTCAACGGTATCAGCTACGTCCCGCTGCGCCCACTGGCCGAGGCGCTGGGACTGAAGGTCTCATTCCAGGACGGCGTCGTCACAGTGACCGAAGCGGACGCCGCGGCCCAGGCGCCGGCGGCAACAGGACGGTGTCCGGCAGACCGGGTTGAGGAGGCTCTAGGCGTGACGATCGTCCGCTCCCCGGCCGACAGTGCCTTCGGCGTTGGCGCAGGCATCGAGGGGGTAACGCCGGGCGGCCTCGCCGCTTCCTTCGGGGTGCAGCCCAAGGATGTCATCAGGGGAGCCAATGGACAACCGGTGAAGTGCCCCATAGACCTCGACCGGCTCCTCACCAGACTCAAAGCAGACAATGGCGTCCTCAGGACGCTGGACGTTGCGCGGGGCACAGAGAAGGTCACGCTGCAGGCCAAGGCGGCAGGCCAGTGACAGGGACAGTCATACGCGGCAGGGCCCTGCTCATTGTACTGGCACTGGTGCCAACCCTCCTCGTCGCCGCACCGCGGCGCCAGCCGGTGGCGATCCGCGCCTACATCAACGTGTCCAGTGGCTGTCAGGCAGCGACTGTGGACTTCCTCAATGCCCTGAAGGCCAGGTACGCGCCGGATGTGTCACTGGAGATGATAGACTTTGGGGATGAGGGTCGCGGTTTGAAACGCTGGCGCCAAAGTGGCCACCGCTGCCTGACGATCGAGCTGAACGGCTCACCGCTGGCCAAATTCCCCTATCAGAGGAAGATGGCCGCGGTTGCCTTCCGCATGCCAGTCGGGTTCGGTTGGTCCCATGCTGACCTGGAGCACGCGGTGCAGGCAGGACTGAGGGGGCAGTTGCAGCGTGCGACCGAAGCGGAGGTGGCTGCCGCTCAGCGGCCGGCCAAGCTGGCGGTAACAGTGAGCGTGGGGCGGGTAAGCCTGCAGGGCAAAAGCTATGCGAGTGTGCTGATCAATGGCAACAGAGCTTTGCTCATCCCTGCTGGCAGTGGCAAATCGGCTGCGAGCAAACGCGCGGCGGCGGCAGCGACCGCATTGCGGGCGTGGTTGGCCAGGCCCGTCAAACCCGCCGACCTGACGATCAGCCCCGGTTCAAGCGGCTGGAGAGTCCTGGCGGCTGGCAAGCTTGTGGTCACCGCCACAACGGGGGATGGCAAGGTACTGGGCAGGCAGCCCCAGGCGGTGGCGACTGATTGGCTTAGCGGCATCAGGCATGCACTGGCAGCCAGGGCCGTGCGCTGACGCCTATGTTCTCCCCGAGAGAGCCCCGCAGGGGCCCATAGACTGATCTGCGGGGGCCGACGCCCTGATTGTGTGTCCGGTCCGGATCACTCCCCGCCAGCTCGATATTCACCATTCGCCTCCAGGCTAGCTCAGTCTGGGGGCGAATTGCTTCCCGGGGGCGGGACCGCAGGGGAAGCTGCAAACCGAGCCAGGTGCGCCAGTCTGGGCGCGTGCCGACCTCTGCGTGCCGGTGGTCGGTATCGATTCTCGAGAGAAACAGACGCCTGGTAGGCACAGTGCGAGCAGGAAAACGCGGCACCGGGGGAGCACACTACGGGATTGCCGGGTGCGGCAGGCGGTCGTTGGCGTCGGCCGCGTCTGTTGGCCGGCGTTTGCGGACGTGTGGCGACACCTGTGTGGTGACGCCAGGCTGGCTATGCTACCGAGAGGTGATCGCATGCTGACGGTCGGTGCTCAACAACTCCACGACAAGGCTGAAGAGGCATGGACCCGATCGTGGGAGTGGTACTTCCATCCCGCCACGGGCTTGTTCTACGACTACCTGTGCAGCACCGAGGCGGCGCAGCGTTTCCGGTACCTGCCGACGCCCGAGGAGATTACGCGCCAGTGGCCCAACCCCAACGGCTGGGGCTCAGGGATGGAGGATAGCTCCATCAACGCCGGCGTCTGGATGGGGATGATCTGCGACCGCTTTGAGGCGACTGGCGAGGAGCATCTGCAGGAGGCCGCAAGCCGCGTCTACGACGGCATGGCATTGTGTGCCACGGTTAGCCCCTCGGCGGGCCTGGTCCTGCGCAGCGTCAGCCCGGCAGATGCGAAGTCCCGCTTCATTGAGAGCTCGCGGGACCAGTACACCTGGCACGCCTACGGCTTGTGGCGCTTCAGCCGCTCAGAGCTGGCCAACGCGGCCCAGCGCGAGACCATTCGCACCATCATCACCGCGGTCTGTGAGCGCTTGGAGCGCAATATCACGGCGGGCAAGACGGACTACCACATCTGCCGCGAGGACGGTGAGCCCGGCCTGGTGGACAGAATGTGGCATGTGGACCCCCACGAGGTCGCGCGACTGCCGATGCTGTACGCCATCGGGGCCGACCTGACGGGCGAGGCCCACTGGTGGGGCAAGTACGGGGAGTACGCCCAGCAGGCGGCGCAGGAGTCACTGCAGGTCCCCGCGAGTATGCGGACGGCGTATGCCTTCCTGCAAGAGCAGGTATCCCTGGAGGCGCTGCACGAGCTTGAGGGCAATGAGGCGCAGCTCAAGGCCGCATGGCTGCGGGGTCTGGAGTTCGTCGGGCAACGAGTGGAGGAGTTCCCCGCACAGTGCCGGGAGTACGCGCCCCAGGATGTCACTGCTGTGGACATGGACTGGCGGCACTGGGAGTTCGTCAACCAAAGCGGCTACCATGTGCCGCGCTGGCCTGAAGCCCTGCGCCAGGAGGACGCCGCGGTACGGCAGCCGGGGGAGGCACTGCTCGCGCAGCTTATGTGCCCGACGTGGCAGCCGTCGGAGGAGTGGACGGCGCTGCTGGCCCAGGCGCTGCGGCAGGTGGATTACTCGGCTTCCATATTGTATGGCATCTTCTACCCCCTGGCCGCGTACTGGCGCGCTGTGCGGCGCGGCATCCTGAGGCTACCATAACGCCAACGCGGCCAACTCGCGACGCGGGCGCGGAAGCTCCCGACGCGCCTGGGGCCTTCCGGCCTCACAGCCCGTGGTGGGCCCGAGCGCTGCTGCAGCGTTTGGCGGCAGGATGACGCCCTCACGCGGCGAAGTCTACCCCGCCGCCCCCTATCACTAACCTGAGGATGAGCAAACATGCTGCACATCGAGGACCCGATTCACGGCGCCGTCGTCAACCACCGCTGGGGCACGCAGGATGACCGGGGCCTTCGCCTGACGGTCACCGGCACGGCCCCGCCCCATGGCGCCGTCGCCGTAAACGGCCAGCCCGCGCAGGTGGTCAACGGGCGCTTCCGCGCTGAAGCGCTCATCACGCAGCCGGAGCAGGACCTCACCGCGACCTATAGCGGCTCCTTCGGGGAGCAGCAGCACACGATCCGCGTGGTGTGGGACCAGCACTCCCGGCCGCGCTATCGCTTCTCGATTGATGACAACAGCTTCTGGCTACGAGATGTCCACCAGCAGCAGTACGCTTCGCTCTTCGACTGCTTCTACCTGGACATCCTGCGCGGCCTGCGCCGTGAATATGGGGCCAAGTTCACCCTCAATATCTACTCCCAGACCGACGACAACCCGGACAACCCCTTCTTCCTGACCGAGTTCTCTGACCGGTACAAGGGCGAATTCGCCGACCACGCTGACTGGCTGGTGCTGGCCTTTCACGCCAAGTCCAACCTGCCGGACCGGCCATACCAGTACGCCTCGGCCGAGAAGCTGCTGGGGGATAAGCACATGGTCGAAGAGCAGATCGTGCGCATCGCGGGAGAGGCCACGCTGGCCCAACCGACGGTCATTCACTGGGGCATGGTTCCGCCGGAAGCCTGGAAGGCCATGTACGACGACGGCATCCGCGTTCTCTCGGGCTTCTCGCACTCCACCAGCCGCGGCTACGATGTCAACTACTGGCTCGACCAGGAGCGCTCGGAGTGGCTCTACTATCATGAGGCGCTCAAGGACTTCGCCAGCGGCCTGGTCTTCTCCGTGAGCGACATCGTCTGCAACAACACGCCGGTCGAGCAGATCGAGGCAACGCTGCAGCCGTCATACGAGAATCCGCGCAAGGCCGAGATCATGGATCTGTTCACCCACGAGCAGTATTTCTGGCCCTTCTACACCCGCTATGTCCCCGACCACGGGGAGCGGCTCAATCAGACGATCCGCTGGGTCACGGAACGCGGCTACGAGCCGGTGTTGTTCCACGAGGGGTTCATGGGGATATGAATGTGAAGAGCACTCGCAGGGCCTAGACACTGATCTGCCATGCGGAGAGGTCATCTGGTTTTCCCGGTTGGGCGCGGTCGGTCGTGGGGATGTGGCGAGCAGGGATCTGGGCTCACCGGCGCGAAAGGGGCCATCGGTCAATCCATGCACACAGGGAGGTCCGTCATGACTAGAGCCTGGATCAAGCTAACCGCAGTGTTGATCGTCTGGGTGGGCCTGGTGTCGCTGGCCGGCGCGCAGCAGTCCTTTCCCCTCAAGGACGGGGATACAGTGGTGATGCTGGGGGACAGCATCACTGCCCAGCACTTGCATAGCAACTACATCGAGGCGTACTGCCTGGCCCGGTTCCCGCAGTGGCAGCTTCGCTTCCGGAATGCCGGGGTGGGCGGCGACACGGTACCGCGCGGGCTGGCCCGCCTGGACTACGATGTGCTGGCCTGGAAGCCGGCCATCGTGACGATAGAACTGGGAATGAACGATGCGGGGGGCGGCCTGAACTCGGTGGACCCGTACCTGGACCAGATGAAGACGCTGATCGGCCGGATCAAAGCGGCCGGGGCGCTGCCGGTCTTCCTCACCGCCAGCCCGGTCAATGACGGTACCACCTCCGACAAGCTGGCCGGGCGCAATATCACCCTCGACAAGATGGCGACCGAGATCGTGAAGCTGGCGCAGGGGGAGAAGTTGCCGGCGGCCGACCAGTTCCACATGGTGCTCGACCTGTGGGGCCAGAACATGGCGTCCCCCGGCAAGGTCAACCTGCAAGGCGATGGGGTGCACCCCGGGCCGCCGGGGCAATTGACCATGGCGTGGGCTTGCCTGAAGGGCCTCGGGGCTCCGGCGCTGGTGTCGAACGCAGTGGTGAGCGTGACTGACGGCAAGGTGACGGGGGCCGAGGCCTGCCAGGTCACAGACCTCAAATGCGCGCCAGACGCGGTCAGCCTTACCCGCCTGGACAATTGCCTACCTTTCCCCATCCCCGACAATGCCCGCGACGGTCTGAAACTCGTGCCGCTGGCCAAGGACCTGAGCCACTGCGGACTGACGGTCACCGGCCTGAAGCCGGGGAAGTATGAGATCAAGCTGGATGGCGTCGCGGTCGCGACGGCCACGGCGGACGAACTGGCCGTGGGTATTGAGATGGGGACGCCGGAGACGGGCCCGATCTACGATCAGCTGCAGCGGGTCACCAATCTCATCGGCGAGAAGGCCAGGCTGGTCGGAGGCTGGCGTGACACGGCCAAGTATCCCGTCGCGCCGTGGTTGGGCCCTGACCTGACGGCTAAGGTCCAGGAGCGCAAGCAAGGGGAGCTGGACAGCCGTCGGCAGGCTGTCGAGGCGGTGGACGGGCAGATCCACGAGGCGGTGCAGCCCAAGCCGCATGTGATAAGCATCACGCCGGCGGCGTAACCAATCGGCGCACGGGCGCGCCGCTCCCCGACGCGCAATGTTCGCGTCGGGGAGCGCTCTTTGCACTTCCCTCCTGGGTGGCGGCCGCCAACTGCGATCTTCTCGTGCCTACCGCTCTCATTCGCCCTCTGGATAGTGCACGTGCCAGTTGAGCTCATTCAGCAGGCCCCGGGCCGAGCCTACGAGTGGCTGCGGTCCCTGCACCGAGCTCTGCACCCCGAAGGTCAGCGCCGCGCCAAGAGACGGGGCAACGTAACGCTGCAAGCGGCCGTACTTTCCGCAGCACAGGTGCACGAAAGGTACCTTGAGCTCCCGCTTGAGCAAAACTGTCGTCCGGAACGCCTCGATCACTTCATCATCGCTATCCGCGCGCACAACGATCTTGGGGATATCCGCGCCACGCGATACGAAGTCGCTCAAGTGCTCGAGGACTTCCTCGCCGGTCAAGAACTCGTTTGGGGCGTGCGAGGACATGAGCACCTCGGCGCCCTGCGCGTGAACGCGGTCAATCAGGCGTTTCTGCTTCTCGATCGCCTGTCTGTCGCGCGTGCGCTCACGGGGCGCGGGATCGTACATATCGCCCATGATGTCGCAGGCAGCAGCGCCTGCCTCGACAGCCAGCAGCAGCAGTTCAGCACGGGTGTCGTCGTCGACCTTGTCAGCGGCCAGATTGCCTGAGCGGTAGCATAGAGGCATCATCGGACGTCCCGTGCAATGGAAGACACGTGAGAGTTCCTCAAGCGTGAGTTTGTCGTGCTCCCAAGCTGCCAGATTTACCGCGAACGCTTCGGCGCCGTCGTGCTCGCACTTCAGAATGGCGGCGATGGCCGCTTCCGGTGCAGCTCCCTCGATGATGGCGGCGAGATAGGGCGATTGGAGCCCCAGAAATGATGGTCGCATGGATCGCCTCCCTGAGTGTTGATGCTAGAAATCCCACCTGAACTCGGGGTTCTGGCACTTGACCACCTGGATGATCCGGCTGACCTCCAGGGCGTCGGCATTCGCGATGGGGAACGGCACGCCTTCGCGCAGAGTCCGGTAGAGATGCTGGGCGGTCTCAATCTCGACGTAGACCCACATGTTGGTCTCGGGCTCGACCGTCTGCGTCTCGTCGCGCCACGGAAGGTCTGTGTCGCCCCAGTGGCCGCCGTTGAGGGGCGGAGAGCCCGTGCTCGCGGTCGCCTCGCCGAACTCAAAGCCAGGGTCGAGGTAGCGCAGGCGGATGTGCTTTTCGTCCTCGCAGACCAGGCTCCCTCGGCTCCCGTAGACAGTGCAGAGGGGCCCCGGCAAGGCCACGTTATTGCTGATCTCCAGATCGACGACGATCCCGTTCTCGCCAGTCAAGACAACCTTCACGTGGGTCTCCGCATCGGCGATGGTGTTGACGCCCTTCAGGTTGCCCCAGATGTCCTTCACCGGGCCGCCGATGAACTGCATCGCATGGTCAATGATGTGGGAGCCCCAGTTGTTCAATTGGCCGCCACCGTACCGGAGGTAGGCCTGCCAGTCGGCCCGGCGAGAAAAGGCGTGGTGACGACACAACTTGACCTGTATGAGGTCACCGAGGAGGCCGCTCCTGACGATCCCGAAGATCTGCTGCATGGCCGGTTCGAAGCGGTGATTGTGCAGGAAGAAGAGCTTGCCGGGGTAGTTCCGGTCGGCCTGGCGCAACTGCTCGATCTCGCAATGGGACATGGCAATGGGCTTCTCGAGCAACACGAACTTGCCGGCGGCGAGGGCCTGCAAGGCGTCAGCCACATGCGTCAGTGAACGCGTGGCGATGATAACCAACTCGACGTTGGGGTCGGCCAACAGGTCCTCGGCATTGGTATATCCGGCGCAACCGTAGTCCGCCACTAATCCGGCGACTTTCGGGGGTTCGACGTCGCAGCCCGCTACGACCTCGTACATATCGGTCTGAGCGGCAAAATGCCTCAGATGGACAGAACCGATGCGCCCGAGCCCCCAGGCTCCTAACCTGATCGCTGACATGTTCTATGACCTGGCCTCGTGTGTGGTCCCACACCTTGTGTGAGTTCTGGCCGTCATCCCGGCCTCTACGCTTCTGGTTCGCCGTTCGCTCTCCTGTCCCTCCTGAGGGCTCCTGACCTGCCCCCGCGCACTAGGAGAGGTGGCGGGCGCCGGCCAGTTGCGGGTCCCCAAATATGCCAATGCATGTATAATCAGGCGAGACCTCGTCATCTGGCCCCGTGGGCTGTGCGCATCGGATCGTGTCGAATGGGCATCACGCGCGCGGCATCGCCTCTCCAGGCGGCGAGAACGAGCCTTTGCCGACAGGCGCACCACAATGCCCCGAACTCCGAACGCCACTGTGCCCATCGCGCTGCTGTCCCTGCTGCTAACACTGGGACAGATCGCTCCGCTGGCCGCCTGCGACATCCCGGTCTGCGAGTACGCCTTGCGGTACTGGTCGCGCAGTGACTATACAGTCTACTACATACACGATGGGACCGAGGCGCCGGTGGATGCCGAGGTCAATGCGCTCCTAAGGCATATCGCCGAGGGCAAGGAGAATTACGCAAACCTGCGCTTCGTGTCCGTGAATGCCACTCTCGGGCAGGCGAGTCTCACCCCCGAGGTCCGGTATGTGCTGGAGAGCAACCGCGAGATTGACAAGCCGCGACACCTCCTCATCTCACCGAAGGGCCACACCGTCTTCTCGGGGCGCCTTGCCGTCAACGACATCCAGGCTCTGATCTCTTCGCCGAAGACTGCCATTCTCGCCGACATGCTCTCCCGGGGTGCGCACGGCGTCGTGTTGCTTCTGACCGACAGCGACGAAGCGCAGAACGCGGCTGCGCGGGAGACTGCTCGCGAGGTGGTAGACGCCACGCGCGGCACCGAAGCCCGAATGGGCTTAGTGGAGGTCTCCCGGCAGGACCCGAGGGAACTGTGGTTGGTCCGGCAGCTTCTGGCGGTGGAGACGGACCTGGTCGGAATTCGCGGGCCCATGGTCTTCGGGGTGTACGGGCGCTGCCATGTCACCGAGCCGTACCTGGGCAAAGGCATCAGCGCGACTAATCTGGCGGCGCTCGCGAAGTTCATGAACGGCCCATGCACCTGCGACATCAAGGACGCGAACCTCGGCGTTGACCTGATCTCAGACTGGGTATGGGAAGCACACGCGTCCGGCACGGGGGCCCCGCCGCGCCCCACAGAGCCGGGTGGCTACGTGACCTTCGGGGAATAGGCCCCAGGCCAACTCCTCAGGCAAACAGGATGGTGTTCCATGCGAGCAACTCTCTGCATCGTCGCGGTGCTCATCATATTCGCCGCTGTTCCCGCCGGGGCCGCGGATTGGCCCATGTGGCGTTGCGATGCCCGGCATGGCGCGGCGACCTCGCAGGAACTCGGCGACGATCTGGCACTGCAGTGGACCCTCCAGTTGCCGCCGCTCAAGCCCGCCTGGCCCGACGAGCCGCGCATGCGTTTCGACGTGGCCTACGAGCCGGTGGTGGCCGGGCAGACGCTGTTTGTGGCCTCCCCCCGCGAGGATGCACTCCTGGCGCTCGATACTCGCACCGCCCGACTCAAGTGGCGGTTTGTGGCTGAGGGCCCGATTCGCTTCGCACCGGCGGTCTGGAACGGGAAGGTCTACTTCGGCTCTGACGATGGCTGTCTATACTGTCTGACAGCGGCCGACGGGACGCTGGTATGGAAGTACCGCGCCGCCCCCGAGGACCGGCTGGTGCTGGGCAATGAGCGCCTGACCTCCAGCTGGCCGGTGCGTGGAGCCCCGGTCGTGGACAAGGGCCGTGTCTACTTTGCCGCCGGGATCTGGCCCTTCATGGGCGTCTTCATCCACTGCCTGGACGCCGCCTCCGGGGCGGTGGTGTGGCGCAATGACAGTACCGGCGCCGTCTACTTCAACCAGCCCCACGATAGCCCGGCTTTCTCCGGAGTAGCCCCTCAGGGCTACTGCACCATCGCCGGTCAGGTATTGCTGGTTCCCGGGGGGCGGAGTACGCCGGCGGGCTTCAACCGCGACACTGGCGAGCTTACCTTCTTCCGCATTGCTGAGAACCACTGGAGCGGGGACTACAAGGTAGCAGCCAACAACGCCGGCTTCTTCAACTGTGGCAACCTCTACCAACTCACCACCGGCGACTTACTGGGCGGAATCTCCTCCCGCCCCAACCCGAACCCCTTTACCCCATTCGTCGCCGACCCAAGTCTGCGGATCAGCCCGGATGGCAACGCCTCCGTGGTCACGGATGATATCCTCTGCGGCATCGAGAAGGGCGAAGTCGTCGTGCGCAGCATGCCCCAGGCCACAATGGAGAAGTGGGAAGACAGCAAGGGGGGCAAGCACACCAATCTGTTAGTGCCCGTCAGCGCAGCCACGGGCATTCAGGCCGAGCGCGTATGGCTGAGCGCGGCGGGCAAGCTGGTAGCCTCGGCGGGCGGTCGCATCCTGCTGATCGCCACCGGCGACGGAGCGAACGCCTCCAGGACCGTCTGGCAGGCGGAGGTACCGGGGACCATCGAGTCGGTGATCGCGGCCGATGGGCGCCTCTTTGTCTCCACCCTCGAGGGCGAGGTTCACTGCTTCGGCGAGGGCCCCGCCCAGACGCGGACCGTCAACATGCGACGTGGCCCCGAGGCTCTCTCCGGGATGAGCGGGCAGGCGCTGGCCCGGAAGATCGTCAAGGCCGCCGGTGTGACTGAGGGCTACTGCCTGATCGTGGGCGCGGATGATGCGGGGCTCATTGCCAACCTGGCCGGGAGTACCAGCTTGCGGGTTGTGGCGGTTACTCCTGATGAGACCAGGGCTACAGCGCTGCGCGATGCGCTTTGGGAGACCGGGCTTTACGGACCGCGTGCGGCCGTGCTCGCCGGCGACCTCACGTCTCTGCGTCTGCCCCCCTACTTCGCCAACCTGATCGTGGTGCCTGGGCGGTCAGTGGCCGGCCTCACAGCCAAGCCGGAGCTGCTGCGCTCCCTGTTTGCGTCGGTAAGGCCCTACGGGGGTGTGATGGCCCTCGAACTCGAGGCCGCTAAGCACAAGGCTTTCGAGAACCTGGTCCGTGCGAGCGGGCTGGAGGGTGGGCAAGTCGAGCGGTCCGGCGACCTGGCCGTGCTGCGGCGACCTGGCGCCCTGCGCGGCAGCGACAACTGGACCCACCAGTACGGCAGCCCCGCGAACACCGTCTCCTCTCGCGACAGCCTGGTGAAAGCCCCGCTGGGACTGCTGTGGTTCGGCGGGCCAAGCAACCTCGACGTCCTGCCGCGCCACGGCCACGGTCCCCCGGAGCAGATAGTGGACGGACGGCTGTTCATCGAGGGCCCCGACGGCTTGCGGGCCAACGACGTCTACACTGGCCGCGAGTTGTGGAAGGTCGCGCTGCCCGAGATTGGCGAGTATTACGACCGCACCTATCACCAGCCGGGGGCCAACGCCCTGGGCACGAACTTCGTTGCCACTCCTGAGGCCATCTACGTCGTCTATCAGAACCGTTGCCTGAAGCTGGACCCGGTCACCGGCGTTCGCAAAGGGGAGATCGTGCTTCCGAGCGAAGCGGCTGACAGTGACAAGCTCACCGGATGGGGGTTTATCGCCGTGCAGGGCGATACCATCGTGGCGGGCGCCTCGCCCCTGTTCTTCGGCGGGAAGGGCAAGCCCGGGGACAGTGACAACTGGGACGCCACCTCCAGCCGTCGGATCGTGGTCCTCGACCGGCAGTCGGGCAAGCCGCGTTGGCAGGTTGAGGCCAAGTGCGGCTTCCGCCACAATGCGATCTGCCTGAGCCGGGACAAGCTCTTCTGCATCGACCGGCTCCCAGACCCGATTGTGCAGGCAATGCAGCGGCGCGGCGAGGAGCCCACGTCGACCCCGTCGCTGCTGGCCCTGGACCTGCAGACTGGCCGCCTGGCCTGGAGGGCGGACGCCGAGGTGTTCGGCACGTGGCTGGGGTACTCGGCAGAGCGTGACATATTGCTGCAAGCGGGCCGGGCCTCGCGGGACATACTCAGTGATGAACCGGCTGACCGCCTTATCGCCTACCGCGGCGCTACGGGGGAAAAGCTGTGGGAGATGAATGAGAAGTACGCCGGCCCGCCGATCATCCTGGGCGACACCATCATCACCCAGACGATCTCACTGGCTGCGCCCGGCCGCGCCCTGTCTCTGTTGACCGGAAAGGCGCTCCAGCGCACCAACCCGATCACGGGCGAGCAGGCTCCCTGGCTGTACGCGCGCAACTACGGCTGCAATACCGTCATCGCCAGTGCCAACTTGATCACCTTCCGGTCAGCGGCGGCAGGCTACTTCGATCTGCGTAGCGACGGAGGTACGGGCAACCTGGGCGGGTTCAAGTCGGGCTGCACCTCCAACCTCATAGTCGCTAACGGCGTGCTCAATGCGCCCGACTATACTCGCACGTGCACCTGCAGCTACCAGAACCAGACCTCCCTCGCCTTCGTACACGACCCTTCCGTTGAGGCGTGGGCCTTCAACCTGATGGAGCTTGGCGACGCACCGATCAAGCGGGTCGGGCTGAACTTCGGGGCTCCGGGGGACAGGCTTGGCCCTGGCGGCACGCTCTGGCTCGACTGGCCCAGCGTGGGCGGCCCGTCGCCCAAGGTGGAAGTGTCATGCACCCCGGGAACGCCGACGCAGTTCCGGCACCACGCCTCCTGGGTCAAAGCCGGGGAGTTGCCGTGGGTGGCGGCTTCAGGTCTGCTCGGGGTCGAGAAGATCGTTGTGCGAGTGGGCTCGGCAGGTTCGCCCATGCGCTCCTTCACCGTGCGCCTGTACTTCGTGGAGCCTGAGGGCGCCGCTGCGGGTGAGCGTGTGTTCGACGTTTCCGTGCAGGGCCAGCCGGTCTGCACCCGCCTGGACGTGGCTGCAGAGGCCGGTGGCAGCGCGCGGTCGCTGGTCAAGGAAGCCCACGGGGTGAGGGCGTCTGAGACTCTGGAACTGGCCCTTAGCGCCGCCCCAGGCGCAAGGGTGCCCCGGACGGTTCTCTGCGGTCTGGAGATCATTGAGGAATGAGAATGGTCTGGGAGTACCCAGTGCGTTCCGCTACGGGTCGGGGTGACCGGTTATAGACGACGAGGGCCTGTGGCTGTGGCAGAGCAGGTCCAGGACCCAGCTTCTCGACGAGACGGCCAGCGAACCTAGGTGGCCGCAGGCTGAAGCGGGCCAGCGAATGGCTGCCAGCCCTCACGGGAAGTAAGTCTCTCCGATGGAGCACTTGCGGATGGCGTCGATCAGTTGGTCAAAGGCCATGTCCTTGAGCACATAGCCACAAGCTCGGAGTCTTTTCATCTCTTCGATGAAGTAGGTGTCGGAGTGAGCCGATAGAGCGACCACGGCCATTTCAGGATGGGCTTCCCTGATTCTGCGGGTAGCCTCAATGCCGTCCATGACCGGCAGGCCGATATCCATGATCACGACTTCTGGCAGCAGCTCGTCGGCCATGGCAACTGCTCGTTGGCCGTCAACGGCTTCGCCGACCAGTTGCAGATCGGGCTCAGTTGCCAGCAGGAGCCGCAACCCCTCTCTTACCATCTGATGATCGTCTACCACCAGTATCCTGATTGGCATCGGTCCACTTTCCCTGTGTCGGCCTCGATTGTAGCCTGCCATCCAGGTTTGGGGCCGCTAGAGGCCCTGAGACGCGCTGCCGCAGTTGCGTTGCAGGGCCAGGCGCTCATCAAAGGGCAGGTGCAGGTTCTGTCTCTGCCACGGTGACGCTCCCATGACGGTCGACGTTCTCGGCCAGAGCTCCTGACGGCAACGTGAAGGAAAAGACGCTCCCTTCGCCCAGTTTTGACGTCACCGTGATGTTGCCGCCATAGGCCTGCACAATCTCACGCACCATCCGCAACCCCACCCCCCAACCCGGAACCTGGCCAGTCACGTAATCCTCCACCTGGAAGAAGTCCACGAATATGCGGTCGTAGTATACATTTTGTATGCCAGGGCCGTTGTCTGAGACGCGGAAGTCTAGCCGTGCGGGGCTTTCACGGCGGACCTCGAGGCGCAGCTTCACGGGCGTTTTGTCAGCGAACTTAACCGCGTTGGTCAGCAGTTCCCCAAGGACGAAGGCCAGGTGATCCTCTCGGCAGTCGACGTAGGCAGCATCGGGAGCCACGTCCAGGCTAAGGTCGATCTGCTTGTCACGATAGCGGTCGCGCACGCCGGCGCTGGCGGTGTCCGCGACGCTCCTCACGTCTGTCGGCTGGGGGGCAGCCTCCAGTTGCGGCAACGTCAGGGCCTCGAAATCCAGGAATCTCTCCACGATCGCGATAAGCTGGCGTAGTTCCTTCTCCCAGACACGCGCCATCTCAGGCCAAAGCTGGGGCAGTGTCTGCGGTGAAACGCGCTTGGCCATGGTGAGGTACCCCAGCATCACACTCAGTGGCGTGCGGAGCTTATGAGGCACGGCGGTCATGAAGACGGCCTGTACGTGGCGCGACAGCCGCTCACCGGTGACGTCACGCAGCATGATAACAGTGCTAAGGGCCGCCCCATCCGGGTCGAAGATGCGGGACAGGCGGGCATCCAGCAGGAGGGGGGGCGGAGGGGCGGTGCGTGAGATGTCAAAGGCTGATACGGGCTCGGCGGACGCCATAAGCTCCGAAAGTGGGGTGGTGAGCTCGAACTTGTCCAGGATGTCTTGCAGCGACAGCCCCTGCCATCGGTTCGGCGGCAGGTCGAGCAACAGACAGGCGGCACGGTTGGCAAGGGTGATGTTCCAGCTGCCATCGGTCACCACGATGCCATCACTCATCTGCGATACGGCGGTGTCGAACAACTCTCGTTGGTTGAGCAGGGCGCGGTAGTAGCTGGCGCGTTGGCGCTCGATTGCGTAGCGAATGGAACGGACCAGGAGGGTGCTGTCGACCTTACCCTTGATGAGATAATCCTGGGCCCCACCATGAACCGCGCCCACCGCTACCGTTTCATCATCCAGTCCAGTCAGCACCACCACCGGCATCTCCGGCAGTCGCTCATGGAATCGGGTGAAAGTCTCCAGCCCGCGGCTGTCGGGCAGCGAGAGATCGAGCAGCGAAACGTTGAATTGTTGTGAGGCGGCTGTCGAGATGCCCTGCTCCAGCAGCGCGACGTGGGTCAGAGCGAACCGTACTGAACTGGCCTCGTCGAGCATCTCGCGCAGCAGAAGCACGTCATCGGGGTCATCCTCGACCAACAGCACTCGGATCGTGTCATTGCCCATGGCCCTCGCCTCGCCCCTGGGGCAGCTCCGCGCCCGCTGCTCGCGCGGACTGCACTACCTCCCGCTTTGCCGGCGGCAATTCGACGATTTCCAGCCAGTACTTGCCCAACGTATGCACCATGTCCATGAAGGAGGCGAAAGTCACGGGTTTGCTGATGTATGAGTTGACGCCTAACTCATACGAGCGATACACGTCCTCTTCGGCACGCGATGTCGTCAGCACTACCACCGGAATTGCGTGCAGTTGCGGATCGGCCTTGATCTCACCGAGGGCCTCGCGGCCGTCCTTGCGAGGCATGTTGAGATCAAGCAGAATCAGCCCGGGGCGCGGCGCCTCGCCCGGTGTGCTGTATTTGCCTTCACGCCGAAGATAGGCCATCAGCTCCTCGCCATCGTGGACAAAACGCAGGTCATTGGCAAGATGGCTCTCTTCGAGGGCTTCGCGCATCATCATGCAGTCTTCCAGATCGTCATCGGCGATCAGCAAGGTGATTGGCTGCCGGCTGTCGACGCTCATGTCGTCGTACCCTCCTGCTGCTGCTCGACTGGCAGCGTAACGGTGAAGACCGAGCCTTCTCCCGGCCTGCTGGAGGCCGTGATCGTTCCATGGTGACGCTCTGCAATCTTGCGGCAGATGGCAAGGCCCATCCCGCTGCCAGCGTACTGATCCCGGCCGTGCAGACGCTCGAATACCTCGAATATGCGGTCCGCGAACCGCTCATCGAAACCGATACCGTTGTCTATGACGCGCAGGCGCATCACGTTGCTCACTGCCGGGGCGCCCTCAGCCGTCGGGGCCGGGATCGTCTCGGCCTCAATCCGCACTCGCGGCGGGACGCCCTCACGACGGAACTTGAGGGCGTTGCCGATGAGATTCTGGAGCAATTGCCGCATCTGTGAGGCGTCCGCGTCGATAGTGGGCAGTTCCCCCACCTCGACCGCCGCTCCGGCCTCCTCAGTTGCCACCTCAAGGTCTGATAGCACTTCGCGTACCACGTCGGACAGATTGACGGGGGAGAAAGGCTGCGCCTTGGTGGTGACGCGGGAGTAGGCCAGGAGGGCGTTGATCAGCCCCGACATGCGATCCGCAGCGTTGAGCATCCGCCGGAGGTAATCACGGTTTCGCTCGTCCAGGCTCGGTCCGGCATTGATGTCGAGGCGGTCACCGAAAGCCATTATCTTGCGTAGTGGCTCTTGCAGGTCGTGGGAGGCCACGTAGGCGAACTGCTCGAGTTCGGCGTTGGAGCGAGACAGTTCAGCGGTCCGTTGCTGCACGCGCAGCTCCAACTCATCGTGCGCCCGGCGGAGCGCTTCCTCCGCCTGCCTGCGTTTGGTGATGTCGATGAAGTCAGCAGCAATGGTGCTGGGGCCTATGCTGAAGACGGTGACATGGTAGTATCCGCTGAACCGGGCATCTCCATAGGGCATCTCGAAGGCCTGCGGTCCTGTCTCGCCCGCTGCCACCTTCCGGTACAGGTCGGGCACTGCTGTGCCCACAATGTTGGGAAACGCCTGCTCAATCGTCTGGCCGAGGAGGGGGCTGTGCGCTATCCGCAGAGCACGGTCGGCGGCCGGGTTGCTTCCGATGAGCACCAGGTCCCCGTCAGGCCGGAGGGTATAGAAGTGCATCCCGGTCGGCGAGGACTCAACGATGCTACGGAACCTCTCCTCCGATTCCTGCAATGCTCCCTCGGCCTGTTTGCGCTTGGTAACGTCTCTCACGATCGCCTGAATGTACGTCTTCCCCTTCAGAGCCAGGGCATTCAGGGACACTTCCGCATCAAACGGCGTGCCGTCCTCGCGCAGATGTTTCCAGTAGAACCTTTGTGGCGTTCCGCCCAGCGCAGTATTGATGTGCTCCATTGCCGCTGGCCGGGACTCCTGGCCATCTGGTTGGCTGGCAGGGGAGAAGTCCAGCGGAGTGTGGGCGATCAGATCGTTCTTGTCAGTACATCCATACATCTCCACTGCCTGCGCATTGCAGTCTATGAACGTGTCGCCATCCATCAGGAGTATTGCGTCATAGGCGGACTCGAATACCGTGCGGAACCGCTCTTCGCTGTCTCTCAGCGCCTGCTCTGCCTGCTTGTGTTCAGTGATGTCTCTCACTATGGCCTGAACGAAGGTCTTCTTCTTCAGGTCGAGGGAGCTGAGAGAGACCTCAACGTCAATCGGCGTCCCATCACGGCGTTCAAGCCGCCAATATATCCTCTGCGGGGTTCCGCTACGAGCCGCATCGTGGTAGGCACGCACCATTGCTTGCGAGTCCTGACCATCCGGCTGGCTGGCTGGGGAGAAGTCGGCAGGTGTATGGCCGATCACCTCGGCCTTCTCGTTCAGACCAAACATCTCCACAGCTCGCCCATTGCAGTCAATGATCGTTTCGCCATCCATCAGGAGTATCGCATCGTTGGCGGTCTCGAAGACAGTCCGGAACCGCTCCTCGCTGTCCCGCAGCGCCTGCTCCGCCTGTTTGCGTTCAGTGATGTCAACACCGGCTCCGACTACTCTCACGGTCTTCCCATTCTCGATAATCGCCTTGCTGATGAGGTGAGACGTGATCGGGCGGCCTTTGGCGGTGATCAGGTTCAACTCCAGGTCGAAATCGGTGCCATGTTCCACGGCTTCCCTGACCGCGGCGGTGATGACCGGCCGCGACTCTGGGGCGTAGAAGGCCCGCGCTGATTCGACCGTCGGGGTGTACTCGGAAGGCGTAAGGTCGTGAGTGCGGTATGTCTGGCTCGTCCAATAGAGGGTGTTGCGCTGTACGTCTATCTCCCACCCACCAACCCCCGCCAGGGACTGAG
This sequence comes from Armatimonadia bacterium, assembly GCA_039683575.1. Taxonomy (GTDB): domain Bacteria; phylum Armatimonadota; class Zipacnadia; order Zipacnadales; family UBA11051; genus JAJFUB01. Next base: position 9,624 of record JBDKRC010000188.1, on the reverse strand, counting down.
TCTGATCGAGCAGCGTACTCAGACGGCTGAGCTCCTCCTCGGTTCGCTTGCGTTCGGTGATGTCGGTGAAGGTGGTCATGGTGACATAGGGCTTGTCGTCACCCGTCTTGAACCTCGGGACGGTGCTGGCCAGCAGCCAGCGGTGGGCCTTGGTCTCGGGCAAGCGAATCCCGATGGTGACGCCCGAAACGGGTAGGCCGGTCCGCAGAGCGATGCGCGAGGGCATCTCATCAACGCCGAGCGGTGAGCCGTCTTCGTGGGTCAGCTCCCACACTGGGTCAGCGATTATCGTTCCAAGCAACTGGTCCATGGGTCGTCCAAGAATCACGCACGCGGCCTGGTTCGCTTCGATGACCCGGCTTTCGGTGTCCTCCAGCAGAACGCCCTGGGCCATCGTGTCGAAGAGAAAGCGGAACTTGGTCTCGCTTTCCCGCAGCGCCTCGGCGGCCTGGCGCTGCTCGATTATCTTGTGCAGTTCATTGGCGACCAATTGGAGTTGGACGACATCATTGTCGTCATACTCGGCAACCTTGTTACCGACGCCGAAGATGTATCGGACCTTGTCATCGTCCATGACCGGAATGCTCATGAACCGTTTGACCGGCGAGTGGCCCGGGGGCAGCCCCTTTCTATTGGGGGAGTTCGGATAGTCGTTGTAGACAACAGGGGCCCTGAGGCGGACACAATCAGCCCAGTTGCCGGCCGACTCAACGGGGTAATGAGCGGTGGGGGAGGCCGTACACGTCTTGAGCGCCTCAAGGTTCCACGTGGTCAGAATGATTTTCTGCTGATCCTCGGAGACCTGGTGAAAGAAGCCAACAGTGCTGTCAGTCAGGGCGACGGCCTGGTCCAGTGCATAGATATACAGCTCCTGGTCGGCCAGATGGGAAGCCTTCTCGTAGAGCTCCAAGAGCAGAGCATCACGCTTCCCGGATGCCTCGTGCTCCTGCGCGCGCCGTTGCAGGGCCTCCGCCATCTGGTCAAAGGCGTAGGCCAGTTGCCCCAGTTCCCACTGTGCGCCGGTGAGGCCCGTGCGGACGCTCAGGTCGCCGGTAGTCAGTCGCTGCGTGGCCGCGATGAGAAGCCTAAGCGAGCGGAGGATGAGCAGGTCCACTCCGAAGAACGCCAGACTGATGGCCAGCAGGCCCATCACAGACAGCAAAGTAAGGTTGCGGACCAGGAGACGATCGACTTGGGCGAAGGCGGTGTCTTCCGGGATGCCCACGGTCAGTTGCGCACCGGAAGTTGGTCCACCCACCGTAGCATAGGCATACAGACGCGGTACGCCATCCGGCCCTTTTGCTCGGAAGGTGCCTTCTGCCGCGTGACCTGACCTCGACTTGGCGGCTTGCAGTTCTGGCGTTGGCTGGCCAACCCATCGCTCTTCGTGCGGATACTGCACCAGGATGGTGCCTTTGCGGTCGGTGACCGTCACTGTTGCGCCCTCAGGCAACTCTGTTTTGGCAGCCACCCGTTCTATCCCGGCCAGGTCCAGGGCCGCGAAGAGCACCCACTTGGTGCGGCGCCTGGCGTCGAGAACGGGGTATCCGAAGTTGATCGAGGGCTTGCCAGTGATCCGACCGATCTGGAACTCCCCGACAGATGGGCGGCCTGTCTGTATGGCCCGTCGGAACCACGAACGGTCGCCCAAGTGGACGACACCCCGCGTGGGCAGAGCGCTCGAGTTGACGTCTCCATTGAGTTCAACGCGCCCGATGTTGAGGAAGATGGGGTATTCGCTTCGCACCGCGGCGAGGAACTTGGTGCAGGTTTCCCGGTTACCATCACGGACTTGGGGCACATGTGCCAGCACGCCCAGGATCCTGGGCGCGGACACCAGGAGGCCCTCCTGGCTGCTGGCAGTCAGGTGGGCAATACGTTGCGCTTCCGCCAGTGCCTCAATGCCCGCCAGCCGCCTCTCCTGCAGGCCGGTGTAGAGCAGGATGCAGATCGCCGGCGCAATGGACAGGCCGATGAGCAGCGCGACCCGACCTCTTAGCCCCAGATGCGAAGCACTCCTCATGGTGAGTTCTCCTGCTGAAGCTACGACCGGGACTGGGCGCGCGCAAGGCGCGCCCTACGGGCATTGCGGAGGGGGATACGACCTGGTTGCAGGAAGCCACAGGTTGGCACGGAGCATTCCCTGCGTCTTGGCCCCACCGTATCCCTCGACTAGAAGGACGCGGCAGCATCTTCTACGTTCAACCTTGTGGCGTGCATGGTCTCGTGGCAGGCTAAGCAAGGGGCCTGCTTGGGGCCGCGGTGTCTTAGGGGGGCACGGATGGGGGTGGCTCTGAAGCAGCCGAGCGAGGCGGTCAGTCCAGACGCTCCAGTTCGAGGGTTAGCTTGTAGTAACCGGAGACGTCGTATTGGGCGGGGGCGTCAGCCTGGCGGAGGTCGAGGATCTTTTCGAGCTTCTGGCCCGGCTGGAGTAGTTTCAGAAGGTCGGCTGCCGTCCACACTACCTCCTGATAGCCGATCGGGTTGGCCGATACCGCCAACTCAGACGAAACGTCGTCCTGGGGCTTGGGATCGTTGAACTGGGCTTCCGGAGCTACCAGGGCATTGGCGAAGCTCTCTCGCAGCGCCCACGAGCCGAGAGCGGTGGATGGAGCCGGGGGATTGCACCGCCAGAGTTCCGCTGCCACACCGATTCCTCTTGCTATCCTCGCCTCAGGGAGCAGTGTCCTGTCGGCCTCGGCCAGTGGCTGGGCGGCACCGTCACTGAAGCCGCGGAGGGGGCCGCTGGCCCGCGTTACCGCCTGTCCGTCTCCCACCGCAGTCATCAGCAGCACGACGTCGTCGTTCCCCCACCATTCCGGATTGGTTTCGTCCACGCACTCAATACGCACACAGGAAAGACGATAGCGGGTGGTGGGCCCGGCCGGCGCGGCGGCTTCGGCGGGCGGCGTGTTGACCCCGGCCTTGTCGATCCGCAAGCTACAAGCTCGGCTGGAGTTCCTGCGATCGACCATGATCAGGAGGTAGAGCGAGCCGTCTGGCAGGTCGGCGGGCAGCTGGAACGTAAGGGCAGTCGGGCTAGCGGCGACCACTGGCAGGGGGCGGGTGGAGATGAGCCGCGAGAGTTCCGGTCCGAGGTACACCTGGTTGCGCTCAGGCTGCGGGGCGAAGTTCTCGCCGACGATGTGGATGGTGGCTCCGGGCGCATAGGCGCCGCCGGCAGGGACGGCTGGTTCCAGGGCGTCGATTCGCGGCGCGGCGGCGGTCATGGCACCGCTGTATCCCGACCCCGGACCGAACCTGGGGCGGGTGAATAGGGCGGAGACCCCGGCCAGTGTGGGAGCCGGAAGGCTGCGCAGGGCCAGGGTGCGGGACGTGAAGCACTGGAGCTTGACCGTTTCGGACAGGGCGTCGTAGTCGCGGATCAGGGCCTGCAGGTCAGCCGGAGTGACTTGGGGAGCGGACGCGAGGGCGCGGTCGAAAACCGCATCGAGGTCCGTGGCGGGTTGTGCGGACGCAAGGTGCCGGCTGGCGAGGTTAGCCAGAAGAGGCAGGACCGACTGGCGTGGGCCTCGGCGGGTGAACTCGGCCAGACGTTGCTCCGGGGTGAGCAGGGACTTGGAAGGCGGCTCTCCGGGCCTTACATCGCGAACGAGGTCAAGATCGCCCGCCAAGCCGGCGGGGGGAAGGTTGCCAGTCGCGCTTACGCCCACGGTGCACAGAGTGTTGGCTGGGGCTTCGAAGTGGAGAAGTAGAGTGGCCGCCGTCGTGCCGATGGCTTCCTGGGCCCCGGCTTTGAGGGTCACAGGGGCATCGCCGGGGCTGCGCCAGGCGACGCCCGCGACGTACTGGCCGGTGGTCCGGGGGACGAAGCTGCGGTTAACCGTAGAGGCGCCGGGGGGCATGCTGAAAACGGAGGGAGGCTCAAGGCGCGTGGCGGGGGCGGGAATGGCACCAGTGGAGCCGAAAACTGAACGGGAGACGGCGGAGCCCAGTCGGCGCAGGGCCTCGATGCTGCCGGCATGGCCAGCTGCACTGACACCGGTTTCCACACCGACCTGAGCACATGCGCAACGCGTGAGCAGAAGGGCGAGCGAGAGTACCAGAAGGTGGTTGGTGCACATGGCGGCCTGTTTGCTTGTCATGGCGATATCATAATCGCAAACGGTGGGATGAGCCAGAGGGTAATCGGGAACCTCCAGCCGCGCAGTCCCGGAAGGAGAGTCTGTGCCGGGTTGCGAAGGGGCTTCTGGCCCAATCTTGACGAGGAAAGGTCTCTCATGAGCGCACCTGCCTCATCCCCACTCACCACGCCTGAGGACATGGCCTTGAGTCGTTCCCTTTTCGCCTCATTGTTGGCCTCACCAGCGCAACTGCCCTGCTCCTTTCTGTATGGGGGCGAGCAGATCAGAGGTCTGCCTGAAGCGTGGCAGCCGATTACCACGCGGCGTACCATCGACGCTAATGTGGTCGAGACAGTGCACGAGGGCACCGACGCTGATACGGGACTTCTCGTTCGCGTCGAAGTCCTCGAGTACCGAGACTTCCCTGTCGCCGAGTGGGTGGTCTGGTTCATCAACACCGGTAGCGCTCCGACCCCAATCCTGCGTGACGTGCGCCCCTTGGACGCTAACTTCGCCGGACAGACGCCCGTCCTCCAGCACTGCAACGGCGATTTCTACAACGAGGACGGATACCGGCCCGAGGACACGCCGCTGCCGCCAGGCGCTGAGCTAACGTTTGCCCCCAACGGCGGTCGTCCCTGTGACGGTGCCTTCCCGTACTATCGCCTGCAGTTTGAGGGCGGCGGCTTGACCCTGGCCGTCGGCTGGCCTGCCCAGTGGGAAGCGACTTTCAGAGGCCTTGCCGACGGAGTTGGCGTGCAGGCCGGCCAGCAACAGACAAACCTGCGGCTCCTGCCGGGCGAGCGCCTGCGCACGCCGCGCATGGCGGTCATGTCCTGGGCCGGAGACGCGACCCGGGCGGTCAATCTCTGGCGCCGCTGGTACCGGGCCCATGTCCTGCCCAGGCCCGATGGCCAGCCGCTGGCGCCCGCGCTGGCGCTGGCAGCCACTGACACCGGCGAGGAGTTCACCGCCGCGACCGAGGGCAACCAGCTGCAGTATATCGACCGCTTTGCCAGCAAGGGCTTCGACTGTGACGTATGGTGGATCGATGCGGGCTGGTACCCCTGCCGGGATGAAGAGGGCAATCGGCGCTGGCCGCGCACGGGGACCTGGGAGCCCGATCCGGAGCGTTTCCCCAACGGCTTTGCTCCGGTCTCCGCGCGGGTGAAGCAAGACGGTGCACGCCTGTTGGTTTGGTTCGAGCCCGAGCGAGTCTTCAAGGACTCGCGGCTGTGGCGTGAGCACCCCGAGTGGCTCCTGCGCTGCGCACCGTCCGACGGGGCCGAGGAACGCAATACGCTGCTCAACCTGGGCAATGCTGAATGCCGGCAGTGGTTGACCGATCATGTATGCGAGTTGCTGGCGGACGGCGGTATTGGCGTCTACCGGCAGGATTTCAACTTCCCGCCGCTGGCATACTGGCGCGACAATGACGCTGAGGACCGCCAGGGGATGAACGAGAACCTGCATGTCCAGGGGTATCTGCAGTACTGGGATGACCTGCTGGCGCGCAATCCGGGGCTCTGGATCGACTCCTGCTCATCCGGTGGCCGCCGCAATGATCTGGAGACCATGCGCCGCTCAGTCCCGCTGCACTACACTGACTACGGCTACGGCCTTCATCCGATCAAGCTTTCCTTCCACCACACCCTCTTCCAGTGGATACCCTATTTCAAGGAAGCAACCGTGTCCTGGGACCAAAACCCAGAGGGCTACGACCGGCGCTTTGACCGGCTGATCGACAGTTTCTCCTTCCACTGCGGCATGGCCGCGATGCTCTTTCCCACAATCGACATTCGTCGCGACGACTACGACTTCGCTCTCGGTCGCGAGTTGATCGCGCTCTGGCGGCGGGCGGCGCCGCTGCTACTGCATGGCGACTACTACCCCCTGACGCCCTTCAGTCGCAGTGGGGAGCGGTGGGTTGCATGGCAGTTTGACCGGCCTGAACTTGGCGAAGGACTCCTACAGGGCATCCGGCTTGCCGATTGCCCGCAGGAGACGTTCACGCTACGCCCCCAGGGCCTCGACCCGGCGGCTGAGTACGCGCTTGAGAACCAGGAGAGTGGTGAGCGGCAGCGCCTTCGTGGTGCCGTCCTGCTCAGCGAAGGCCTAACCGTCTCCTTGCCGGCGCGCAGCGGCGGGATATGGTTCTACAGGAAAGTGTAGCCGGAACTCAGCCTAACACTCGGGACTATGATGAGGGCACCCCGTGGCGTACTCTCCAATAGTAGGCCACGGGGCGTCGTTGCAGGCTCTTGTGGTTGATCATCGGCGGACATCCGTTCGTCCTTGAGACTGATCCGGTGCAGTAATCAGCGGCGGCGCTGTGCTGCACCCGCGCGGCGCAGGGCTTGGCGAGGGAGTGGGACAAGCGGAGGTGGAGGTTGCATGCGAGCAAGCTTGCTGCAAGCGGTGGCATTCGTGTTCCTGGCCCTAACGGCCGCCCCGTTGGCTGTCTACCCTCAGACGGCGTACCCCCAGAGAGACGTGCAGCAAGCTGCTGGACATGCCCGCAACCGCCCAGCGTCCGCCGGGAGCACGCCGGATACAGATGGGGAGCGATTGGGATGACTTCCGGTGTTGGGGCAGGATCGGTGAAGGTTGGGATTCTCCAGCCGTGAAGCCGGTCGCCGAGGCCGCCAAGAGCCTGCTGAGGTACCCGGTGCAATACGAGGGCCTCGAGGAATCTCCCCGCATAGTCTACACCGGCAGTTGTCTTAACCAGGAGATTACCACCGCCGTTGAATGGGCGATCGCGCGCTTCGGGCCCCGGGTGTTTCTGGTCGGTTCGGATTATGTCTTTCCCCGCACCGCCAACCGCTTCGTCCGTTCGCTGGTCGAGGAGCACGCCGAGGGCGGAGGCATCGTCGGCGAAGTGGAAAGCTACCGCGGAGAGATCTCAGTCACTTCACGTCTGGGCGAGGGCAGTACCTTCACGTTCACCTGGCCTGCCGCGTGTCGCTCGTGAGAGCGCCAGGTGCTTTGCACGCACAGGCAGTTGCGCCGCCGGCAGGAAGGCCGGCGGCGTGTTTGTTGCCTGTGGTGAAGGTTACATGCCCTTCGTCGGAGGTTTGGGTGGGGTCGGGTTCTTTATGTACTGCTCCGGGTTCGCCTTGAACTTCTCCACGCACGGCGGGCAGCAGAAGTAGTAGGTTTTGCCCTTGTACTCGTAAGGGATCATCTTCTTCTTTTCCATGGTTGTGCCCAGGACTGGGCAGCTTGCCATCTCGCTGCTGGTGGCTACCGTGTCACCGGTTTTGGCCGTCTCGCTCGCGGGCATCTTCATGCCAGGCATCTGCTCGCCGCCTGGCATCGTGTGCGAGGCGGGCGGGGCAGGCTGGGCTGTGGGCGGCGCGCCCTGGAGCGCGGTTTGCTCCTTCTTGGGGCAGCCTGTGAGTAAAGCGAGGGTCAGGGCTGCGAGGATGGATACAATCAGGGTGGATCGTCTTGTCATTGGTCTTTCTCCTGTTTCATGGGACTCGATCGTTCATCGGTGACGGTCGCGATCAGTGATCGCTGCTACAGGCGTCGGAAGAGGGGTTCGCAGGCCACTCCTACAGCGGTTGGGCCTGGGTGGGCTCAGGTGCGGCAAACTTGCCCTGCGCCTGCATCAGCGCGTCCACCGCATTGTTGTACTCGTAGACCGCCCTGGCTGCATTCACTCTGGCCCTTACCAGGGCGGCCAGCGCGTCGAGCGGCTCCAGGTTTACGGCCTTGCCCACGTCATAGCGCAGACGGGCAGCGCGGTAGTCCTCCTCGGCAGAGGCCTGGGCTTCGAGCGACGTGCGAATGTTCTGGTCGGCGGCTTTTAGGCTGGACTGGGCGACCAGCACGTCGCGGGCTATGGTCTGGGCGAGGCGGCGTTCCTGCTGTGTTAGCTGCTGCTGCTGTGCCCTGGCCATCGCCACCTCAGCACCGCGTGCGCCGGCGTCAAGCAGCGGGAGGCTGCCGACGAGTGCTGCCGTGTAGCCGCCGCCGCTCATGTCGTCCTCGCCGGTCATGTAGTCAAGGATCAGGGTTGCCGCCAGTTGCGGCCGATAGGCGGCGCGGGCGGCGGAGATCTGGGCGAGGGCGGCCTCGATTCGCGCTCGGACAGCGGCCAGTTCCGGGCGATTGGCGGCGGCCTCGCGTAGGGCTTGGTCCTCGTTGTACTCGAAGGGCACAAAGCCCAGGGCGTCGGTCAGGGTCAACTGGCGGGGACGGTCCAGCCCCAGCATCACCGACAACTCATACATCCCCGTTTCCACGTCGCGCTGGCCGTTCACCAACTCCTGCTGGGCCTCGGCGAGGCGGGTACGGTCCCGCAGGTAGTAGTACAACGGGATCTTGCCTGCCTCGAGCTTGACCTCGTCCACGCGCGCGAGTTCCTGCAGGGCCTCGACCTCCCGCCGGTACACGTCGAGGAGCTTGAGCCGCAGCAGGACCATGCGGTACATCGCGCGTGTCTGGTAGTACACCTGTAGACGCGTGGCCTGTACATCCGCCTCAGTCGCACTGAGCAGGCGTTGGCGCTGGGTTACGTTGGCGGCGATCCGCCCGCCGGAGCTCAGGGACTTGGTGACGCGGACGTCGGCGGCGAGATTGCGGCCGGGATCGACCATGCGCATGTCGTCGGGCATGACTTCAGGCGGGGATGTGATCATGTTCGAAGTGGTGGCCGAGGAAGCGTAGGCGTTGACCGAGGCCTGCACGCGCCGGGCGGCTCCGGCTAGGCGGAGGCTGGCCTGGGCCATGCGTATGTCCTGCTCCATGGCCAGGACTTCGGGATTGTTCTGGAGGGCGTAGTTAGTTGCCGCCTGAAGGGACAGCGACTCGGGCTGCTGCTGCTGCTGGCCGCACAGCGGGGTGGCCAGGGCTATGACGGCTATGGTCATCAGGAGTTGGGGAGTGTTCATGTGCTTCACCTTGCCCCCTGAGAGGGCTTCGAGAGCGTCTGCTGCCAGAGCTTGAGGGCCTTGGCTCTCTGGCGGGGCGTCAGGATTGGGGCGACCTGATGCCAGTGTTGCTGGCGGAGTGCGGCAAGACGGCTCGAAAGGGCGCTGACCTCGGACATTTGCTCCTGGATCTCCGACATTGGCACTTGCTTCTGGCCCTGCTTCTGCTGCTGGTAGGACTGGAAGCGCTTGACGGCGGCATCGGCTTCGGTCTGCAGGGGCTTGAGTTCGCGCTGGTAGGCTTGCACGAGCGGATCGAGCCTGCGAAGCTGCGGGGCGGTGAGGTTGAGTTCGTCCGCATGGGCGCGGACGAGGTCAGGCGAAGGGACGCTTTCGGTTTCTGGTTGGTCGATGACCTGGTGTTCGATGACGGGCGGCGTCGAGGTCTGCAGCCGCGCCTCGTTCTGGCGCTTTTGCCAGATGAAGATGGCAGCGCTCAGGAGAATCGCGATCAGGAAGAAGGGGCCGATTGGGCGCGGGCGTTTGGCAGGCATTGAATTGGGACCTTTGTGACGTTGCGATAGCTGATCGGTGATGATCGCGCGGCAGTAGCGATTTCCAGCACTGGTGTTAGCCGGGCGGGAGGGCGGGGTCGTCCT
>JBDKRC010000187.1:0-10740 GCA_039683575.1 Armatimonadia bacterium | reverse complement strand
CCCCGCCGTCCGCGGGCACCGATCAGCGATGCGGCGGGGGACACGCCCCCGCCCTACAGCCGGAGCCTCCCACTCCATGACTATAACCGCCCTCATCCCCAGCTACGGCCGTCCTGACAGCCTCGTGCGCTGCCTGGACGCGCTTGCGGCTGCCGCACTACCCCCTGACGAGATCATCGTCGTCGTCCGCGACACCGACACCCCCAACCGTGAGGTTGTAGACTCCTGGCGGCTCTCACACCCGTCTTCCGGACTTAAGGTCGTAGTGGTCTCTGAGCCGGGACAGATCGCTGCCATGAATGCCGGACTGGCCGTGGCTACCGGCGATATCATCTGCTTTCCAGACGATGACAGCATTCCGCGCCCGGACTGGCTCAAGCGCCTGGCGGCCCATTACAGCGATCCAGCGGTCGTTGGGGCGGGCGGACGCGATGTGGTGCACGTGGAGGGGCTGCCGGAGCCGCCGACGGTCTCGCGCGTGGGCGTGCTCACCTGGTATGGCCGCATCATCGGCAACCACCACTGCAATGTTACCGGCGGTCCCCGGCCCGCGCAGCATCTCAAGGGCGTGAACATGTCCTTCCGCCGGGCACTGGTGCCGCCGCTTGACCGCAACATCCGCGGGCCGCACTACAATGACACCGAACTCTCGCTGGCGGTCGGACGGCATGGGACGCTGATCTTCGACCCCGAGGCGAAAGTGGACCACTACCCGGCCCCACGCGTCGGCAGCCCCGGCGGCCGCAACCTGCTGGACCCGAAGCTGGCGTATCTCGATGCCCATGACTGGATGTACATGGTCCGCAAGCACCTGCGGGGCCCAAGTCGTGCGGCGGCTACGCTATATGTCCTGCTGGTGGGGACGCGATTGCGCCCGGGCCTGCTCTACGGGGCCCTGCAGCCGGCAAAGTGGCGAATCGTCGCGGCCGCCTTCCGTGGGGCCATGGACGGCCTCGCCACAGCCCGCCATGCTCGGGCGGCGACCTCATGAGAATCGCCATCATCATTGAGGACGTCAACAAGGTGGCCGGGCAGGAGCGCGTGGTCGCCGAACTCGCCCAGCGCCTCGCGCCGCGCCATGACGTCCATATCTTCTGCTATACCGCCGCCGACCTCCCCGAGAGCGTCACCGTACATCGTCTCCGCAAGCCCCCTTGCCATTTCTTCATGGCCCGCGCGCTGTGGATTGTGGTCGCCTCGCTGTTCGCGGTCAAGCGCAGCCAGTTTGACGCCATATTGTCACAGGGTGGCAATGCGCTCAACCAGACGCACACCCTCGTTCACAACTGTCTCGCGCGGCGCTGGGAGCTGACCAGATCGCACTACTGGCGGCTCCGCCCCCCCAGCCTGCTGCAGCGCCTCATCCGCACGGTCTGGTACCGGATCGTCGTCGCCCTCGAACGCCGCGCCGTGCGCCGCTGCCGCGACGGCCACACGCTTACCGTGTCGGCCGAACTGGCAGACCTGCTGGCCCGGTACCACGACGTGCCGCGCGAGGATATGACGGTCTGCGAGAACGGCGTTGATCACGAACGCTTCCGCCCTGATGCCAACGATCCCGCGCGTGCCGCCCTGCGAAAGCAACTGGAACTACCCGACGACGCCGTATTGGCCCTGTTCCTGGGCGGCATCTGGCTCGAGAAGGGCGTCACCTACAGCATCGAAGGTCTGGCGCAGTCGGACCCGCGCGCTCATCTGTGCCTCGCCGGACGTGATGACCCCGCGCCGTTCCTGGCTCTCGCCCAGAAGCTCGGCGTAGCGGACCGTCTCCACTTCCTGCCGCCAACTGACCACCCCTGGGAGTACTACCACGCCGCCGACCTGTTTCTGTTTCCGGGCCATGCCGAGGGCTTCGGCCTGGTGGCCGTCGAGGCCGCCGCCTGCGGATTGCCGGTGCTGATGACGCGAGTAGGGGTGGCCGAGCGGCTGCTCACCGACGGCGTGAGCGGCTACCTGATCTCGCAGGACCCCACAGAGATCGCAACGCGCCTCAACACACTCGCCGCTGATCCGCAACTGCGTCGCCAAATGGGCGAGGCCGCCGCGCTGGCCTCGCAGCGCTTCTCCTGGGACCGCCAGGCCGCCGAGATCGAGGCCGCGCTGATGGGGGAAGCCTAGATGCGCCTCACCGTCATCAGCCACTCGTGCGTGCTGCCTGCCAACCAGAAGCTCTGGGCGAAGGTAGCGGCCCATGAGGGCATTGAGTTGCGACTGGTCGCGCCCCGGCGCTGGCGGTCGTCACTGCACGGCCAACTGGACTTCGAGCCGCTGCCCGAGTTGGCGGACGCAGCCCGCCCGCTGGGCGTCCACCTCTCGGGAAACCTCCATCTCCACACCTACAGCGATCTGGGGCCTGCGCTGACCGACGGGCTGCCCGATGTGCTCTACCTCGACGAGGACCCGCATAGCCTCGTGGCCTGGCAGGTCCTGGACCTGCAGCGGCTCATGGAGTTTCAGATCGTCATCACGCTCAAACAGAATATCCTCAAGCGCTACCCCCCGCCGTTTGCCTGGATCGAGAGGGCCTCGTACCGCCGCGCCGCCGCGGCTGCCGCCACCTCCCAGCAGTGCCTGCAGGTAGCGCAGCGCAAGGGCTACCGCGGGCCGGCGGAGATCGTGCACTACCCGATTGATGTCGAGCTTTTCACCCCCAGAGCAAGGCCAGCCCCCGGCGGAAGCTTCCGCGTGGGGTATGCGGGGCGCCTGGTGGCCGAGAAGGGCATTCAGGACCTCGTGGAGGCCGTGGCTCTACTGCAGCGCGACGCGCCCGCAACCCTATCCATCGTCGGCGCTGGACCGCTGGGCGACCAACTCCCGACCATACTGCCCCCTGCTTCGCTGCAGCTCATGGGGACGCTGTCCCCCGAGCAGATGCCGGACTGGTACCGATCACTTGACGTGCTCGTGCTGCCCTCGCACACGACCCCCTCATGGCAGGAGCAGTTCGGCCGCGCCGCCGCCGAGGCCATGGCCTGCGGAATACCCGTCGTCGGGTCAGACTCGGGCTTCATCCCAGAACTGATCGAAAGCGCCGGTGGCGGCCTGGTGTATCCCGAGGGCGACGTGGCGGCACTTGCGGCAGCGCTTGGGAGGCTGTCGCAGGATCCCGCGCTGCGGGTCGAGTTGGGGGAGCGTGGCCGGGACGGAGTGGTGGCGCTTTACTCGGAGGACGTAGTTGCAGCGAAGGTGCTGGCCCTGCTGGAGCGTGTGCAGGCCAGTTCTGCACCCAACTGGTAGTCTGATAGTCAATCAGGCCTTGCCTGCGGCTGTCAGAATTGCTATGCTTACCACGGCGGCGTGATGCGGAAGATCATCATGCCGTCTTTTTGTCTCAACTCACACCACCGTCCGTGCTCGTTAGAGCGCGCGCGGCGGGCACGGGGCCTGCGCGTAGGCCTCGCCCCTCTGTGGAGACAGAGCGCCCGAGACTGCCTTTCCCTTTCGAGGAGGGTTGTTCCATGCGCCTGTTTTCGCGCACCCTGTTGGCTTTGTCCGTGTTGTCGCTGGTCGCCTGCCTCATCCTCGCCGGCTGCCCCAAGCCCGCCGCTCCCCCTGCCACCGCGCCTCCGGCCTCGCCCGTGGCGCCCACCGCCGCTGCCCCGACCGGCCAGCCCTTCGTTATCGGCGCCATCTTCTCAGTCACTGGCCCCGGCGCGCCTCTCGGCGAGCCAGAGAAGGCCACCGCGCAGATGGTTGAGCAGAAGGTCAACAGCGAGGGCGGCATCAACGGCCGGCCCCTGAAGATCATCATCGAAGACGACGCCACCGAGGAATCCAAGGCCGTCCTCGCCGCCAAGAAGCTCATCGAGCAGGACAAAGTCCTCGCCATCATCGGCCCGACCATGAGCGGCACGACCCTCGCCTGCGTCAAGGACTGCACGACCACCGGGACGCCCATGGTCTCCTGCGCCGCCTCCGCCAAGATCACCAACCCCATCGCCGAGCGCAAATGGATCCTCTCCAGCGCCCAGACTGACGTCCTGGCCGTGCAGCGGCTGCTGGACTATCTGAAGGCCAAGAAGATCAGCAATGTCGCGATCATCTGCGATAGCAACGCCTTCGGGCAGAGCGGCGCGGAGCAGCTTAAGAAGCAGCTACCCGCGGCGGGGATCAAGATCGTGGATGAAGAGCAGTTCCTGACCAAGGACACCTCCATGGTCGCCCAGCTCACCAAGATCAAGGCCAAAAAGCCCGGCGCGACCATCTGCTGGGGCACCAATCCCGGGCCCGCCGTCGTCGCCAAGAACGCCAAGAGCCTCGGCCTGACCATGCCGATGTTCATGAGCCATGGTATCGCCAACAAGAAGTTCATCGAGCTCGCCGGGCCCGCGGCTGAGGGCGTGATCTTCCCGGCCGGCGCACTGCTGGTAGTGGGTGAACTGGATCCTTCTAACCCCCAGAAGGCCGTGCTGGCCAAGTACGCGGCCGATTACCAGGCCTTTGCCAACGCCCCCGCCAACACCTTCGGCGGCCATGCCTACGACGCCCTGCAGATCCTGATCGCCGCGCTCAAGGTCGCTGGCGATGACAGGGCCAAGCTCTGTGCAGAACTCGAGAAGACCAAGAACCATGTCGGGGTCGGCGGCACGTTCAATCTCTCGCCGAGTGACCATAGCGGTCTTACCAAGGATGCCTTCGCCCTTGTAACCATCAAGGACGGCGCCTGGAAGATGGTCAAGTAGCAATTGACGCTCGATAGCAACGGGAGTGACAGGCCACGCGGCCTGTCACTCCTGTTCCTGACCGACACCGCAGCCAGCTTGGGACCCGACAACATGCTCTTCTCCGAAATCCTCCAATATCTTCTTACCGGCCTCACCGTCGGCTGCGTCTACGCTCTGGTAGCCCTGGGCTTCACGATCATCTACAACGCCACTGGTATCATCAACTTCGCCCAGGGCGAGTTCGTGATGCTCGGCGGGCTGCTCTTATCCACCTTCTTCGTCGTGGCCCATCTCCCGCTGGTTCTGGCCCTCCTTATCGCTGTACTGATCGTGGCGGCCATCGGCCTGCTCATGGAGCGCCTCACCATCCGTCCCCTGCGCAATGCCCCCCTGGTGACGCTCGTGATTGTCACCGTGGGCGTCTCAGTCATTCTGCGCGGGGTCGCAAAGCTCATCTGGGGGGCCGACGCCTTCTCCGTCCCAGCCTTCTCGGGCGAAAGCTCTCTCTTCATCGCTGGCGCAGCGGTCCAAATGCAGTACCTGTGGGTTGTGGGGCTGGCGGCGCTCGTGGTGGTGTCGGTGCGACTTTTCTTCGACCGGACGCTGATCGGCAAGGCTATGCAAGCCTGCGCGATCAACCCCGAGGCCGCGCGACTGGCCGGGATCAGCGTCGAGCGCATGGTGCAGCTATCCTTCGCGCTGAGCGCCGGCCTGTCGGCCCTCGCGGGGGCAGTGATCTCTCCCCTGACTTTCGCAGCCTACGATTCGGGCACCATACTGGGCCTCAAGGGCTTCTCCGGAGCCATCATCGGTGGCCTGGGGAACGGCCTCGGTGCCATCTTCGGCGGCATTCTCGTAGGCTTGCTTGAGAACCTCGGCGTCGGCCTCGCCCCACAGGGCGCCGCCGGCTACCAGGACGCTTTCGCCTTCGTAATCCTGCTGCTGGTCCTGTTCCTGCGCCCCTCGGGCCTGCTGGGCAAGCGCACGACCGAAGGCGTCTAGATGTTGTCACCAAAATGGCCATCCCGGACACAGTAGGGCAGGCGGCTCGCCTGCCGCCGAGAACAAGCCGCCCGCGCTGCTGGTACGAAGCGGCTTAGTCGCCTCTCTATGACCATCATCACATGACCAACCGCCTGCGCCAAAACCTGCCCTTCTTCATCGCCCTCGCAATCGTGGTGGCGCTGCCGCTCGTTACCCGCAGTTCCTACCACCTCAGCATGGCTATCTTCATTGCCCTTCACGCCATGGTGGCAGTTGGCCTCGGGCTGCTGCTCGGCTACACAGGCCAGGTCTCGCTCGGCCACGCCGCCTTCTATGGTCTTGGAGCCTATGGCTCGGCGATGCTCACCCTCCACCTGTCGTGGAACCCGTGGCTCGCTCTGGTAGTCTCCGCCGCCGTCACTGGCTTGATTGCCTACCTCGTCGGCAGGCCCACGCTCAAGCTCCATGGCCACTACCTCGCCATGGCCACCCTCGGCTTCGGCATCATCGTCAAGATCGTCTTCAATCAGGCTGCCGGCATCACGGGCGGTCCCTCCGGGCTGCCGGGGCTGGCGGACCTGCACCTCGGGCCCATCGCCCTGGACAACGACCTGCGCATGTACTGCTTCCTCTGGCCGCTGCTGCTCTTGCAGCTTCTCCTGTCGCGCAACCTGCTGGAGTCACGCCTTGGACGCGCGCTGCGGGCCATCCACGACAGCGAAATAGCGGCCCGCAGTTGTGCCGTCGACACTGCCCGCGCCAAGGTCATGGTCTTCGTTCTCAGCGGCGTCTTCGCCTCAGTCGCCGGCAGTCTCTACGCCCACTACGTCAACTTCGTGAACCCCGATCCCTTCGGCTTCCCGTTCTCAATCGAGCTGATGCTGATGGTGATCGTAGGCGGCGCTGCCACTGTCTGGGGCCCCGTCATCGGCGCCGCCGTGCTGACCATCATCTCCCAGGTTCTGGCCAATGTGGGGCAGCACTACCCGCTGGTAAAGGACCTGGATGTGGTCATCTTCGGCCTGATCCTGGTGCTGATGCTGCTCTTCCAGCCCCAGGGCCTGGCGCGGCTCTCGACCTGGTCCTTCCGCCGGAAGGGGGCCAGCCAGGATGCCTGAAACGCCCTTCCTGCGCCTCGAGGCGCTCAGCAAGTCCTTCGGCGGCCTGCAAGCCGTGGACAAGGTCTCGTTCGAGGTCCCACAAGGCGTCACGTTCGGCGTCATCGGACCCAATGGAGCTGGCAAGACCACCCTCTTCAATGTCATCTCCGGCCTCTACCGCGCCTCCTCCGGCTCCGTCTGGCTCATGGACCACCGTATCACCGCCCTGCCACAACACCGCGTGGCGGCCCTTGGCCTCGCGCGTACCTTCCAGAACCTTCAGGTCTTCGGCAGCATGAGCGTCTTGGACAACGTCTTGACCGGATGCCACCGGCATGGCCATCAGGGCATCGTCTCAGCGCTCCTGCACCTGCCCGCTCTGAAGCGCGAGGAGAGCGAGTTGCAGGCGATGGCGCATGAGGCGCTTAAGTTCGTTGGGCTGTCCGCTCTGGCCGCAGAACCCGCCGCCAGCCTCCCGCCCGGCCGTCAGCGCCTTGTGGAGATCGCCCGCGCGCTCGCCTCGCGGCCCCGGCTGCTGCTGCTGGACGAGCCCGCAGCCGGCCTGACCACCCACGAAACCGAGACCCTCGGCGAACTGATCGGCCGCATCGGAGAGACCGGCCTGACGACGATGCTCATCGAGCACGATATGAGCCTCGTGATGGAGGTCTGCGCCCAGGTGGCGGTGCTCGACCAGGGCCGTCTACTCGCCCTCGACACACCGCAGGGCATCCAGGCCAATCATCACGTGATCGCGGCCTATCTCGGAGAGGAGGACCCGCAATGAGCGACAGCAAGCTCCTGCTCACCCTCTCCGGTCTGAATGTCCACTATGGCCGCCTGCACGTCCTCAAGGGCGTTTCGCTGCACGTCAACGAGGGCGAGGTGGTGGCGCTGCTCGGGGCCAACGGCGCCGGGAAGACCACCACGCTCCGCGCCATCTGCGGCCTGCTCCGCCCCGCCGCCGGCGCGATCTCCTTCGCCGGGCAGAAGATCGCCGGCGTCGCGACAGACAAGCTGGTCCGCATGGGCATCACGCAGGTCCCTGAGGGGCGGCAGATCTTCGGCCCGCTCTCCGTCCACGACAACCTCCTCCTCGGTGCCTACACCCGCCTGCGGGCCCGCGACCGCGGGGTTGAAGAGGACCTGCAGCGCATCTATGACCTCTTCCCCATTCTCAACGACTTCCGCGCCCGCCGCGGAGGGAGCCTCTCCGGCGGCCAGCAACAGATGCTCGCTATGGGCCGCGCCCTCATGGCCCGCCCGCGCCTGCTCCTGCTCGATGAGCCCTGTCTCGGCCTCGCCCCGCTGGTGGCCAAACAGATCATGGAGACCATCACGCGTCTGCGCGAAGAGGGGACCACCATCTTGGTGGTGGAGCAAAACGCCCGCGCCGCCCTCAAGGTCGCCGACCGCGGCTATGTCATGGAAACCGGCAAAGTGGTCCTGGAGGGCAGTGCCGACGAGCTCCTGCGCAACCGCGACGTCCGCAGAGCATATCTGGGGAAGGACTACGAGGAAGTATAGTCCGTACCATCCTCCATATCCTTATCGTCTTTCTCATCCTGTCTATCCTGCCGCACATCCTGCACATCCTGTAAAGAACCTCTCCAACGAGGAACCCGCCATGTCCGCCATCTACAGCCCCCGTTACGAGTGCATGGACCGCGAGGAGTTGCGGCAGCTACAACTCGAGCGCCTGCAGGCGACGGTCAACCGCTGCTACAAGAACGTGCCCTTCTACCGCCGTCGGCTGGACGAACTCCAGATCGAGCCGGAAGCCGTCCAGGGCGTTGAAGACCTGCGCCGTCTGCCCTTCACCACCAAGGACGACCTGCGCCGCAGCTATCCCTACGACCTCGTGGCCCTGCCCCTGCGCGAAGTCGTCCGCTTCCATCTCTCCTCCGGAACCACCGGCGCCCCCACCGTCATCGCCTACACCGCCAACGACCTCAAGCACTGGACCGAGCTTGTGGCACGCAATCTGACCGCGGGGGAGATCACGCGCGAGGATGTTGTGCAGATCTTTTTCGGCTATGGGCTCTTCTCCGGCGGCTTCGGCCTGCACCAGGGCGCCGAGGCGATCGGGGCCTCTGTTCTGCCTGTCTCCGAGGCCGAGTTGCCCCAGCAGGTGAAGATCATGCAGGACTTCCGCAGCACGGCTCTCATCGGCATGCCCTCATACGCCCTCGCCATTGCCCAGGCTCTCGAGGATATGGCCCTCGAGCCCAACTCCCTCTCCCTGCGAGTCGGGCTTTTTGGAGCGGAGCCGTGGAGCGAGGAGCGGCGGGCCGAGATCGAGCGCCGCCTGTACCTGCGAGCCTATGACATCTACGGTCTGAGTGAGATGGGCGGCCCGGGAGTGGCTGGGGAATGCCCCGAGCGCTGTGGCCTGCACCTCGCGGAGGACCATTTTCTCGGCGAGGTCATAGATCCCGTCACCGGTGAGCCGGTCCCGGATGGCGCCGAGGGTGAGTTGGTATTCACGACGCTCGCCCGCGAAGCCCTGCCGCTCCTGCGCTACCGTTCCGGAGACATCTCCTCGATCGACACCCGCCCCTGCGGCTGCGGGCGCACCTCGGCGCGAATGGCGCGGGTTTTCCGGCGCAGCGACGACATGGCCATCATCCACGGTGTGAACATTCTCCCGAGCGACGTGGCGCGGGTGCTGGCGGAGTTCCCCGCGGTGACAGAGCACTTCCAACTGGTGCTGGACCGGCAGGGCTCAATAGACGAGCTTGACATCCGCGTCGAACTGACCGGGCTTCCGGGAGACATGGCCAACCAGGTCCTGCGCATCCGCGAACAGATCGCCCGCCGCCTGCGTCAGGAACTGGGCGTGGACCTCAAACTCACGCTGCTCGAACCGCGCAGCCTGCACGCCCGGGGGACATATCCGCGGGTCGTGGACAAGCGGCAGGTGTAGCTGCAGCGGATGGTGAACTATCTACATACCCCACGGGCTCGCGGGGCGTGCCTTGGCCGCTGCCAAAACGCCCAAGGCATTCTTGACTTGCGTCACGCCCTGCGTCTATACTCCACGTGGGGAAGAAGTAGAAGATATCGCCAGGATCCAGGTGGCGTCACATGGCCAGCAGGCGTGTTAAGGTCGTACTCACGATCATTGCAGTCCTCACCCTCATATCTCTGGGCTTGCTGCAAAGCGGGATGTTTGCCCAGGATGAGGGCGGACCTCCGCCCGCGGATGCAGCCCCTGCGGGAGATGCTGGCGGGCCTCCCGGCGGCGGTCCCGGAGGGCCTCCTGGTGCTCCAGGCGGCCCTGGCGCTCCCGGCGGCCCCGGTGCCGAGGCCGGAGCCGCACCTGCGGCCCCCGCCGCCTCCGTGGGCTTGCCTGAGCCTCCTCTGGATGCTGCCTACCCCCAGCTTCCCGAATTCAAGCCCGCACCGAACATGACCGGTGGCATGGTGGCCGGCGATGTCCAGCAGTGGTGCGTCCGCACCAGCGAAGTCATGCGCTCCATGCGCGATGCCGAGAACGCCGAGATCCGCGCGATGGTCGGCCCGGCGGACCGCACCCGCTGGCCCGATGCCAAGCCGGCGGACCCCAAGGCCGTCAACAAGCCCATCTGGAGCGATAGCCTCAACGAGGCCGTCAATCTCCGCAACCAGGCCATCGGCACGGCGGCCAGTTCGTCTGGCGGCTACGATGCCACGAGGATGGCACAGGTCCGAGACTTCAACGCCAACCGGGCACGCGTGGACGCCCAGCAGACCCCATGGGTCGGTCTCAGTATGATGCGATCGCTGATTGACCCCTGGTATGCCACCGTCACCGTCAAGGAGCTATAATGATTGAGGGCATTTGCGGGCTCAGGCGCCTGTTCACGCGGCGCCCCCGACGGGGCATGCTGCTGATAGGCGTGGCAGTACTGGTACTGGCCGTCGTCGCCATTCTCATGGTGTCCGGCGTTTCCGCTCAGGAAGAGGGCGGGCCGCCGCCCGCTGAGGCCGGACCTCCCGGCGGTGGCCCC
>JBDKRC010000186.1:0-9833 GCA_039683575.1 Armatimonadia bacterium | reverse complement strand
GAGCCTGGGCGTAGTGCTCGCGGCATTCGGGCGCGTCATATGCACTCGCAGTCGTATTTCCTCCGCCGTCACCTCCGCCAGGTCCAGTCCGCCCCACGTCACCCGCCTCTCGATGCCCTCCGCGACACCGGCACAGTCAGCCACGCCAAAGCCCGGCAATGCCTCATCCGTTCGCGCGTCCAGCACCTCCACCCGGACAGTTCCCTGTTCGGGCGCAACGTTCAGAATCAAGCTCCCCCAGCCCCCGCTCGGTCGCACCAGCGCCGCCGTCTCGATCCAGCCCGCCGTCTGGCCGCTGTTGACCTGGTAGAAGCTCTCCCGGTTGAACCCCTGGTAGGCAAGGTTAGTGACCCCGCCGCTGCTGAACACATAGACCCGCTTGTTACCAAGACGGAACGTGTCCACCGGAATCGAGTCCGGCAGGAAGCTGTAGATTGTCTGCTGAAAGTGCCGATCATCGTCGCTTGCCCACAGGCGCACTACGCCGCCCATGAACTCAAGCACCATCCCTGTCACGTCGTCGGACACCGCGTACGGGCGTAGCCCAAACACCTCGCCGATGGGCAGAGGCGACAGCATCGTCCCGTGTGGCAGCAGGAAGAAGCTCTTCAGGTCAGGGCTGGTCCACCCGGCCACCGGTCGCTTGTTGGTGCCCGACGCCGTTGACACGGGCAGTATGGTCTTGAAGCGGCAATACCCCGCGTATCGCCGCTGCGGGTCGCGCGCATACGGATTGCACTGCACCATCCACTCGGCGTCACGGTTGCCGAAAAGATTGATCCCGCCGAACATCGGCGGGATCATGTCTACGCCACCCAGCCCCGGCAGCACCGGGTTGTTGTTCCACCAGTGCCTTTCCGGGTCGAAACTCCACCGGTCTGGCGCGCCGTGCAGCGCTCGGACGAAGTAGTGGTCAGGGTCATTCTCCGTTCCGGCTGCCAGCATCGTCCACGTCCCGTCCGGCATCTCCAGCACCTGGGCCAGGCCCATACCGTTGGTGCCCCATGGCGCGTCGCTGCGCTCCCATGGCGTCATGTCCGAATAGGCAAAGAATGGATTTGCCTTCCCCGCCGGGGCTGGCTCATCAACCCACTTCACCCGGTTAACCGTCTCGTCCCAGGTCCCCCGCAAATACCCCAGCCTCTTCACCCCATTGGTGTCGGTCCCGCGCACCACCGCTACAACGTATTCCGTCTCTGTGTAGGGCCTGATGAGGCCGTGGTACTGGCATTCATTCCGCCACGTCCCCGCCTTGGCCAGATCCGCCATCACGTCCGAGGCATTCGGGTTCACTGTCGGCGCCGCGTAGCCCCATCCGCAGTTCGAACTCCTCCACACCCGCGAGCTGTGCCCGTTGAGCATGTCGCGCAGCATGAAATAGTCTGCCGGTTCCTGTCCCCGTCGCCCCCGCCGTTCCTGCAGGTCAAGCACCTGGTAGTTGCCCGGCCCCTCGATGATCAGGCTCTCAAGCAGGATGGTGCAGTTGTAGCTCGCCGGAAGCTCCCAGCCATTGCGCCCAAACATCAGGTTCGCGCCGTCGGGGCCGCTGCGTCCGTCGATCAGGTCCATCCAGTTGGTGCGCCCGCGTTGGTACCGGGTAAAGCTGGCTCCCGTGTTGGTGCCATACTGGCATTCAATCTCGATCCACGGCTTGTTGTCCCCGTACTCCTCCCACAGCCACGCTTCCATGCTCTGCTGTTCGGTCAGCGGGTTGTTGGTCGGCACGAGCCGTCCTCGGAAGTCGACCATTCCCAGGTCGCCGGCCGCTGGTGCCGCCTCCAGTGCCCCGGCCACCGTGAGCACACCCGTGGCGGCCGTGTACCCTGTGATCTTCAGCCTCGAGCCCGCTCCGGTCCCGCTGCGCAGCGACAGCTCCGCGCCAACCCAGTACCCATCAGTGCGCACCCCCAGGTTGGTCTTGAAGCTGCTCGCCGTGTTCCCCGCGTCAGCCACAACCGTAAAGACCTCCCCAGTCCCCCACGTGCCGAAGTTGTTGCCATGCATCCCGCCGTTGATGTAGGTCACCGGCCCCAGGCACACTTTCGTCTTCACCGGCGTGGTCGCCGCCGGCACATTCACCCGCATTCTCACCGTCGCCGGCCGCAGCAGGTGTCCCGGGTCGATGGCCTCGCGCAGCCACCCCAGGCCCTGCCCCTGGCCCGGAATCGCCTTCAACTGCGTGACGCTGATCTCCGAATGA
Organism: Armatimonadia bacterium; assembly: GCA_039683575.1. GTDB lineage: Bacteria > Armatimonadota > Zipacnadia > Zipacnadales > UBA11051 > JAJFUB01. The sequence continues at coordinate 7,633 of JBDKRC010000186.1, read as the reverse complement.
TCCATCTGGTCGGTGAGCACCGTGTACTGGTTGGCTCCCTGGTTGCGGATCATCTGCAAAACCGCCTTGACGGGCACCCGGTCGTCATCCGAATTGTCATGCCGCGGTACCCCAAAGTAGAAGGCATACCGCCGCCCCCGGCTCCGCGACCCGTCGTCAATCCTCGCGAACTGGTTATAGTCGCTCGCCGGAACCAGCCATCGCGCCGTCGCATCGCCTGCCGCGTATTCGGCGTCATACTGCCCATCAAACCCCGCCCGCAGCGTCAGCACGCCTGCCCCGTCGCTCTGCCTCAGGGTTCGTCGTCGCGCGCTCTGCCGTGTGGCGAAATCGGTCGCCCCGGCCTTGATCGCCTGATGCTGGGCCAGCGTCATGACCTCGTTCCAGACGCCCATGTTGTCCAGGTACCCGTCCAGCGGACACTGGGTCGTCCCGTAGCGCGGCCCCAGATATAGCCGCATGGCCTCACCCGCTGGCGCCTGCGCATTGTCAACCTGGTTCGCACAGGCGGTGCCGTCCGCATACAGCCGCAGCTTCCCCTGCCCCGGCACCGTAAAGTCCCATGTGCACGTTACGGGCATCCAGAAGTTGAAGCTGCCGACAAAGAACCCATCCCAGTGCACCTGGTGTTTGGTCCCACCGGAGCAGGACACATAGGTTAGCCGGTTCTCAAGGCTGAACCCGAGCTTGAGATAGTTGTTGCTGTCAAAGCTCGCCTCCCAGATCACCTGGTCAGTCCCGCTCACTGGCCCCGGGTGCCACCAGAAAGTAACGCTCCCCTTCGATCCGCTCGCTATGCTGATATTCCCGGGCGCGTCATAGTAGAACCCCGCCCTATCCAACCAAAGAAACTGCTTCCTCATATATCCCGCTCCCCAACCCTTTCTCCGCGACACACCGCTCACAGACACCGCATGGCCGGACTGCAATCCGTTCTCGCCTCTCCAAACCTCACCGCGTAGTGCGGGCGTCTCGCCCGCCAGCCGTCGTCTCCGACCAACCCTCGCCCAAAATCGGGGACGGAGCCTTTGCGCGCCGCCACCTCTCGGTAGAACCCGCTTCCCGCTCCTCGCGCCAAGGCTCCGTCCCCATTTTGGCCTACCCGCTCCGCCTGCCACTCGGAGGGGCCGAATGCCGGCAGTCTCACTATCGGCATCCTGCCCGCCGCCCCCCAAACCTCACCGCGTTGTGCGGGCGTCTCGCCCGCTCCCGCCGTAATCCCCGACCACCCCTCGCCCAAACTCGGGGACGGAGCCTTTGCGCGCCGCCACCTCTCGGTAGAACCCGCTCCCCGCTCCTCGCGCCAAGGCTCCGTCCCCATTTTGGCCTACCCGCTCCGCCGACCACTCGGAGGGGCCGAATGCCGGCAGTCTCACTATCGGCATCCTGCCCGCCGCCCCCGCCAAACCTCACCGCGTAGTGCGGGCGTCTCGCCCGCTCCCGCCGCCATCCCCGACCAGCCCTCGCCCAAAATCGGGGACGGAGCCTTTGCGCGCCGCCACCTCTCGGTAGAACCCGCTTCCCGCTCCTCGCGCCAAGGCTCCGTCCCCATTTTGGCCTACCTGCTCCGCCTACCACTCGGAGGGGCCGAATGCCGGCAGTCTCACCGTCGGCATCCGGCCCGCCCCCTCACCTGCTAGCTCTTGCCAACGTTCACAGCCACAACCACCGCGTCGTCGTTCTCGAATTCCACGGCGACACGGGTCGTGATCGCGTAGATGTTCACGCCGCGCAGCACGTCCTTGTCCTTGTCGATCCGGATCTCCCGGTGGATGCCGAAGACCAGGTTCTCGCGTGGGGTCAGGAACCCGTAGGTCAGCCCGGTTCCGACGTGCTCGCCCACGCCCGACAGATTGGTCGGGATCGTTGGTACGCTCACAACCGGCACGCCCATGTACGGCGGCACCTGCGAGCCCAGCAGCGCCTTGTCGCCCCCCGGAGTCCCGCGGTCGCTGAAGGTGTCATGCCAGTCCTGCGCGACCACCGGCGCAAAGTAGAACCGCATGTCGCCATAAGCCCGCTTGTACTTGTCCGGCAGTGCCCGGAACATCTTGCCTAGCAGGTCCTTGTCCAAAGTCGCGCCCGCGGCATCCACCACATGCCCGCCCGCGGCCAGCTTCCGCCAGCCGTCCATTCCGCTCAGGAACGGGTCGGCCGACGTCGTGTCGCCCTGCAAAGCCAGCTCTTCCAGGTCCGTGGCCGTCTGCTTGGCCATCACGCGGATCACGGTCTCTTCCAGCCCGCCGCCCGCGATGTTGTCTTCCAGCGCCTCAAAGGTCAGCTCGAACGGCGTGATGACATCGACCGCCGTCAGTACTACCTTGGAGAAACTCGGTCCGGCCAGAGTAGCCGGCGCCACACCCTCGCTCTTCAGTTGGCTGACCCGCCCCGTCGTCGCAATGCGGTCCAGTTCCGTCACCGCCGACCGCATGCGGACGACGCGCGCCTCCTTGAGCATCACTGACTGGTCAATGACCAGGTCCGTGAACTTCTTGCTCTGCTCGACGCCAAGCAGTCCGCCCGCCGCCAAACTAGTCGTGTCAACGGCCTTCTGCAACATCTCTTCCGTGCTCAATCTCTACAGCACCCCTTCCCAAAATCGCGCGCCACCAGCGCGCCCCGTCATCTGCCCGCAGATTCCCTGCGGAACACCTCGCAAAACCACCTTAGCCGCCTCAACTTCCCGCTCCGTCACCGCAACCTCCGTCGCGCCGCCGTGCCCGCCCGGTTGGTCTTGATATCTCTGTAGGACGGGCGTCCCGCCCGTCTCTCCCTCGCGTAGTGCGGGCGTCCCGCCCGCCTCCCCGGCACCCGTAGCCCCACATGCCCGTGCCCAGATCTCCTCCTCCAGCGCCTTCCGCAAATCCCCCTCTGCACCCGGCTGTTCCTGGCGTCTTTGGGGGACGGGCGTCTCGCCCGTCTCTCCCTCGCGTAGTGCGGGCGTCCCGCCCGTTCCGGCCGTAGGTGCGCGAAGCGACGTCTGCTGCGCAGCGGCATCCTTGCCGGCTTCGGCCGTTTTTCCGGCGTTCCCGGGAGCACGGGCGTGCCTGCCCGCTCCGGCCGTTTTCGCATCGCCCCCGCTCGCCCCGCCCCGCACCTCCCCCAAAAGCCGCCGAACCCGCTCCTCCAGCGCCGCCATCTCCGCCTCAATCTCGGCTTCCCTGGGGGATAGGGGAGAGGCGTCCCATACCTCTCCCCGTAGCACCCGCCGCAACCCCTCCCACACCCGCCTCAGCCACCGGCCCCTGCCGTTCACCCTCATGCCTCCGCCTCCGTCTCCCGCACCTCAATCCACGCCTCCGGGTTCACTGCCTCATCCCGCTCGCACACCGCCACATGCGTGAGCTCCACGTCCTCGATCAGCCGCACCGGCCCCTCGCACTCCGCCGTCCATCCCCACCGCGCCGCCGTCACCTTTCCGCCCACGCTAAGCCCCAGCCGCTCACCTCGCCGCGCCCTCTCCAAAACCCGCGCCGCCTCATCTCCGCCATCCAGTCTCCCACGCACCCGCACAACCTCGCCCTCAACCCGCCACTCCTCAACCACACCAACCTTCGCCGCCCGGTGCCCAACCCGCAGCTCCACCTCCCCAGCCTCACCCATCCGCCCCAGCGCCCCCGCCGTCATCTTCTCCCGCTGCCGATCAACCGCCCCAGTAGAAGCCACACCCTCGAATACCCACCCGGCCCCGTCACCCATAGTGTTTCGCCTTACCTTCTGCGCAGGAGGGCGTACCCGCCCATCTCCGCGCCTCATCGCGTAGTGCGGGCGTCTCGCCCGCTCCCACGCACATAAATGGGGACTGACACCACTTTCCCAACCTTCCCCTTCGCCCCCACCAAAGCGCCATGGGAAAATGGTGTCTGTCCCCATTTCCCCCCCGTACCCCCCACCAAACAAAAAGACCGGCACCAGCCGGCCTTCTCTCTCTTCATCTCCTCCGCCGTATCCTCCCCATCCTGCCGTTCATCCTCCCCATCCTGCCGTTCATCCTGTCCATCCTGTCAAGCTCCCACCGCCGCTAACCCCAGCTTCCCCCGTATCTCCTCCGGCGTCAGCACCCCGATCCCCGCATAGATCGCCGACACTTCCGCCTCTTCCCGCGCCTCGGTCAGATCCATCTCCCGGAACTGAAACCCCCAGTCACCGATCCCCACCTGCTCCTTGAGCAACCGGTTGATCCGGTACTCAATCCGCCGCTGCTCGGGCCGCACCACCTGCTCGCGGAACGTCTTGTCCTGGTCCTTGCTGTTGGCCAGGTTGGCATTCTCGACCACCGTCACCTTACTGGGCGGTACCCGGTGCACGAGCAGCACCTCATCCCGGTTCGCCTTCCGGTACCCCAGGAACGCCGCATCGTCGGTCCCACCGACCGTCAGCCGCTCGATCCGCACCTTCGTATCCTGCCCCGGCACATCCAAAACCAGCGTCTTGTGCCCCTGGCCCTTGATCTCGCTCTCCATGAACTGCTTGAGCTGCCCCAGCACGCTCTCGGATAGCTGCCCGCCCTCGACGATGATCGCCATTCGCGGCACCGCATTGTGCGCAAAGAAGTCGATGTTGTACTCCCGCGCCGCCTTGTCGCCCACCAGCGCCGACACGGCCGGGATGATGTCCGGCACCCCGTAATACGACGACTGCGGCGTGTACTTGGTGAAATGCATCATCTCGTTCTGGGCCAGCCCAGTCTCGGGATCGGCCACTTCCGGCTGCCCCACGCCCCGGAAATGCCGCTTGCGCCCATCGCGAATCTGCACAAACCCGGCCCGGTCCGCCCGCACCCGCACTGTCACTCCCGGCACGTGGTACATCCCGTCAATCTGCCCCAGACTATTGCGCGTCAGCTCCAGGTACCCGTTCCCCAGACACTCGACATCCGTCCACACCGCCCGCATGACCTCGGTAAAGGTCATCTCCGGGTTGCACGTCGCAAACAGGTGCTCAAGCAGCGCCAGGCTCTCCGGATCAGCCTTATCCGCCCCCGCCGCTGGCACGAACCTGTACCCCAGCCCCACGATGTTGATGGTCTTGGCATCCACGCAGGCCTTGTGGGTGGAGTTCGTCTCATAAAGCGACGCCAAAGTCTCCAGGTCATAGGGCGGCTCCACAACTTCCCCCGCCGAGTAAGCCTCCGTCCAGACCCCCTCCGGCAACTGCCGCGTCTCCCCGGCTGAAGCCCCCCTCGGGCCTCCGCCGCCAGACCGCCTCTCGGCCGCCCCAAAACTCAACTCCCCCTCCGCCTCCCCAACAACCCGCGCCTTAACCAACTCCATGCACCCATCTCCTCTCAAGCCGTTACCGTCCCCGCCGCAGCCGCCTCTGATCCCTGACCCCTGAAACCTGACCCCCGCCGTTCTCTCTCCCATATAAGCAGGTCCACAACTCAGCAATTTCGGCCAAAAACTTTCCGCCCTCGCCGTCACCCGCCGTAGCCGTCTCTGAAACCTGATCCCTGAGCCCTGAAACCTGCCTCACCCAGGTCCACAACTCAGCAATTTCGGCCAAGAACTTTCCGCCCTCGCCGCCTCCCGCCGTCGCCGTCTCTGAAACCTGATCCCTGAGCCCGTGAAACCTGCCTCTCCCATCTCTCCTCTCGCCTTTCATCCTCCCCATCCTTGCCTTTATCCTGTCCATCCTGTAAATCTCCCTCTCCCCTCACACAATCCTCCCCCGCACCTCGCCTCCCCCTCGCGCCCGCATCGCCTCACTAACCGCCCCCGCCACCGCGTCCGCCACGTCCTTGCTCCCACCCGGCGGGTGGTCCACCTTAGTGCCCCGCACCAACTCCAGCCGCCGGCACTCCCGCAGGAACGGTTCATACTCATACATCCGCAGCCGCCCCTCGTTGGCGACCTCCTTCAGCGTCTCATACCCCGCCAGCGTCGAATCCACCGACACCGTCGCCACCTTCAGCCCCTGTCGCCGCAGTATCTGCTGGCTGTCGGCGGACTGCCACCCATCGTAGCTCACCTGCCCGATGGGAAACCCCCGCCGCCGCAGCGCCAGTATCAGCTCCCGCACCTGCCCGAAATCCACCTCGCCATCCGGCGGCGCCTTGATCTGCAGCATCAACTCCACCGTCACCACCGGCAATTCCGCATACTCCTGCACCTTAGCCATGGCAATCCCGCAAGCATCCCGCCGCAGCCCCAAATCCACATGAATGTACCGCGCCTCCCGGTCATTCGGCTTGAACCACGACGCCAACGCGCCGTTTGCCTCAAACGGATGCTGCAACGTAGGGGTGGACCGTGGTCCACCCGCCGTCTTCACCACCGTAGGGGCGGACCGTGGTCCGCCCGTCTCCGCCGTACCCCGCCGCGCCGTTCCGTCCGTCTTCCCACACGCCGCCAACATCGGCTCCATATCCACAAAGAATGGCTGAAATGCCGTCCCCGGCAGCGCCGCCAGGTCCCGCCGCGCCTTCTGCGGGTTCTTCTTGAACTCCCCCGCATACTCCACCGGCACCGTCAGCCCGCCCTGCTCGAACACCTTCCCGCAAAACTTCCCCCGCGGCTTGACTTCCCACGTCGCCTTCCGCGACGCAAACAGCGTCGGGTCCTCATCCCCCTCCGCCACCTTGCGCATGATGAAATCCTCCGCATGCCGCGGCGACGACGCGATCAGCACCAGCCCCTTGCTCCCGAACCGCGATTTCACCCGCCGCTGCAGCGCCAGATAGACTTCCTCCGCCGCTTCCCGCGTCCCATCCGCTGTCTCTACAAAGAAGCTCGCCTCATCCATCGTCGCGCATAGCACATTCAGCCCTAGCGGAAACAACTCTGATGAGTTCCCCGGCAGCACCGTCACGTTCTTGGCAAAGTGCAGTTCCTTGCGCACCCGCCCGTCCGCCGGGTACCGCTCGGTGAACCACGGCGACCGCCGCACCAACTCCCGGACCTCCCCAAACACCACCTTCTCCGCAATCCGCGCCGTCGGCCCCACGGTCACCAGCGATATCTGGCTCCCCTGCGCCAGCCCGTAATACTCCTGCGGGTCACGCAGACAAAGCGTCCGGTACAGCATGTAAGTCAGCGCCAGCGAGCACAGGAACGACTTCCCCGACCCGATCCCCCAGCAAAGCACCGCCTCCTGATACCGCCCCCGGAAGATCTTCGACAGAGACCTCAGGATGACGGGATAGGCCCCGTCATCCCCCAACCCCAAGTACTCCGCCTCCCGCACAAAGCGCCCCACCGAAACCGGCTTCTCCTCCCAAACTCTTCGTGTCGCCCTCTGCCTCTCAAGCCCCTCAACCTCAACCATATCAACCCCACTATCTCCGACATGCCATCTCAAGCCGCAAACGCTGCCTGTAGGAGCGCTCACCGCGCGGACGGCGCGTCCGCCGCGCGATCTACGGAAACGCGCACTGAACCATTTCCGCAAACCTCTCCTGGCAGGCCTCGAACGGAAATGGTGTCTGTCCCCGTCTCCCCCGCTGTCTCCCGCCTTCCCCGCCGTTGCCGTCCCTGACCTCTGATCCCTGAAACCTGATCCCTGCCGTTCTCTCTCTCCCATATAAGCAGGTCCGCAACTCACGGATTTCGGCCAAAAACTTTCCAGCCGCCTCCTCCACCTCCCGCCCCTGACCCCTGACCCCTGACCCCTGACCCCTGACCCCTGACCCCTG
>JBDKRC010000185.1:0-5740 GCA_039683575.1 Armatimonadia bacterium | reverse complement strand
TAAGCGACATGCGCATCTTCTTCATGGCCACGGCCGCACACGGCATCAAGCTCGGCCAGGAACTCCCGCCCGGCCAGCGCCGCCCGCTCTTCGGCGCCATGGTCGCCGGCGTCCTGATAGCCGTCGCCGCCAGCCTCCCCCTCACGCTCTACTGGGCCTATCAGCAAGGCGGCCCGACCCTCAATAGCTGGGTCTGGAACGGCTCCCCCATGGCCGCGGCCAAGTGGGTCGTAGACAAGATCCAGCAACCCACCGAGCCCAACCTCGTCGGCTGGATACTGACGGGCGTCGGCGCGCTCATCATGTTCTGGCTGACCATGATGCGCCAGCAGTTCATGTGGTGGCCCTTCCACCCCATCGGGTTCGCCCTCGGCGGCGTGTGGATGATGGATGAGCTATGGGCAACAATCCTGGGGACGTGGCTGATCAAGGGGATAATAATGCGCTACGGGGGCGTAAAGAGCTTCCAGCGCGCCAAGCCCTTCTTCCTGGGCCTGATCTTGGGCCAATTCGCCACCAACGGTATCTGGCTGGTCCTCGACCGCCTGACAGGCCACACCGGCAACCAGATCTTCTGGATCTAGGCTGTTTGCTCTAGTCGGGAATATGATACGCCAGCACCGTGAGAAGAATCGTACGGTTAGGATCATCGGGTTGCGAAATGCGGAACCGCCAAGCGGTCTCACCTTCGAACGGTTCATCCCTGACGTAGGCTGTATGCTTCCGTACAGCCTCGGGAATCTGCTCAACCACGTTAGAGAAATCCTTGTTTCTGGCGAAGATGAGTAAGGCAGCTTTCGTGTCACGCCAACAGGTGTAGTCAAGGAGTTGGCCAATGGCGTTTGGAATTTCCTTGGCCCCATGCCAAATCTTACACTCACCGATGAAGGCATTTCTGCCCTCATAACGCACCAGTATATCCGTCTTTCCTCCCATATTGAAGGTCTCGCCGGTAGCCATGCCTTCATAGTGTGAGTTCAGCATGACTAGGAAGATGTTTCTGATGTCTTCCTCACCCATCTTGGCGAACGTGGAAGGGCTTCGCTCTACTGCCAACGACATGTGCATACATAGGCCAATGATGTGGTCGTATTCATGGGGCTCGAGTTGGTACTCAGCACTCCCAGTGGTGGCGGTGTCGCCGACTGGTGATGGTCGCCGCTTGACCGGGATGACGAGGCCAGACTTGCCATCGTGGCGACGCAATGGAATGCCGAGCACACTCAGCAATTGGTTACCTGCGCCCACTAGTGCCTGACGCTCGAGGATCCGCTCGCGCACATCCTGCCGCAGCTTCGCGTTGAAGTCATCAGTCTCTCGGGCGGACAGTTCTAGAAACCGCGATAGGAGACGCTTCTGATGCTCGATCAGATCGCCTACTTCGTGTTCCTCATTCGGAAGGTACTCAAATGAGATCCGGATCGCTTGGTCGATCACGTCGCCTTTGGGGCGCTCTGCGGGAAGGGGATTTGGGCTACATGTGAGGATTTGCTCGCATCCGTCGAAGGGAGTATTGATGACTATCTTGACTGCTGGCACCCAGGCCGGCCCCCCGTCGATGGAGGAGTAGCTGATGTCATGTCCCATGTCCACCCGTGTCGTGCATGGCTCCTGTGCAAGGGGCTGTTCCAGCACTGGTATCTGCACGATGTATTCAGCGGCCAGCGTCTCCGCCAAAGCGTCCGCTGTGCGAGCTTGGAGTTGTACCTATGTCGAGTGAATCGACTGCCCGTTGTGCGGCTTCTAGCCGCAAAGACAGGTAGGTATCGAGCTTCATGCCTGAGAACAGTTGGTTGGTTGCTTGACGCATCGTCCCCTCAAGTGGCTGCTAGGAACCAGGCTCCTGACCTGCCTGCTCGTGTGCGCCACCCCTCACCCTCCACCAGACCCGCCACAAATCCCAGAACGTCCGCCAGATCGTCCGCGGCTTGCTGATCGTCGCCACACCCTTGATCCGCGCCGCCATCGGCGACTCCACCTCGACGAACTTGTACCCCAGCCGCTTAGCCTTCGCCAAAACCTCCGCCAGATACACAATCCCCCCAAACTCAATCGTCACCTCGGAGAACAACCGCGTCGGATACATATGGATCCAGTTCACATCCCGCAGCCGCAGCCCCAGGAGCCCGCACGCCAGCGAATGGTAAACCTTGCTCCCGATCTGCTGCCACCCACGGTATCCCAGCCGTTCTGGCCGGTACCCCACCACAATCGTATCATCCGCCGCCGCCCCCAGAAACGCGCGCAACTGCAGTGCTGACAGCGGGCTGTCCACCGGGCAGATGATCGCGCGGTCGCACTGCGCCTCCCGCGCCGCCGTGATGATCCCCCCGCCGATCCCGCGGTTCTTCTCGTGGTGAAACCCCCGGATGTGCCCGTCCTCCGCCGCCAGCCGGTCCAGTATCGCCCCCGTGGCATCCGCGCTCCCGTCGTCCACCACCACCAGCTCATAATCCCCGCAAGCCGCTGCCGCCGCCGCCCCAATCTCCCGCAGCGCCCCCTCCAGCAGCTCCTCCTCATTATAAGCAGGCACAAGCACACTAAGCCCTGCCCTCAGAGCCGTCCCAACAACAGGTTGTGAGACTTCATTAACCATTATCGCCGTTCCCGCCATATCCTCCCCATCCTCGCCTCTATCCTTCTCATCCTTTGAATGCCTTCGCCTCTATCCTGTCCATCCTGCCTCTATCCTGCCCATCCTGTAAAGCTCCTCATCCCCCAACACGCGTGTCATTCTGAGGAGCGTCGTTTGCGACGAAGAATCTCGGCCCCCACCAAACCCCGAGATCCTTCACTTCGTTCAGGATGACAACCTCGTAAGCCAGCCGTACCTGATCCCTGAAACCTGACCCCTGAACCCTGCCTCACCCAATTTCCACCATCCGCTGCACCGCCCGCCGCGCCTTCACCGCCACCTCTTCCTCCACCTCGATCTGGTACTTCATCTCCCGCAGCGAGGCCACGACCTTCTCCAGCGTAGTCTTCTTCATGTTCGGGCAGACAATCGTCTCCAGCCCGTAGAACGTCTTGTCGGGAATGTCCTTTTGCAGCCGGTACACCATCCCGCACTCGGTCGCGATGATGAACTCCTTGGCCGCACTCTCCCGCGCGTACTTCACCATGCCCGACGTGGACCGCACCGCGTCGCAAAACGCCAGCACATCCGGCGGCGACTCGGGATGCCCGATCACTTCCGCCTCCGGGTGCGCGGCCTTGGCCTCCTGCAGCATCTTCGGGCTGATCCGCACGTGCGTCGGGCAGAACCCGCCGTAGGGGATGATCTCCTTATCCGGCACCTGCTCGGCAATCCAGTGCGCCAGGTACTGGTCGGGCACGAACAGTATCTTCTCATCGGGCAGCGACTTGACCACCTGCACCGCATTGGCCGACGTGCAGCAGATGTCGCTCTCCGCCTTCACCTCGGCGGTGGTGTTCACATAGGCCACCACGGGCGCGCCGGGGTGTTCGGCCTTGAACTTCCGCAAAAGCTCCGGCGTGATCATATCCGCCATGGGGCACCCGGCAGCGATCTCCGGCAGAAGCACGGTCTTCTGCGGCGACAAGAGCTTCGCGGTCTGCGCCATGAAATGCACGCCGCAAAACACGATTACCTCGGCCTCAGTAGCCGCCGCCTGCCGGCTCAGCCCCAGCGAATCCCCCAGAAAATCGCCAACATCCTGAACTTCAGGGTTCTGGTAATTGTGGACCAACAAAACGGCCTTGCGCTCCTTGCGCAAAGCCTCCAGTTCCTGCACCAAATCGCTCAATTCAGTCATCTCCCGCTATAGGGCGTAGCAAAGTCTGCGTCGCAGGGGGCTCGTACCCCGCCGGCCGCTATCTCGCTGTAGGGCGGGGGCTCGTACCCCGCCGGCCGTTATCCCCGACCAACCCTCGCCCCCACACACACATACGACTCCCCCACCCCCCAATCAGGTTCTTCCTCACCACCAACCTTCGCGCCCCTCTATCCTCCCGATTCCCGATTCCCCCATTCCCGATTCCCGCCGTCCCCCTCACGCCTCGCCTTTCCTCCGCGCATCCCCATAGAGCGGCGACATCTCCCGCAGCCTCTGCACGATCCCTGGAAGCACCTCGACCAGCTTGTCCACCTCCGCCTCCGTGTTCTCGCGCCCCAGACTCACCCGCAGCGACCCGTGCGCAATTGCGTGCGGCAGCCCCATCGCCAGCAGACAATGACTCGGGTCCAGGCTCCCGGAGGTGCAGGCCGAGCCCGACGACGCGCAGATGTCCCACGCGTCCAGGCTCAGCAGAATCCCTTCACCCTCAACATACCGGAACGTGAAACTCGCGATGTTCGGCAGCCGCTTCTCAGGGTGCCCCGTGTACATCAGGTAGTCGATCTTCTCGACCAGCCCCGCCTTAAGCCGCTCGCGCAGCGCGAAAACCCGCTTGTTGTCTTCTTCCATCCGCTTGCCCAAGAGGTCGCAGGCCTTGCCCATCCCCACGATCCCCGGCACATTCTCGGTCCCCGACCTGATCCCGCGCTCCTGCGCCCCGCCATCAATCACCGGCCACACCTTCACGCCCTTGCGCAGATAGAGCACGCCCACGCCCTTGGGCCCGTAGATCTTATGAGCCGAGAACGCCATCATGTCTGCGCCGATCTTCTTCACGTCAACGGGGATCTTCCCCAGCGACTGCACGGCATCGCTATGGAAGCCGATCTTCCGTGCACGGCAAAGCGCCGCAATCTCCTCAATCGGCTCGATCGTCCCGACCTCATTGTTCGCATGCATGATGGTGACGAGAATGGTGTCCGGGCGCATGGCCTCTTCCACCTGCTGTGGCGTCACCACCCCATACTGGTCCACAGGCAGCACTGTGACCTCGAAACCCATCTTCTCGAGCCGCTGGCACGCATGGAGCACCGCATGGTGCTCGATGGCGCAGGTGATGATATGCTTGCCCTTATCCTGGTGCGCCCACGCATAGCCCTTGATGGCGATGTTGTCGGCCTCGGACCCGCCGCCGGTGAAGATGATCTCCGCCGGGTCCGCATTCATCAACGCCGCCACCTGTCCACGCGCCTCATCAATGGCCGCCCGCGACTTCCCTGCAAAGCTATAAGCGCTGCTGGGATTACCGAAGTACTGCGTGTAGTAAGGCAGCATTGCCTCGACGACTTCAGGATCAGCCTTAGTGGTAGCTGCATGATCAAAGTAAATCATAACTCAGAACCTCATCCCCATATTGGCCGTAGGGGCGGACCGCAGTCCGCCCGCGCCTCACGACCCGCGCGATAATAGTACCGCTATATAATCACGCCAGCCCCCCGAAGTCAACGCCAACCGCCCGTACCTGACGCCCTGTCGCCCCCCACTCCCCCCTCTCGCCATCATCCTTCCCATCCTGCCGTTCATCCTGTATGCCTTCTCCCCGCCGTCCCCCGGAGGAGCCGCACTTCAGCCGACCCATCCTTCCTCCACTCTCCCATCCTAGCCGTTCATCCTTCCCATCCTGCCGTTCATCCTGCTCATCCTGTATGCCTTCTCCCCGCCGTCCCCCGGAAGCCGCGCTTCAGCCGGCCCATCGGTCCCCCACTCCCCCATCCTCGCCATCATCCTTCCCATCCTGCCGTTCATCCTGTATGCCTTTCCCCCACCGTCCCCCGGAAGCCGCGCTTCAGCCGGCCCATCGTTCCCCCCACTCCCCCTCTCGCCGTTCATCCTTCCCATCCTGCCGTTCATCCTGTTCATCCTGTATGCCTTCTCCCCGCCGT
>JBDKRC010000184.1:0-35934 GCA_039683575.1 Armatimonadia bacterium | reverse complement strand
TGGGGCGATTACTAATGCTCTGAGGGTACGGCCGGAGGCTTATCGGAGTCTGCATCCTACGCATCCGTGTGCGGCAATTGGGCCGTTGGCGGAGCTCTTGACGAGGGAGCACTTGCATGTGGGGACGGTTGGGCTGCGGTCGCCGCTGGGGAAGCTCGCGGCGATGGGCGGGAAGGTGCTGCTGCTCGGGGTGGGGATGAACACGAATACCATGGCACACATTGGCGAGACGCTGTACGGGGTGCCGTGCATTGCGGAGGGGTGGCCGAGGAGGATTGTGGACGGGATGGGGCATGTGGTGGGGGCGACCGGGGTCTACTGGCGGAATGGGCCGTGTCTGGTGGAGTGGGAGGCGCTGGAGGGGTATATGCGCGAGCGCGGGCAGATTGCGGACGGGCAGATTGGGGAGGCGAAGGTGCATTTGATGCTCGGGGCACAGGTGCTGGGGGCGACGGTGAGGCTTTGTCAGGAGCTTTGTCCGAGGTGTGAGACGAGGCCGAAGTTATAGACGCGTGGGAGGCATGCTCCGCATGCCGGAACATGGTAACGCTGAGTGATTCCGGCATGCGGAGCATGCCTGCCACGCGTTCTAGTGTGCTACCACGCGATGAGGTAGAGAAATGCCCATGGATTTTGCGGCGCACAATGAGGAGCAAGCGGCAGTCTGGGCGGCTTATCAGGCCGGGAAGCCTACGCGGGTGCCGATGACGCTGGGGATTTCGTCGCGGTATACCATTTTCAATCCGGTGGCGAATCCTGAGGGGTATGACTTCGAGGACTTCTTCACCAAGCCCGAGGCGATGTACCGGCACCTGCTGCGCAAGCAGTACTACATCAAGCACTACCTGCCGTATGACCAGCCGATGGGGCTGCCGGAGCAGTGGACGGTGGGGGTGGACCTGCAGAACTCGTATGAGGCGCTGTGGTTCGGGTGCCCACTGCACTTCCGGCCGGGGCAGGTTCCGGACACGACGCCGATCTTGGACGAGGACAACAAGCGGAGGCTGTTTGACCGGGGGGTGCCGGACCCGTTTGAGGGGTGGCTGGGACGGGCGTGGGAGTATCTGGAGCAGTTCCAGGAGTGGGCGAAGGACGATGAGTTCGAGGGGCGGCCGGTGGTGGCGTCGGGGGTGCCGGGGTGTGGGACTGACGGGATCTTCACGATTGCCTGTGCGCTGATGGACCCGACAGCGCTGATGCTGCAGTTGTATACCGATCCGGATTTCGTGCATGAGCTATTGGACTACATCACCGAGGCCGTGACGGCGCGGATTGTTGCGTATCGCAAGCGGCTGGGGATACCGCTGGAGAGCAAGGCGACGGGGATGGCCGACGATGCCATTCAGATGCTCTCTCCGGCGCACTACCGGGAGTTTGTGCTGCCTTACCACAAGCGGCTGGTGGAGCGGTTTGGGGCGGAGGGGCCGAACTCGATACATCTGTGCGGGGATGCCACGCGGCACTTCAAGACGATCCGCGATGAGCTGAAGGTCATGAGCTTCGATACGGGGTTTCCAGTGGATCACGGGTGGCTACGGGAGGAGTTGGGGCCGGAGGTGACCATCTATGGAGGGCCGCATGTGGAGCTTGTGCTGCGGGGGCCGGTGGAGGCGATTGTGGCGGAGACGCGGCGGATACTAGGCAGCGGCATCATGGCGGGTGGGAAGTTCGTGCTGCGGGAAGGGAATAATCTGGCGCCGTTTACGCCGCCGGAGCATGTGCGGGCGATGTATGAGGCTTGCCGGGAGTTTGGGGGGTACTAACGGTGTCGGGCTCTGGAGAGCCCTCTCACAAACACGAGAGGCGAGAAACGACAGGAGCGGCCCCGAGAGGGGTCGCTCCTTTTGCGTTCAGTGGTGGGCAGACCAGTCGCGATCAGTGATCGCTCGTACAGGGGATAGCCCCTAACTAGCTCCCGGTTTCGGCGATTGGCTCGATTACTGCTTCGTCATCGTCGTCTTCTCCCTGCTCAGCTGCGAAGACCATTGCCACGTGCTCGGCGGGGAGCTTTTTGGTGAGGGCTGAGACGATGGGCATGACGATCAGCGGCACCAGCATCGCCAGCGCGGCCGCGACGGGGATGTAGGGTGAGCGTGCCGCCGGGATGCCGGGGACCTGGACGAGGACCGGGATGCCGACGGCGATGGCGAGGCCGGTGAAGGAGGCTGCAACCGCACCCGCGCGGGTCGCGCCCTTCCAGAAGAGGCCGTAGATATACGGGGCGATGAAGAAGCCTGCAAGCGCGCCCCAGGAGAAGGCCATCATGTTGACTATGAAGCTGATCTTGTAGGCGGCCAAAACAACCGACAGCCCCACGAAAAGGGCGCAGAGCAGGCGGAGGATCAGGACGCCCTTTTTGTCGGCGCCTTCGCCCTTGACGCGATAGCCGAGAAGGTCAACCGAGACGGCGGCGCTGGAGACCAGGACCAGGGAGGCGAGGGTGCTCATCGAGGCGGCCAGGACGATGAGGAGGATGAGCACCGAGAACCATGGCGGGGTGTGCAGAGACAGCATCAGCGGGACGATGGTGTCGGGATTGACCTTGCCGTCAGGGCCGAGCGGGATCTGGTTGGCCTTCAGGAGCAGATGGCTCATGCCGCCGGTAAAGTACGCGCCGCCGGCGATGAGGGTGCAGAAGAGAGTGGAGATAACGGTGGCGGGGACGATGTCCTTGACGCGCCGGATGGAGTAGAACTTCTGGACCATCTGCGGCATGCCCCAGACACCAAGACTGGTGATGAGGGCGAGAGAGGCAAGCGTCAGCCAACCGGGAACAGGTCCAGGGGCGAAGAGGCCCGGGGTGTTCTGGGGTTGGAGGCCTTGCGAGATCGCCGGGAAGACGCCGCCGACGGGGAGCGTGATCAGGAAGATCATGATGATGACGCCGAAGATCTGAATCAGGCCCTGGAAGAAGTCGGTGATGGTGACGGCGAGGTAGCCGCCCATCAGCAGGTATACCCCGGTGATGAAGGACATCAGGAGAACGGCCCAGAGGTAGTCGATGCCGAGATTCTGCTGGAAGAGATAGGCAAGGCCCTGGTAGACCGAGGCGCTGTAGGGTACGAGGAAGAGGAAGACAACAACCGCGGAGATGTTCCGGAAGAGCGGCCAGTTGTAGCGGGCGCTGAGGAACTCGGGCATGGTGATCGCGTCGAGGCGGTAGGTCATCTTGCGGGTGGTCTTGGCGAGGACCATCCAGGCCAGC
Source organism: Armatimonadia bacterium (assembly GCA_039683575.1). Lineage (GTDB taxonomy): Bacteria > Armatimonadota > Zipacnadia > Zipacnadales > UBA11051 > JAJFUB01. The sequence continues at coordinate 32,729 of JBDKRC010000184.1, read as the reverse complement.
AGGGACCCGATGACTACGTTTCCGGCGGCGATCCAGAGGGTGTTCATGCCGAAGCCCCAACCGAGCTTGCCGGCATAGCCAATGAAGAGTACGGCGGAGAAATAGGTGGTACCGAAGGCGAAGGCTGAGACCCAGGGGCCAACTTTGCGACCGGCGATGAAGAAGTCTCCGACATTCTTTACGCGACGTGAGGCCCAGTAACCTATTACGACGTTGACCAGGATGTAGAACAGAACAATGCCAATCCGCGCAGCCATAGGGATCTCCCTCCCCGGCGCGCGCGCCGAACGCGCGCGTGGTTGAAACTAGGGGCGCACAATACGCCCTGTTTCCGCCACGGCTGCCGGCATGCCGCCATCACCCCGCGGGGGATGGGGCACGGCTCTCCAGCGCGTGCGTCCGGGGCGCGCTTGCCTCGCAAGCGCACAGATCCGGCCGCCAACAGCAGTGCAGGTGGGAAGATTATAACTTTGAGGGGCCGAGGTCAAGGGGGGATGAGGCGAAAACAGAGTATGGGAAATCGGAGGTAGCCGGAGGAGGCTAGGGGTTCCATCGCGTGGCAGGCATGCTCCGCACACCGGACCCGGGAGACAATAGTGGTCACAATTTCGGCATGCGAGACCGTTAGGCAGCTTGCTCCCAAGTTCCGGCATGCGGAGCATGCCTGCCACGCGAGGAGAGGGAAGGTCTTAGGGGGGCTGTGGCGAAAATGGACTGGTCCGTGACACCGGATCATTCAACCCTTCGAGGGAGGACTTATCATGGCGCTTCGAGTTGGTTTTGTGGGAGTGGGCGGAATTGCGCGACGGCACCTGGGCTTTTGTGCCAAGCGTGAGGATGTGGAACTGGTCGGCTATGCCGACACTTTCTTTGAGGCCGCGCAGAAGACAGCAGCGGAGTATGGCGGCAAGGCTTACCAGACCTTCAACGAGCTTTACAGCCAGGAGAAGCCGGACGCGATCATAATCTGCACGCCGCCGTTTGCGCATGGCGACATCGAGGAAGCGGCCTGCGAGGCGAAGATCCCGTTCTTTGTCGAGAAGCCCGTGGCAGTGAACATGGAGCTGGCGAACCGCGTGCAGAAGGCGGTCGCGAAGGCCGGCATCGCCACGCAGGTCGGGTACATGTTCCGCTTCGCCGAACCGATCCTGGCAGTGAAGAAGATGCTGGCAGAGCACCCGGTCGCGATGGTGCAGGCGCATTACTACATGCCGGGCCTGCCGGCGCGTGACTGGTGGAAGAAGATGGAGCTTGGTGGCGGGCAGCTCATCGAGCAGGCTACGCACATGATAGACCTTGGCCGCTTCCTGGCCGGAGACGCCAAGACGGTCGTGGGCCGGGCCACGCGCACGCGTGACTGGACCCCGCCGGCAGGCTATGTGGCGCCCGAGGGGCTGCTGCGGTACACCGAGGGGCTCGAAATCCCCGATACCACTGGCCTCGTCATCGAGTACGAGAGCGGTGCGCTGGGCACGATGAGTTGCTCCATAGTGCCGCAGGCGAAGTGGGACATAGGCTTCAAGGTAGTGGCCGAGGGGCTACTGATTACCATTGACGGCGCAAACTGCAGTTGGGCCGGAGACGATGAGGGCAGCATGACGGCGGCCGAGGACTGGCCGGCGGGCGTGCTGTACGAGTTCCTGGATGCGGTCAAGGCAGGGAGCACCAAGACGAGCGTACCATACATCGAGGGCGTCAAGAGCCTGGCGATCTCGGTTGCGGGGTATGAGTCGATGAACCGCGGCGGATGCCCGGTTGAGATCAGCGAACTGGTCGGGTAGGTTCGTGGGTGGGGTCACTGACCCCGACATGACGAAACAGACGCGGGAGGGCTCTTTGGGGCCCTCCCGCTTGTTTTGTCATCCTGAACGAAGTGAAGGATCTCACACGCGGAGATGCTTCGCTGCGCTCAGCATGACAAACCAGATGCTCCGTGTGACAAACCAAATGCTCAGCATGACAACGGTGGGGCGCGTGCGTACGGGGAGTGTTCCTAGCGGTTCTTACGTGTGTTCTAGTCGGGGCGGTCGCGGCGGGGGAGGGTGAAGCTGAAGGTGGCGCCGTGGCCCTTTTCGCTCTCCACACCAATCGTGCCGCACATTAGCTCTACGAGGCGCTTGCTTACGGAGAGGCCGAGGCCTGTGCCGGGGGCTTCTTCCGGCGTTGGCAACGCGATGAAGTCTTCGAAGATACGCTCGTGGTCCTCGGGAGCGATGCCGCAGCCGCGGTCCTGCACCGACAGGCGCACGTATTCGCCCTCCGTCTGCGCGGTTACCAGCACTTCGGAGCCCGCGGGGCTGCAGCGGATGGCGTTGGAGATGATATTGCAGAGAATCTGGGTAACGCGGCGTTCGTCGGCCCAGACGGCGAGGTCGGTGGAGATTTCGTTGGTGAGGGTGATGCTCTTCTCTCGCGACGGCGCCCGCACGACTGTCAGGGCCTGTTCCGTCACAGAGGCTACGCACAGAACCTCGGGCTGCAGGTCGAGCTTGTCGGCGTGGATCTTGGAGATGTCCAGGACGTCGCTGATCAGCCGCAGCATGTGGTTGCCCGCGGCGAGGATATCGTTGACGACGGCGCGCTGCTCATCGGTGAGGTCACCAAAGACGCCGTCGGTGAGTAGCTCGGAGAAGCCGATGATGGCGTTGAGCGGGCTGCGAACCTCGTGGCTGAGGTCAGCCAGGAACCGGAAATGGCGATTTTCGGCTTCAGGCATGAGCCATCCATCCTGATTTTGCACCCTGGTCACTCCCCCCTGCGCAGGTGCCGGACATGATTTGAGGAATGTTCGCCAACAGTGTATATCGCCGTGCTGAGGACTGCAAGGTGAAGAAGACGGAGGGGCCGAAGCGGGTCTGGCCCGCGGGCCGGATGATCGCAAGAGGCGCGGCCATTCGGCCCCACCGGTCGCACAGGGCAAGTATTGCGAGGTCGTTCGTATCATATACGGATGGGAGGCGAACGTACGATGAGACGACTACTACTGGTGGGGATACTGCTGGCGGCGGCGCTGGTGGGATCGCACGGCCACTGCGTCGTGCTGGCGGAGAAGAATGGAGCGATTGTGGACCTGGTGCTGGCGCCGGGGGCGACACTGGCCGAGCAGACGGCCGCGAAAGAGTTGTCCACCTACCTCGAGAAGGTCAGCGGCGTGCCTTTCCCGATCGTGGACAAGCCCTCGCGGACCCATGCGGTCAGCATCTTTGTCGGCCCGAGCGAGACCGCGAAGCTGCTGGGCTACGGGCAGGACAAACTGGGGCCGGAAGAGTGGGTAGTCGATCAGAAGGGCCCGTACATCATCATCACTGGCGGGCGGCCGCGGGGGACACTCTATGCGGTATACCACTTCCTGGAGGACGTCGTGGGGGTGCACTGGTGGAATCCGTGGGAGGAGTTCGTGCCGCAACACCAGGGGCTGGGAGTGAATATCCCGACGCTGCGCGGCAAGCCGGTGATCGCCTACCGCGACATCTACATGCTCTACGGCAACGACGAGGGACGGTTTGCGGCGCGTAACCGGCTCAACAGGGACGGGGACGTCAAGATCAGCGCGAATTACGGCGGCTGCCGCGACTACGGCCCGCCATACCATGTGCATACCTTCAACCTGTATTTCCCGCCGAAGGAGTATGGCAAGACGCATCCGGAGTGGTACTCGCTGCTGAACGGGAAGCGGGTCACAGACACTTCTCAGCTATGTCTGACCAACCAGGAGCTGCGTAAGGAGTTCCTGGCCAAGCTCATCAACTTCATCGAGACCACCGCGGCCAAGGCCAAGGAGGAGGGCGCCCCGCCGCCGGATGTCTTCAGCGTGTCGCAGAATGACTGGCTGAACCCCTGCCAGTGTGACAACTGCCAGGCGATAGCGAAGGCCGAAGAGAGCGAATGCGGGCCGCTTCTGGACTTTGTCAACTACATGGCCGACGGGGTCAAAGACAAGTACCCGTGGGTCTACATAGACACGCTGGCATACCAGTACACGCAGAAGGCCCCGAAGACCCTCAAGGCGCGCGACAATGTCATCATCCGGCTGTGTGATACCGAAGCAGACCCGACCAAGCCGATTACGGATGAGGCCAACAAGGCGTTCCGGGAGCACCTGCAGACCTGGGCGAAGACCGCCAAGAACCTGCGGGTGTGGGACTATGCGGTGACGTATGCCAACCCCGTCGGGATGCCGCTGCCGACGGTGCACACCTATGACGATGACTTCAAGTTCTATGCGGAGAACAATGTGGAAGGGGTTTTCACCGAGCACGAGTTCGGCATCCTGGGTGACATGCGCGACTTCAAGATCTGGATGATGATGAAGCTGCTCGAAAACCCGTATGCCGACTATGACAAGCTCGCCAAGACGTTCATGGACGGGTTCTACGGCCCGGCGGGGAAGTTTGTGCTTGAGTATGTGACGGAATTGCAGAAAGAGGCCGAGGCGAAGAAGAGCCGGACGAACTGGTTCGGGTCGCCGACGTCGCTGACATACCTGAACCTGGGGTTTGTGAACCGCGCGCACAAGCTGTTTGATGAGGCGGAGAAGGCTGCAGGGCAGGACCAGACGCTGCTGCGCCGGGTTAGGCATGCGCGCCTGCCGCTGGACCGGGCGACAGTGATTGCCTATGCGCGGCTGAACGCTGACTGGCAGGCCATGGGCCAGCCGCAGGATCAGATGCCAATGTCTCGGGACACCGCAGCCGCAAGGGCGATGCAGACATGGATGGACGAGGCTACGCTGCGTTTGCCGGAGAACAAGCGGGCGGCAGAGAAGGCCGCCGCCGAGAAGGAAATGCGGCGCTACACCAGCCTGCCGAGTTCGGTACCACTTCCGGAGAAGTTCCGGGGCCTGCCGAAGGGCACGGTCATGGACTATACGGCCGACATGAGCCGCAACTGGGCTGATGTGGTGAAGGTGGTCAAGGACCCCGAGGCGGAGAGCGGGATCACCAACAAGCTGGACCTGACCGGCGAAGACGTGACCCAGAGCGAACGGTACACGCTACCGATGCCGTGGGGGCTCTACGATACCGTCAACAAGAAGACGACCGTGGGCCAGCCGATCAAGGCCGAAGACATCAAGGGACCGGGGTACAACTGGTACAAGATGGGTGAGTACAGCATCGGCCCGTCGTACTACCTGTACTTCTTCTGGAGCTGGATCATCCAGGTGGACGTGGATAATGTCTATGATCCCGCCAAGCCCGACCAGAAGTTTGAGGCGTGGGCACGGGTGAAGTTCGAGGGCCCGCGCTTCCCCCATGCCCAGGCTGGCCAGAAGGACGCGATCTATGTGGAGCGGCTGGTGCTGGTGAAGAAGACGCAGTAGTCGAGACCGCTGTAGGACAGAAACAGGGCGCTCTTCCGTCGGAGGAGCGCCCTGTCGTTGTTATTGAGTGGGGCCAGAGGGGCTATACTTTGGCTGATTCGAGTTCCACCACGAGCTTCGCCAGATCGTTGAGGCGGAAGGGCTTGAAGATGCAGGGGCAGCCCGTACGCTCTATGAAGTCACTGGTCTCGCTGCCGAGGCTGTCGCCAGTAACGAAGATGGTGTGGGCGGCTATCTCGGGAGCTTCCTTTTGCCAGGTGTCGTACAGGGCCATGCCGTTGATGCGGGGCATGAGGATGTCGCAGACGACGACGGCATAGGGATTGGAGCGGGCCAGACGAAGAGCCTGGTCGCCATCGAGGGCATGGTCTACTTCGTAGCCCATCTGCTCCAGCACCCGGCAGATGATCTGCCCCACCACGGGTTCATCGTCTACCACCAGAGCGCGCTTACCCGCTCCGATGGTACATTCGCGAAGGATACTCATGGTTACTCTGCTCCTGTGTCCTGAACGACCGGCAACAGCAGTCTTAGGCGCATTCCCCCGTTGAGGCCGTTGGAGGCCTGTAGTTCTCCGCCGAAACGGCAGATGGCGTCCCGCACCGTTACCCAGTTGCGGTCCTGGGCACGCGGCAGGATGTTCTGCTTACCGTTGATGATCGCGAGGTCGCGGATACCGAGGCCCTCGCTCAGATCAAGGATGACCAGCTCCACGAAGCGTTCTCTGACGGTCGCCGCCAGAGAGAGGGTCCGTGGGGGCTCACGGCCGGTCATCGCCTTGATCGAGTGGATGATGATGCGCACCAGTGCCTCTTGCAGCTCATGGTTGAAGCCGGCTACGGCGGGCATCCCCGGGGGAATGCTCACTTGAAGCTGTATCCCCGCAGTCAGCACCTGCGGACGTGTCAGAAGCAGGGCCCGTTCGATAACGGTGTGCGGATTGGCCGCCGGGGTCTCATCGGTAGCCTGCTGCGGTGCGGCTGAGCGCAGGATCTGTAGCACCACGGTTTGCAGCACGTCCTGGCAGTGGTCCACCTGTTGCTGCATTTCCTCGAAGTTGGGCGCACGGCCGGTTGTGGCCGCCAGTTCGGCGCTGAGGCGGATCGCAGCCAGATGGTTGTTGAGTTCGTGGGTCAGCGAGGGGATGTAGTTGACGCTGAAATCGTCGCGCGGCACGGGCTGCGGCCGAATGGCGACATCTTCAGGAGAACTAACCTCGATGATCGCCTGTACGAAGGCAATGCCGTTCTCGTCATTCAGCGGCTGCAGGTTGACGCGGAGGACCAATTCCCGGCCCTCACGCGTGGTGGCGTACGTGGCGGCGTCCTGCACCGGCTCGCCTGCCGCGAGGCGCGCACGAGAAGTGCGGGCAAAGGCGCGGTCTTTGAACAGCAGCAGACTCTCGAGTTCCTGGTTATCCAGGCTCTGGTCTGAACCGTCGGAGAGGAGCGAAGTCGCGGCGGGATTTGCCTGCAGGACGTGCCAGGTCTCAGGCTCCAGGCTCAGTACCGCGTCGGAGGTATTCTGCAGTAGGGAGGTGTAGAGTGCCTCATTGCGACTCTTGCTCAAGACCACCGGGATGCTTGCGGCGACAGTCAGGCGAACGGCGAGGGCACCTGCGGCCAGAAGGGTCGCTTGCGCGACGGCCAGGGGAAAATCGGTACCGTTGCGGCTGACCTGAGCCAGCAGGAAGATACCGGTCACAGCCCCGCCCAGGCTCATCCCGACCTCCCAGCGGTTCCCTTTCATCGCCGCCGTGGCGACAATGATGTATAGCAGCGGCAGCAGGAAGCTGCTGAGGCCGTCGGTGAGGTACATCGCGAACATTATCCAGGCGAGGTCGAACAGGGGGGTGGCGAGGCGGCCGGAGTTCATCTGCGAGTGCGGTCCCAGCACGATGCCGAGGCAGACGAGGATGACTCCAGCCAGTACCAGCAGGCCGAAGTAAGGACGGCCGGTGGAGAGGTGGTTGAGTAGCAGGCCAGCACCGAAGGCGGCCGAAAGCACGATCAGTCTGCTGAGATACCCGCCATAGTCCAGTACTGGGAATCTCTTCCCCGGCTGATCGGAGCTGAGCCCCATGGGACCGCTCTGGGGGCCTTCCACCGCAACATGAGGGTGTGAGTTCTCACTATGTTCTAGGGCTGACACGTTACCTCACTTCGCTGCCGGACTGCATCGTCTGGTATTCGGGCCTGGCCAACGGCCATTGCCGAGTAATCGGCACGATCGGCAGCTTCCTTAACCGTTCCAAGGTGAACCATACACTGGTTCGCTCACAATTTGTCGAAGACAGCCTCAAGAAGGCGTCAAGCTGTCGGCTTATCGTCCCCATTCGGGCGCAGCCACCCGACCCATATGAGGAACGCAAAAGCACCCCTCCAGCACGGACACCGGCATTCCTGCCATCGCCGAGCCCTGCCAGGCGCCGATGCGGGCTATGGCAAGCGCTCGCTGGTGTACCCAAGTCAGGAGACTGCCATTTCGGGCCCGCGGGTGCCCCGACCTGCAGGATAGCAGCAATCACACCACTTTCGGCAGCGGTAACGTCCGAGGGAATGCCTGAAGCCAACGACTGCCCAGCAATTGCGCGCCCAAATGCAGGATTATCTTCAAGAACATCTTGACAGTGCCATAGCTAATAGGTTACTAATAGCTTGATCCATCGGCACAAATAGGGAGCCCCTTATGATCGCCCGCGTTCTGTTATTAGTCGGCTTGCTGACGTTGCTCGCTTCAGGCGCGCATGCGTACCTGTTCAACTGGGACGTCAACGCCCCCCACGTGGAGTTCTTTGCGGACCCCAACGATGCAGTCGGACCGGGCGGGAAGGACATCCTCCAGGGCATCTGGTGGGGCTGGGATGCCGACAACGACATCTATTACTTCCGCATGGACCTTGAGGCCGCGCCCTCGCTGTCGGATGCCGGCGACATCTATGGTATCTACATTGACGGCGGCCCCGGCGGATCACTCGCCCTGAACCCCTATGTGCCGAGCGAGCTTACCGGGATTGACTACATCGTGGACTCCCACTGGAACCAGATCGATGACTTCTTCCCGCCGCACTACCACCAGTACACGGGCGTTGGAGCCGGCTGGAATACCAATGTTGGCTACACCCCGATCTTTGCCAACAATGAGAATGGCGGCGCGACGTTGGAGTGGCAGATTCCCGGAGCGGCTCTTCCGGACGAATTCCACTTCTGGGGCGGCGTAATCGACACCGGCGGCGGCGTCGTTACCACCTGGGACCTCGCCGAAGGCGGCGTGACCCCCGAGCCGACGACGCTGGCTCTCCTGGGCCTGGGGCTTGGCGGGTTGTATCTCCGCCGGAAGCGCGCAGCATAGACATAACGGCAGGGCCAAGCTCTGCCATCGAAAGTTCGGGCCGCCTGCCTCTGCAGGCGGCCCTTTTGTTTGGGCGGGGGCAGGTCCTTGCGCGTCATGGGCGAAGCATTCCCCCGGCCGGGCTACCCGACCTAATGATTATCCGAGAAACGGAGCCCCATGATGAGCTTCAAATGCGCTTTCCTCGGCTGCGGCCCCCGGGCCAATGGCCACGCCGCCGCCTATGCCCACATCACCCGCGGACACAAAGTCGCCTGCTGCGATCTCGACCCCGAGCGTCTTTCCGCCTTCGCGGCCAAGTATGACATCCCTGCGACGTATACCAGCCTCGAGGAGATGCTCGACAAAGAGAAGCCCGATCTGGTGCACATGGTCACACGGCCGAACCTGCGCGTGGGCCTGATGCAGCAGCTTGCGGACGCCGGAGTACCGGCGGTGCTGGTGGAAAAGCCCATCTGCATCGGCGCGGATGACTACAAGGCGCTGCGCAGCCTGGACGCCGCGACGAAGACGAAGTACGCGGTTAACCATCAGCTCCGCCATCATCCCCAGATACTGTCCCTGCTGCAGGACGTGCAGGACGGCAAGTTCGGCGAAGTGCAGTTCATTGACGCCTCCGCTGTGCTGCCCATGTCGGGGCAGGGCGTGCATGTGCTTGACCTGCTGTTCGCGTTCAACGGCTACGCGCCAGTCAAGACCGTGTTCGGGGCTTCATCGGGCTATACCGACCTCGGGTGTTCACATCCCTCGCCCAATGATGCGGAGTCGCTGCTGACGTTTGAGAACGGGGTGCGGGCGGCGCTGCAGGCGGGTGTCGGGTCGCCGATCTTTGAAGAAGGCGCCACCTGGGCCCACAAGCGGATCGCGGTGTACGGGACTCACGGGTACTTCCACTGGAGAATGTACGCGTGGGAGAAGTCGCTGCCGGACGGGACTGTGGAGCGGGGCAAGAAGGACTACGGCGCTGAGGACGTGCTTGGGCAGGCCAACTTGACGAACGCGATGTTCGACTGGATCGAGGATGACAGCCAGGTCGCCCCGACGAACCTCCAGAACTCGCTGGACGAGTGGCTGGTCATCCTGGCAGGGTACCTGAGCAGCGTCGAGGCGCGGCCCATCAACTTCCCGTTCGATCCGCCAAATGACCTGCTGGATCAGTTCAAACAGTTCGTAGGCGCCGAGTAGTAGACCGGGCGGGCAACCGGCCGCCAAGTTCTGAATACAGAGGGAGCACCAGTGTCACAACTGCTACCGCTCGGACTTAGCTCAGCATGCCTGGGAGATGACTTCACCCTTGAGGCTCTGCCCGCAGTCGCCGAGGCTGGCTTTACGCATATCGAAGTCTTCCCGGCCAAAGTGCCGTGGCTGCAGACGCTACAGGACTTCGAACTGCTGGGCCAACGGACGCGAGAGAGCGGGCTGGTAACGTGGTCGCTGCACGCGCCCTTCGGGCACCACATCTCGCCCGCTGCGGCCGACGAGACCCGACGAGGCGCTGCGGTCGACGCCATGACCGAGGCCCTGGCGCAGGCGGAGGCGCTGGGCGCGGGCCTGATCATCGTCCACCCCGGGTACTATGACCCGCAAGTCGATGAGCGCGAGCAGTCCCTGCAGCGGGCCGTGGCCAGCTACAATGAGGTGTCGAGGCGGGCCTCACAGCGAGGGCTCCGACTGGCGCTGGAGTATCTGCCGCCGAAGCCCGCGGACCTGGGCACCAGTGCCGCCGAACTGCTCTGGCTCAAGGAGAGAATCGACGGTGACACCGGGTTCTGCCTCGACGTGAACCACGCTAACCTGCCCGAGGACCTGCCCGAGGTGGTGCGACGGCTGGCATTGAGCCTGCTGACTACCCACCTCTCAGACAATGACGGCCGTGAGGAGAAACACTGGCTACCGGGGGAGGGCGTCATTGACTGGCCGGCGCTGATGGGTGCACTGGGGGAGGCAGCATACCGGGGGCCACTGCTGCTGGAGGCCGGCAACTTCCCAGCCGACGGCCTCGACCAGAAACTGGCCGCGCTGGCAGAGGCGGCCCAGCGTCTGCGCGACTTGGGTTAGCTGGCGCCAAGGTCGCACGAAGTTCGCGATTGTCGCGCCCTGAAGAACGGGATCTGCAGCGCATGGTCGCAGAGAACAAATCGATGGACGATCCGGCGCAGCGAGCGGACACTGGCCTCACCGTCCGCTCGCTCGCGCTTGCCCTGGTGCTTGCGGTGGCAGGGATCTGGTGGATTCACCAGGCAAGCCTGGTGCAGGCACCGGGGAACATCTACGCGCCGGTCTATCTGCTGAGCGTGCCGCCCGTCCCCGCCATCATCTTTCTCTTCCTGCTGGTCATCTCCGGCGCGGGTCTGCGACGGATGTTCCGGGGCAAGCCGCTGTCTTCGCGCGAGTTGATGGTCATCTACATCGTGCTCGTGCTCGCGATCCCGCCGACGACGTTTGGGATCATTGAGATGCTACTGCCGTGGGGGACGGCGCCGCAGTACTTCGGCACGCCACAGGATGGCCTGGGGGAACTTGCGACCCAGTATCTGCCGGCGTGGACGTATCCGCAGGACACCGAGACGATCCGCACGATGTTCGAGGGTTCCGACAGCGGCGCGGTCCCATGGCGGCACTGGTTTGTGCCGCTGGCAGGCTGGACCGTCTTTTGCGCGCTGATCTTCGGCACGGCCATGTGCCTGATGTCGCTGTTCCACCGCCAGTGGTCAGAGCATGAGCGGCTGCGCTACCCGCTGCTGTTGCTGCCCCTATCGGTGGCCGACCAGACAGGCAAGCATGCTGAGATCCAGGGGATCTTCCGCAATCCGCTGACCTGGATCGCCATCATCGCTGTCTTCATTCACCACGCGATGAATGTAGCGCACTCGTTCAACCCATCGGTCATGGCGCTGATGGACCGCTACCAGGTGGGCAAAATCTTCACGGAGAAGCCCTGGACGCCATTTCGAGGGCTGACTTTCTTCCATCGCCCGCAGCTTGTCGGGTTTGGTTACTTCGTCTCGGTGGATGTGCTGTTTTCGGCGTGGTTCTTTTTCATCTTTCAGATGATCCTGCAGGTCATCGCCGAGATTGTAGGCTATCGCGCGGCACCGGGGTTCCCGTATGGGCCGCAGCAGGGCTCCGGCGCGTTCATCGCGCTGTTCTTCAGCCTGCTGTGGGTGGGCAGAAGCCACCTTGCCAAGCTGATCCGGGGCGCGGTGGGAGCGCGCGACGCGCACGATGAGCGCGAGCCGATGTCGTCGCGGCTGATGGTGTGGGGGACGCTCGTGGGCTTTGCGCTAATCCTGATCTGGGCCACGCAGATGGGCATGGCGCTGTGGCTGGCGGTCGCGTACTTCAGCCTGCTGTTGGGTTGGGCAGTGGTGTATGGGCGGATACGCGCTGAGGCCGGGGTGGCGAGCATGTGGGCCTTCCCCTTTGACCAGCACCCGCAGCTCATCACCGCTGCCGTTGGGACCCGGGGCCTGATCGTGGGCTCTGACGCCACGAATCTCGTAATGTTGAGCCTGTTTAGCTGGTTCAGCCGCGGGTACTTCCCCTCGCTGACCGGGTACATCATCGAGAATGAGAAGCTGGCCGAGGAGACGGGGGTGCCGATGCGCAAGGTCCCGTGGCTGATGATCGGGGCCTTCCTGGTGGGCATGGTAGGCGGCTATATCGTTACGCTGCATTCCTACTATGGGGTCGGGGCCAACGTGCTGCACGGCGGGACCTCCAGTGGGGGCTACAACGTCCGCAGCGCTATGACAGTCTGGGGCTCGGCCGGGGCGGCGCTGAAGGCCCCGAGCGCGCCGGACATGCGGCATATCGGCGGCGTCATCGCCGGGGGGCTTGTCACGCTCGGTTTCGTGGCTTCGCGGCGGGCCTGGCTGCGGTTTCCGTTCCATCCGCTCGGGTATGCCATGGCCCTGAACTATGGCTACGCGCTCTGGGGGCCATTCCTGCTGGCGTGGCTGCTCAAGATAATCATTGATCGCCTGGGCGGGGCGGAGTGGTACCGCAAGCTCATGCCGTTCTTTCTGGGGCTCACCATAGGCGATCTCGTTTGCGGCGGGCTGCTGTGGATCATCATGGCGATTTCCGGGCCGGATATTACTAATGGCTATATGGTACAGTTTGGTTAGTTCATGATCTTTCTCATTCTCCTCATCATCTTCTTTGCGCTGTTCAATGTCATCATGCGCGCCGCCCAGCGCGCGTGGCTCAACCTGTACTTGTTGGGCGTCATTTTGTTCTTCACCGCTGCGGTGTTCTACCTGGTGCTGTGTCTGAGGCAGCCCACGGCTCTGAGCCCGCAGGTCATCGTGCTCGCACTCATCGCGGGCGTGCTGTTCAACTTCATGTATGTGCTCATGATCCCGACGATGTCCGACCGCGGCGTCTCGATCATGACGGCCCTGCAGCAACTGTCGCTGCTTTTCCCCCTGCTGGCCTCGCTGGTGCTGTACCACGAGCACCCGAGCCTGATCAACGCCATTGGGGCGGGGCTGTGTCTGGTGGCGATGCCGTTCCTGTCGCTCGACAAGGGCCTCAGCGGGCAAGGCGTCACGGGGCGCAAGCTCCTGATCTTCATCGGCCTCATGGTGGTCAATGGCGTGGCTCTGACGGCTTCAAAGGTGTTCTACGAGTTCAAACTCCCCGAGCAACTCAACGGCTACATGCTGATACTCACGGCGACCGCGGGCGTCACGATGCTCCCGTTCGCCATCGCGGGACGACGCAGCACGCCGCCCAAGCCGCCGGCGCAGGTTGTGGCCTGGGGAGTCGCCATGGGGCTGTCCCTGGCGCTGGGGCAGATGTTCATGCTGCTAACGCTGCGCTACTACCCCGGCGTGGTGGCGTACCCTGTCACCCAGGCGCTGAATGTGTCGCTGGTCACGCTTGGCTCCGGGTTCCTCTGGCAGGAGTGGCCGCGCCCACTGGCCCGCATCGGCATCGGGCTGGCGATCCTCGCGGTCGTACTCGTCAATCTCTGAAACAGCGTTGTTGCCCGCCCGTGTCCCTCTGTTTGCGTCCCCCGTACGAAATGGACTGTGACAGAAGGATTCCGGGGGCGAGGCAGCGAACCCGCAGCAATTCTCCAGCCGCGCGCGCGGTATGAGGCCTGATGGGAACCTCCAGTTCGCAACGCTCCCCCTCAACACCCGAGTGGGATCGCGTGAGACAACTCTATCGTCAGCCAAGCCCGGACCCAGGCCAGGTTGCGTCCCGTATCGTGTCGGCACTTGATGCTGACACGCGCACGGGGCTGTCCGGCCCCGGGGTCGCGTGCTGTCTCTCGACGCTGCTGCGGGCTTCGCGGGTGCTGGATGGCAGTGGCATTGCGGGCCTGGGCACCATCGAGAGCGGCGGCCTGCCACCGCTGCTGCAAATCTCGAGCCTGCTGCAGCAGCGGGCGGAGCGCACCATTGCCACCAGCGGGCTGGTCTCGCGGTTTGCCGAGGTCGGCGTGCGGGCTCTCGGCACCACGGTCTTCGACGCGGGAGCCAGCGCTGACGCTGACACTTTCCACATCACCGCCGACAGTGTCGCCGCCAATCTCGCCCGCTACAGCCGGGAGCAGCAGCTAAACCGGCTGGCGGTGTGCTTTTTGGCGCACGACTTCAACCACCTCTTCAGCCACTTCGTAACGCGGGACGTATCGGACTTCACCGGGACCGAAGCATTGCCCACCGAACTGCAGCGCTCGCAGCTTCGTGACGCGGTCGCGCGCTACTGCCATGAGGCGGCCCTGGCGGCCGAGGCGGCGGTTCATGAGGGGATGCTTGCCGAGGCCTTGCGGGCGGACGAGGAAGAGGGGCGGTTACGGTTTGGTGAGGTGCTGGCTGATCTTACCCGGCAGGGCCTGGACCGGATTGCTGCAGGGGGCGCTGCCTGATGAGCGTCACAGTCAACCACACCGGCGGCGCACCGGGCATGGCGCCGCTGGAACTGGACTGGGAGGGGCCCGGCCACAACGTCAGCCGCAACCTGAGCAAGCTGCATGCCCTGCTCCCGCGCGAGCTATCGCCCCTGTGCCTGGACCTGGTGGACATCGCAACTGCGGTCTACATGACCGATATCGCGGTCCTGCGGGGCCGCAACGAGCAATGGGTGCGCAATCTGTCGCTGACAGTGCCGGTGCGCGAGCCGGTGTTCTGGCGGGAACACGCCTCTGACCTGTCCTACCTGCTGTATGTATTGACCCATGATGGGATGCAGTTTGAATTCACAAAGCGTGACGAGGCGGGAGAGCAGGCCGCCACTGAACCTGTTGCGTTTGCGGGTGACTGCGTCTCGCTGCTCTCGGGCGGCATCGATTCGCTGGCCGGGGCCGTGATGCTGCTCAAGACGGGGCGGCGGCCAGTCTTTGTGTCGCATCACTCAGGCAATCCCACGGTCATGGCGGCGCAGGGCGCGGTTCATGACATGCTGGCGGGCTTGAGTTCGAGGGAGCGTTCAGAGGCGTTCCAGACGGCTGACATTCGGCTGGCCACCAACGGTCACGGATCGTCGGCTACGCTTCCCTTCCCCCCAGCAGCCCTGCGGGAGCCGTCGCAGCGATCGCGTTCCATGCTCTTCATGTCGCTGGCAATCGCGGCGGCCCACGGGCAGGGCGTCCGGGAGGCCTATGTCTTCGAGAATGGCATCCTGACGGTGGCCATTCCGCTGAGCAGCTCGCGGCTGGGCGGGCTTTCCACGCGCAGCACGCACCCGCGGGTCATCGCGCTGATGAACGGCCTTTGCCGCCACGCCGGGCTGGATTGTGAACTGCTCAACCCCTTTGTCTACCAGACCAAGGCGGAGATCATCCGTGATATCCTGCGCCCGGCTCTGGCGCCGTTTGACATCCAGAGAACCGTCAGTTGCTGGGCAGCGGGGCGCGCCAGCCGGCAGTGCGGCGGGTGCCTGGCATGCTTGATCCGACGGCTTTCGATGCTGGCTGCGGGGCTGCCAGACGAGGCGTACGAGGTTGACGTGCTCGCCGATCCGGACGCGTGCGTCGGCACTGACGCCCATGTGAACCTCGTGGACCTGCTGTCACAGTGCGGCGACTTCCTGCGCGGGTCTGACATGGACCTGCTACGCATGGCGCCCGAGCTATTGGACCTGCAGCCGGGTGGAGTGTCGCTTCCCGAGGTCCTGGCGATGTACCGGCGCTATGCCAACGAGATTGCCGATACCGTTCGCACGCACTTCCCCCGCACCGCTCGCCTGCTCGATAGCTGCTGCCGCTAACCCCCAAGGTCTCATCCCCCGGCACGGCGAAATCTCTTCCCACACTTGTGGAGGTCTTACTCATGAACCCGCTCGCTATCGCTCAGATCCGGCCGACTGTACACCGCCTTATCACCGAGACCCCGGTCTTTGACATCCATACCCACCTGTATGCCGCGCCCTTCGGTGATTTGCTGCTGTGGGGGCCGGATGAGCTCGTGACGTATCATTACCTGATCGCCGAGGTCTCCCGGACCGACCGGTCAGTTTCGCCTGAGGCCTTCTATGGCATGACCAAGCAGCAGCAGGCCGAGCATATCTGGCAGCGGCTGTTCATTGAACACGGGCCAGTGTCCGAAGCACGGCGGGGCGTTTTGACGGCCTTGACGGCGCTGGGGGCGGATGTCACGCAGCCCTATCCGGCGATTCGCGAGTACTTCGCCAGCCGCACGGTTGAGCAGCATATTGACGCGGTCTTCGCCGCCGCCAACTGCAGCGGCGTCGTCATGACGAACGACCCTCTCGATGATGCGGAGCGGCCGGTGTGGGAGCAGGGCTTTGCCGAGGACAAGCGCTTCAGGGCGGCCCTGCGGATCGATGGGCTGCTCGTGTTCCTCGAGAAGAACGCCGAGCGGCTGCAGAGCATGGGCTACACCATCAGCCCCGCCCTGGGCGAGAGCGACCTCGCCGAGGCCCGGCGGTTCCTGTCGGATTGGGCGAAGAAGATGGACCCGCTGTACATGGCGGTGTCGCTGCCCGACAGCTTCCGCTATCCGGATGATTCGATGACGAGCAAGCTCATCAAGGAGGCCGTAATCCCGGTCTGCCGGGAGACCGGCATCCCGTTTGCGCTGATGATCGGCGTCAAGCGCCTGATCAACCCGGCGCTGAAGCTTGCCGGTGACGGCGTGGGGCGCGGCGATGTGGGCAGCGTGGCGCGCCTTTGCGACGAGAATCCGGAGGTCAACTTCCTGCTCACGATGCTCGCGCTGGAGAACCAGCACGAGGTGGCCGTGACGGCCCGCAAGTTCCCGAACCTGCTGCCCTTCGGTTGCTGGTGGTTCCTCAATGACCCGAGCCTGATTGAGCAGATCACGCGCATGCGCCTGGAGCTTCTGGGCACGAGCTTCATCCCGCAGCACTCCGACTGCCGAGTCCTGGACCAGCTCGTGTACAAGTGGTCGCACTCGCGGCCTATCATCGCTGATTGCCTCGCGGAGAAGTACGAGATGGCAGTGAAGGCGGGATGGCCCTTGACGGAGGCGGAGATCGCGCGGGACGTGAAGGATGTGCTGGGGGAGAATTTCTTCAGGTTTGTGGGGAAGAGCTAACAAGGCACTATCATGCGTCCCAACATTCTGCTCATCACCGCCGACCACATGCGGTCAGATGCTGTCGGGGCGAATGGCAACTCGTTCGTCGAGACGCCCAACCTCGACGCTTTGGCGGGGCGGGGCGTGACCTTCACCAATGCCTTCTCGCCCAACCCGATCTGCATTCCAGGGCGGGCTTGCATCACTACCGGCAATTACCCGCACAAGTGCACCGGGCACAAGAGCAATAGCGGGCGGATTCTTGATGATCAGGTCAAGCTTGCCGAACACTTCAATGCCGCGGGTTACTGGACCGCAGCCATTGGCAAGCTGCACTACGCTCCATACTCCCCTCCGGGGCAGCCACGGCTGCTCCATGGGTTCCAGCACTGCGAACTGTGCGAGTCGGGGCGCGTTGTTGGCCAGTTCGATCCGACGGGGCAAATGCGGGGGCTTGAAGACTACCACGACTATCTGCATGACGTCGGCTGGGGTGGGTATCAACGGGCCCATGGGATCGGCAACAATGATGTGCATGCCGGACCGTCAGCACTGCCCGCTGAGCATCACGAGGAGGCCTGGGTCGGCAGCCGCAGCGTCGCGAGCCTCGAGCGGCACCTGCGTGAGAGGCCCGATCAGCCCTTCATGATGTGGACTTCGTTTGCCAAACCGCACTCGCCCTACGACCCGCCCGAGCCGTATAACCGCCGCTATGACCCGCGCGCTCTCCCGCCGCCGATTGGCAGCTATGACCTGCTCGCCGACCGGGACCCGCTGATTCGGTCGTGGCCGGCCGCGTATGGATGGGACAAGCTGTCGCCCGAGGGCGTGCAGTACTCTCGTGCCCATTACTTCGGGCTGGTGACCTTCCAGGACGAGCAGATCGGGCGTATCGTGCGCTGTCTCGATGAGGCGGGGCAACTGGACAACACGATCATCATCTACAGCGCCGACCACGGCGACCTGCAGGGCGATTTCGGCTGTTTCTTCAAGTCCAACATGTTCAACGGCTCGGTCAACATCCCGCTGATCTGCGCCGGGCCCAGAATCGCGGCGCAGGGGCGGAACGCGGAGCTGACAGGGCTGCAGGACATCCTGCCGACGCTGGCCGGCCTCACCAACAGCCCGCTGCCGCAGTCGGTGGATGGGGATGATCTCTCGCCGCTGTTGGCGGACGCTGCGGCTCGTGGACGCGAGTTCTATGTGTCGCAGTCGCTGGCATCACCGGCGCAGCGCTACATGCTCCGCACTCGCCAGTACAAGTACGTCTACCACGAACTCGGCGGGGTTGAGGAGCTTTACGACGAGGTCGAGGACCCGCAGGAGCTTCGCAACCTCGCGAAAGAGCGGCCGGAAGTGGTCTCTGAGCTACGGGGGGCACTCGTGGACTGGTGCCGGGACAATGGAGACGAGGAGATCTTCGACGGCGGCGACCTGAAGGTCTCACCGGAGGATGCGGCGCAGGTGAACGAGTTCGAGGCGCGGCGGATGGGGTGGCGCTGGTACTAGGCTAAGAGGCCGGGGAAAGCCTGCTCCTCTGTCAGCGTCTTCCGTGCGGCCTCTAACGCGGCCTTGTCGCCGAAAAGTAGCAGTATGTCCCCCGACCGAAGGGGCAGATCGGGGTCGGGGCTGCCGGAGACTATCCCACGCCGCACCAGGCCGATCAGCGTGGCTCCGGTTCGGTTTCGCAGGTCCAACTGACGCAGCGTCTGGTTGACCGCGGGAGCCCTCTCGCCCAGCGGCACTTCGATCAGGTCCGTCGCGCTCAGGAGCAGGCGCAGTGAGGCGTGGCCGACCGGCACGTCCGCCTGCCCGCGCAGGAAAGCGTAGCTCTGGCTGCGGATCAGCGCCCTCTCCTTCTCGATATCACGCTGGGTTGCGCCGTAGGCGGCCATGCTGAGCGCGACCAACTCCAGCGAGGTCTCGAACTCCTCCGGCACCACCTTGTTGGCCCCCGAAGAAGTCAGCCCCTCAACCTCCGCTACGAAACGCGTTCGAACGACGATATGCAGATTGGGGCTCATATACCGCGCCACGGCGGTGATGGCGCGGGCGGCCACGGGATCGGCTATGGCAATGACCAGCACCTGCGCGCGCTCCAGGCCCGCCTGGTGCAGCAGGGCCTCCTGTGTGGCGTCTCCGTAGACCACAGGCGTCCCCTCATCGTGCATCTCCCGGACGGTACGCGGGTTAAGCTCCACTACGACGACCGGCACCTCGAGCCTGGCCAGCGCCCGCGCGACGTTGCGGCCATTGACACCGTAGCCGATGATGACTACATGCTGGGACAGCCCGGCAATTGCCCCGTCCTCGGTCGCACTCTCCGGTTGCTGCTGTCCATGCCGCCTTCTCAGGGGTTCCATCGCGCCCGCCAACGCCGCCCCGGCGACTATGAGCAGGGGCGTCAGCATCATCGTCAGCACCGAGGCCGAGAGGAATAGCTGCCTCATGCCCGGGTCGAGAAGCTCGGTTCCCGAGGCTGCCTGCACGAGCAGGAACGAGAACTCACCGACCTGCGCCAGGGCCATTCCGGCCATGATGCCGTTGCGCAGGCCCAGGCCGAAGAGCAAGGTAACAACCAGTACGACGAAGGCTTTGAGAAGGATGAGGCCGACCGTGAACCCGACGAGTGTGGGTCCCAGCGCGAGCCAACTTGCCGGGTATACGAGCATCCCGATGGAGACGAAGAAGACGCTGCTCAGAGCATCACGCAGCGGCAGGATCTGTGCCGCCACGTGGTGCGAGTAGTCAGTCTCGGAGATCACGATGCCAGCTAGGAAGGCCCCCAGCGCCAGCGATAGCCCGGCCTCGCCCGACACATACGCGGTGCCCATCGCGATGGCGATGATGGACAGGGTGAAGACCTCGGGGCTCCGTGAGGCTACCACGTAGCCAAGCACCCGGGGGATCAGAAGGCGGGAGGCGACAAGAATCAGCACCACCAGCCCCAGAGACTTGGCCAGCCCCAGGAGCGCCCCCTGCCAATGAACTCCCCCGGTGCCCAGCATCGGCACCAGCAGCAGCAGGGGCACTACGGCGAGGTCCTGGAAGATCAGCACACTCAGCGACAGGCGTCCGTGGGGGGCGGCGGTCTCGCCGCGCTCTTCCTGGAGCTTGAGCACGATCGCTGTCGAGGAGAGCGCGATCAGAAAGCCAACCAGAAGGCTGAGGTTCACGGGGAAGCCGAGGGCGCGGGTGATGGCAAAGCCCCCGGCGATGGTCAGGAGCACCTGCAGAGCGCCTGCCCCAAAGACCCAGTACTTCAGCCGCAGCATCTCCTGCACGGAGAACTTGAGCCCGATGGTGAAGAGGAGAAGCGCCACACCGATCTCGGCGAGCATCTCAACCGTGTGCTGGTCCTTGATAAGGGCCAATCCGCCGGGGCCAAGCAGCATTCCGGACAGCAGGAAGCCCACCACCGCCGGCACTCGGGCCCGCCGCACGAGGTGCACCACCGCCAGCGACACGATGATGAGAATCAGCAATTCTCTCAGGATCGGTATGTCGTGCATGCCCCAGAGCCCCGCCTCTCACCGCTGATGCAGGGAAAAGTCAGCATCAGGTAGGAGATTCAGCCGCGGATGCGGAAGCATACGCCGCCGTTTCTGATAATACACGAAGAATCGGGTATGAGCCAAGGCTGCGGCCTGGCACCAACGTCTGGAGGACTAGATGAAACCAATCAAGCAGGGCATCTGTTGGGGCATTGTCTGCCGCGGCGATATCACGCCGGAGCGGGCAATCGAGGAAGCCAAGAAAATCGGCTATCAGGCGTTTGACTTTGCGCCTGAAGAGCAGTGGCAGCGCATCAAGGACGCCGGGATGGAGCTTTCACTCATCGGCGGACACCAGTCGCTGCGTGATGGCATGAATAAGCCGGAGAATTTCGACCGCATTCACGACGAGCTGATGGTCAACATCGAGAAGGCTGCCAAGTTCGGCATCCACAACCTGTGCTGCCTCTCCGGCGACCGCTATTTCGGCCTGTCAGAGATTCAGGGCATGGAGAACTGCGCGGCGGTGCTCAAGAGCGTCGCCGCCTTCGCCGAAGAGAAGGGCATCATGCTGACCACGGAGCTGCTCAACAGCCGCGTCAGCCACCCCGGCTACCAGTGCGACCACACCGAGTGGGCCGTCCACATGTGCAAGCTGGTGGACTCGCCGAACGTCAAGGTGCTCTACGACATCTTCCACATGCAGATCATGGAAGGCGACCTCATCCGCACCATCCAGGACAACATCGACTTCATCGCCCACTTCCACACCGCCGGGAACCCCGGCCGCAATGATCTCGACGACCAGCAGGAGATCTACTACCCGGCCATCGCTCGCGCGGTCGCAGCCCTCGACTACGACGGCTTCGTCACCCACGAGTTTGGCCCCAAGGGCGACAACCTCGCCGCGATCAAGCAGGCCTACGACGCCTGGAACGTCGCGTAACGACGAGTCAGCACAAACGAAAACAGGGCGCACCGCGAGGTGCGCCCTGTTTGATTCCGCCGGGCCGTCAGGCCCTGTGGCAAACGAATAGCAGCTGTCTCTCCCACCCCTCAAACTCATTCCCCTCGTAGTCCCCGTACCGGGCTTGCACTCGCAGGCCGGCCTCCTCCAGCATGGCCTCGATCTCGGCCGGGGCGTAGAGCCTTATGGAGGCCTCGTGCACCAGCCGGCTCTGGTCGTTGGCGTCGTACCACCTGGAGACCAGCCGCTGGGTGTCTTGGCTGAAGGCGCAGCGCATGATCAACTCGCGCCCATCGTGCAGGCGCATCGGCTCGTGGTAGGGCGCGAACAGGATCTGGTGCTTCTTGTTGCGGGTGTCGAGCAGGAATCGACCGCCTGGCTTCAGGGCTCGGGCCGCCTCCGCCAGCACCCGCCGGTCGTCCTCCTCGCGCTCGAAGTAGCCAAAACTGTTGAAGAGATTGAGCACCACATCGAGGCTGGCGTCCCTGAAGGGCAGCCGCGAGGAGTCTCCCAGCACGAGACGCGCCTGCAGCCCCGCCGCCTGCGCTCCACGGTGGGCCAGCGCCAGCATCATCGGCGAGCGGTCCAGCCCGACCACCTGATAGCCCTGCGAGACCAGCGGGAGCAGATGCCGCCCCATTCCGCAGCAGACGTCGGCGATGCGGTCTTCGGGCTGCAGGGGGACGAGGCGCTTGAGGCCTTCAATCTCCAGCCTGGTCTCGGTCGCGCTGGGGAAGCGTGACAGGATCAGCGAGTCGGCGCTATCGAAGAATACTTGCCACCAGGGACAGTCAGAGGCCACTATTGCGCTCCCAAAACGTCTTGCAGGTCTACAAAGCCGTCTTCCGTCTCGCCCGCGGGCTTCGTTAGCCGGCGCGTCAGCAGGATGACCTCGGCCGCCTGCGCCGCCAGCACCTTCACGAGGCTTGCCTGCCGTTCGGTGAACCCCTCACCGTCAAACAGCCCCAGCACGCCCACCGTCCCGCTGACGGCGTTGAGCGGAATGACCATGGCCGAACTCAGGCCTAACAGCGCCAGCGGCCCATTCGCCGTGTCCGGCGAGGCCAGGAGTTGCTGCCGGATGACCGGCTTGTCGCTTGCGGCACATTCGTCGAACAGGGGGTCCTGCCAGACGCTCCGCTGTCTCCCGGCGAAGGGGAGAGCTCCTGGCGAACCGGCCCGGAGCGCCGCTGCGGCTTCACCTTCGGCCACAAGGCACTCGAATCGGCCATCGGCGTGACCCAGGAATATGGCACCTGTCGTCGCCCCGGCGAGTTGAGTTGCAGCCACTGTGAGGTCGGACAGCAGGGGCAGGGGCCCCTCGGCTTCGTCGAGCCGCCGGCCGAGGCTTATGAAGGCATGGAGTTCTTCCGTGGCCACGCGGACCCTCTCGGACAACTCCTGGTTCATGACGTCCAGATCGCGCATTAGCTGCCGGTTTTCCACGGCAAGCTGTCGCTGGCTCAGGCCGCGTTTCATGACGCGGGACAGGTCGTCGGCGGTGAAGGGTTTGCGGAGATAGTCGTACGCCCCGCGCCGCACAGCCTCGATGGCGCTTTCGACGCTGGCGTAGCCGGTCATCAGGATGACAACGATGTCGGGATCGGCCTCGCGCATGGCCCCGAGAAGCGTCAGGCCGTCCACATCCGGCAGGACGAGGTCTACCACCGCGGCCTCGAAAGGCTGCTCCGCGAAGGCCTGCAGCGCCCCCTGGCCGGTGCCGACCGGCGTTACGGCATAGCCGGCATGGCGAAGCGCGTCAGCACACACCTTGAGCACGAGTGCATCATCATCAACCAACAAGACCTGGGCGGGATTGTCAGACATGTGGGGTCCCCCGATTATCCTGACGAAGCTCTGACTTCGAAACTGCGAAAATCGCCTGCAGGGGTTTGGCGCGATAGTTGAACATTTTCCACCCGCGCCCCCGGTGGCCCCTCCCCCACCTCATTCACAAACTCGTCCAGCGCCGCCTGCTCGCCCTCTGCCACTACCTCAAGCTTCGCCCTTGAGACATTGCGCACAAAGCCTTTGAGCCCCAGCCGCCACGCCTCACGCTGCACAAAGTAGCGGAAGCCGACGCCCTGCACGCGGCCGCTAACAATCACATGCACGCGCCCCTGAGCCACAGTGACGCCTCATTCGCGCTTACAGGCGCTGACAGCGAGAGCGATGCCCTTGCCGGCCACCAGCGCCGCCAGCCAGCCCATGACGATCAGGGCCAGCAGCTTGGCGAGCAGGGCCATGGCAGTGGGTGTGAGGGCACGGGCGGTGCGAGGCTCGGCCTTCACAGCCCCCGGCGGCAGGGGTGCAGCCTTGGGCGTTCCGGCCACCTGCGGCTGCTCGGTCGCCGGGTAGACGCCGAACATCGGGGCATCAATGCCGCGGTACAGCTCGTGTGCCCACATGAACACGAGAACGAGCAGACCGACCCCCACCAGGAAGATCAGCAGCCCTGTCACCTGATTGGCCACGCGGTGTGCTCGTGGCTCGACAACGACGTCCTCGCCCAATCTTATCACTCCCCTCTTCCAGGGCCATTATAGCACACGACGGTGGCGCTGCAACACATGACGCAGGGGTGGGGTGTGACCCTCCACTGTAGGGCGGGGCTTGGCGATGTCTGCATCACAGTTCGTACCCCGCCGCGTGTGGCGATAGGTAATCGTGGATAACGGCAGGCGGGGTACGGAGCCCCCGCCCTACAGTCCGACGACACGGCTACCGACAACAGCAGGTTACACCCCAGGGGTGCAGATTTGCTCAGGCAGGTGCAAAAAAGGATGCAGGTGCCCCGGGAGTCCCCGGAGAAGCAATTCTGTAGCATGATCCTGAAGGGGTGATCGGCATGCGTCGAGGCTTCACACTGATTGAGTTGTTGGTAGTCATCGCGATCATCGCGATTCTGGCCGCCATTCTGTTCCCTGTCTTCGCCAAAGCCCGGGAGAAGGCACGTCAGAGCAGTTGTCTGAGCAACATGCGACAACTTGGCACGGCTGCGCTGTCGTACGCACAGGATTACGATGAGCGAATTGTGACCTACCGCTATCCGGACCCGTACTTCTGGCCGGACAAGTTGGAGCCGTACATGAAGAGCAAACAGATTCTCGTGTGTCCCAGCCGCAACACACAGGCCTGGGGCTACGGCATCAACTACAATCACGGTTACGGCTGGTCCCTGGGCACGATACAGTACCCATCCGAGCACTTCCTGTTCGTGGAGAACCAGAACCAACTCGCCTCGTGCTCAAACCCTCACGGGTTCGGCGCGACCTACACCCCGCACCTGGCCACTCTTCACAACGATGGCGTCAACATCACTTTCTGCGATGGCCACGCCAAGTGGATGAAGCCAGACGGAGAGTTCGATGGCACCTATACGGGGTTCTTGCCGTGGCATTACTGGCCGAACGGCGACGCGAGCCACATGAAGCCGTAGAATCCCCTGTCAAACTCGTCAACCAAGGCGTAGCGAAGCATCTCGTAGCAAGCGAGATGCTTCGCTACGCTCAGCATGACAGCTTCTGCCAGTTCTACCCCTCCAGCATGTCCTCCACCGTTTCCACGATTGCCACTTCGTTCAGCTTCTGCTGCACCGGCGGCGGGGTTAGCAGGCTGTTGTTCTGGATCTCGCTGGTGATCATGTTGCAGGTCTGGTAGACGTCACCGAAGACCTGCAGGAAGTAGTTCAACTGGTCGGGGCCGTAATTCAGCGGCTCTGCCTTCATGATGGGCCTGCCGCCGTCAACCTGCGCCCATGCCTGAAGGAGGCGCTGGGCCCACCGGGTCTCGATCTCCTGCCGCTCCTGGGGCTGGGTGGGATAGCCCGCGGGGAGGATAACCATGGAATTCCCCATTTGCCCCACGAACTCCGTCTGGTGTAGGTCCAGCAGCCGGTCCCATTGGGTCCGCTCCCGCAGGCGCTTGAGCCACTGGTGCAGCGAAGACCGCTGGTGACGGTTTGGCTCGACATACTCATGCTCGGAGATCTGTTCATAGACAATGCCGTAGCGCGTGGGCAGTGTCTCCTCCTTCGTGTCGTCCCAGAGGTCCACGCGCTTCCACATTTTGCCGGTCTCCGGGTCTACACCCCGCATCCACGCCCAGAACTCCTCATTGGTGTACTGTGTGCCGTCCCACGCCTCAACCGGCGCCGCGGCCGTTCCCGCGGGATTGGCGTCGGGCATGAAGCACAGCACACATTCGCTTAGGTAGCGCTCCCGAGGCAGCTCTGTTGCTTCACCCGCCAGTGTGCGCCCGGTCAGAAGCTGCGACATGACATTCATCTGCCCCGCGATGGGCGCCGGCTCATGGGCATGGGGCTTGAAGATGATCGCCTTCTTCTTGTTGTCGTCGGGCACACTGCGGTCTGTGACCGTCAGCGCCCATACAGGGCGTCCGGTGTACTGTTTCGTGTGCTCCACCTGCAGCAAGCCCGGATACTCCGACTGCCATTTTGCGACGAGTGCGTCTACCTGATCGGGATGTGAGACCCAGTTGTCCACGATGTATTGCCTCCTGCAGCACTACGTCGGCTGCGGCTGTCTCTTCCCGTTCTGGACAAGAGCAACCTCCAAATACTGCCAAGGCCTTTGAGGGACTTCCGGCGAATGCTACCAGCGCTCGTGCTGACCCAGGCAACTTGAGGCTGAATATGCAACTCTTCCCCGCGTATCACGATGTCCGCGCCTTTGGCGCCGTAGGTGACGGCATAGCCCTCGACACCGCTGCCCTTCAGCAGGCCATTGACGCCTGCCATGGCGCCGGTGGGGGGACTGTGGTCGTGCCCGCTGGCACATATCTCACCGGCACGCTCTATCTCAAGAGCCATGTCACGCTACATCTCACCGCTGGCGCAGTCCTGCGCGGCAGCAGCAGGCGGGAGGACTACAATCCGGATGATATCTTCCCGGAGAACCCGGTCTTCACTACTGAGAATGTAACCGGCGCCCATCTGATTATCGCCTACCAGCAAGACTGCGTGGCGATCACTGGCGAGGGCACCATAGACGGCAATAGCGGCGCTTTCTTCGAGGCCCTGCCAGAAGCTGAAGTCACGACGACGTACCGTCGCAAGGCCCGCAACTTCCCCATCGGACCGTGGCGTCCCGGCCAGATGGTGTTCTTCTGCCGCTGCACCAACGTGTCGGTGCGAGACGTCTCGCTGGTGGACAGCCCGTACTGGACGCTGCTGCTGCTTGGCTGCGACGGCGTGAGGATACGGGGGCTGCGCATCACCAACCCGCCGCAGACCGCCAATGGCGATGGGATAGACCTTGACTGCTGCCGCGATGTGACCGTCAGTGACTGCGTCATCCACTCCGGCGACGACTCCATCACCTTGCGTGGCCACAGCCGGCTGCTGGGCGAGCACGCGCAGCCCTGCGAGAATGTGGTGATAACCAACTGCGTGCTGAGCACCCCCTGCAATGCCATCCGCATCGGCGTCGGCGATGGCGTGGTTCGCAACTGCACTCTCTCGAACATCATAGTCAAAGAGTCACGCACCGGCTTGAGCATTGTGTCCGCGTATTCCGAACGCACCGCGCATGGCGTGACCATCGAGAACCTCCACCTGTCGAACTTCCTGATTGATGCCGTCATGCCGTGGAACATGCTGCTGGGCGAGCATGCGAAGCGCCCGGCGCAAATCCGTAACCTGTCGTTCTCGCACTTCCGCGCCCTCGCGCGGGAGGGCAGCTACATCGGCGGCAATCCAGGTCACCCGGTGCAGGACATACACCTGCATGACATTGATCTGCGACTCACCGGCGGCGAGGTGAACCCCAACCTGGCCGACCTGAGAGCGACCCCGTGTGGGACCAACGGTGTGCCTGCAGGACTACTGGCGCGACATGTGCAGGGACTGCGGATCGAGGGCTTGCGGGTGTCCTGGGAGGCTGTCACGGGGCCCTGGCAGCACGGGCTGGTCATCGAGGAATGTGAGCAGGCGCGGCTGTCGGGGCTGGACGTTACTTCCCCACCCACGGCTCCCGACGCAGAGGCGCTCTTGATCAGAGACGTGAGTGGTCCTGGCGTGGCCCCAAACTGAAAATCGGCGGTGAATCGGTGGAAAACGTGTCGGTGAATTGTGGATAACACAAGACCGGACACCGCGATGCCGAGTACAACTATTGGCGACAAAGCTTGACAATGCTGGTTGTCTGGGGATTTTGGCAGGTTGCACGGCCCTTTCTGCCCGATGCCTTTCCACAATCTTCTCCACATCCGAGTGAGGTGCAGTCATGTTGACCGACCCACAGCTTCATAGGAACCCGCTCCTGCCGCCGGGGCCGGACAATCCGCGCAATTCAGAGGGCGCCTTCGTGAAGCTCAAGGATGGCCGCCTGATGCTTGCCTATAGCCACTTCTACGGCAACGAGGGACGGGATGACAGTCCCTCTTACGTGGCCTCGAGGTACTCGGGCGATGGCGGCAAGACGTGGGGCGAGGATCTGGTCCTGATCCTTAACGAGGGACAGATGAACACCATGTCGGTGTCGTTCCTACGGCTGCAGTCTGGCGAGATCATGCTGGGATACCTGGTGCGCAACCGGGTTGGCGAGGCGCAGACGCTGGACTACATGGCCAGGTTCTCAAGCGATGAGGCGAAATCATGGAGCGATGCGATCTGCTGCTCGCAGCCGCCATCGTACTATGTGGTGAACAATGACCGGCTGGTGCAACTCTCGTCGGGTCGTATCATCATCCCGGCGGCGGACCATCAGACCTTCAATGGCAGCAGCCTCGGCATCGGCAACGGAGTGTGCTTCCTGTCCGATGACAGCGGGCGGACCTGGGGTCGCAGCGAGATGATCCCCAACACGCCGGAGCCCGTGAACCTGCAGGAGCCGGGCCTGGTGGAACTGATGGACGGGCGCCTGCTCATGCTGTTCCGCACGCTGATGGGGTGCCTGTACCGAACTTACTCGGAAGACCAGGGGCAGACCTGGTCGCGGGTGGAGCCGACTGACCTCAGATCGCCGGTCAGCCCGGCCACCTGCAAGCGGATACCCTCAACGGGCGATCTGTTGCTCGTGTACAACGATCACAGCAGCATCACTGCGGAGTACGAGGGCAAACGGACACCGCTGGTAGCGGCTATCTCACGCGATGAGGGCGAGACGTGGGAGACGCGACGGGTGCTGGAGGATGATCCGGGCGGGTGGTACTGCTATACGGCGATGCACTTTGAGGGCGATGACGTCCTGCTGGCATACTGCGCGGGACAGCGCGCCACAGGTGGGCTGAACCTGACCCAGGTAACGCGCTTCCCGGTGTCCTGGCTGTACGGATAGGCAACGCGGGACGGGAGCTGGGTGGTCAAAATGGGGACGGAGCCTTTGCGCGGCGATGACTGTGAAGGTTCCCGCGGAGCTTGCGCCCGCGCCAAGGCTCCGTCCCCATTTTGAGCGACAGGTGATTGGGCAGTCGGGGGGATACTCGCTTTGCTCAAGACGACAAAGTCGGGTCGGGACGAAGGAGGGGGGAGGACGACGGCCGAATGGCCATTTGGTTCGCTGGTATTGAAGCAGGCTACTAGATCACTGGATAGGACATGTGACATGAACACCCTCAACCTCCGCAAGCTGGCTGTCTTTGGTGGCAGTGGCAAGCTTGGCCAGGCGCTGACCAACCACTTCCTCGGACATGGAATCACCATTCGAGCGATGGTGCATCGGACGCCACTGCCCGAGGCTGCGGGGCTGGAATCGGTTGCAGGTGACATCAGGAAGGTGGACGATGTCCGGCAGGCCATGGCCGGTTGTGATGGCGTGCTGTGCCTTGCCACCACCAAGGAGGACCCCGAGACCTTCTTCGATGTGAGCCTCAAGGGGACGTTCAACGTGCTTGAGGCGGCCCGGGAGCTGGATATCAAGCAACTCATTCTGGCGGGCGGAGACGCCGCTTGCGGCATCTGGTTCTATCCGCACACTCACCCGATTGACGAGACCCACCCGCTCATGGCCTACCCGGGCTACTATGCCTTCAGTAAGGTCATGGAAGAGGTAATGTTCAACCAGTACAACATCCAGTATGCCCTGCCCACGACCATTCTGCGCATGTCGTGGATCTTTGAGAAGGCGGACATCCTCAACCACCTCTCACTGCGCAACCTCAACCCGGCGGAGAAGGGCCACGGGTGGGATGAGTACTTGACCGACGAACTCCGCGCCATGCTCGACCGTGGCGAGAACCGCGTGCCGATCCTGGTCAACGAGAAGGGGAAGCCCTATACGCGGCACATCGTGCATCTGAACGACGTGGTGCAGGCCTTTGACCGCGCGCTGGGTAACCCGGCCAGCCTCGGCGAGACCTTCAACATCGCCGCCCCCGCGGCGTTCCAATATGACAAGGCCGCGAGCTATCTGGCGGCCAAGATCGGACTGCAGACGGCCATCATCACCGCCTCGGGTTACCATTCGTTTGAGATCAACATCAACAAAGCGCGCAAGGTGCTCGGATACGATCCGCAGTATGACATCTACGGGATCATTGACGCGGCGCTTCAGTGGCAGCAAGCGCACACATAGACCTGTGGTGCCCCAGAAACGAAGAAGCCGCCGGCATTGCCGGCGGCTTTTTGCATTTTGCATACAGTATACAACTAGCGGCGTGAAGCCAGCGCCAACTGGACCTTGCTCACCAACTCGCTCAGATTCGAGCGCTTTTGCAGCAGCCCTGAGATCCCCAGGTCGGCGCAGGTCTCCGGGGGGAGGTCATCGATGTTGCCGGTGATGATGAGCTTGGCCGGACGGCGCTGCGACGGAATGTCGTTGATGCGGCGTATCAACTCCAGCCCACTGATGTCGGGCATCTGCAAGTCAACCAGAACCAGATCAAAGGGCTCCCGGTTGAGCAGATCCAGCGCTACTTCGCCGCCCTCCGCCTCGGCTACGTCGTAGCTCAGGCGCTCCAGAAGCTCGCGGCAGACCATCCGCACGGGTTCCTCGTCGTCGGCGATGAGGATGCGCCCCTGCCGCATGGCGATAAAGGGCGAAGTGTCGCCAGGATGGCCCTCGAGTTGCTCCGCCGGTGGCAGGTAGACGGTGAACCTGGTGCCGGCCCCCACTTCGCTTTCTACCTCGATATCGCCCCCGTGCTCCTGCACAATCGTCTGCGCGACGCTTAGCCCCAGCCCCCGGCCCGGCAGGTAGGCGTCGGTGGCAGCACGTTCCTCAAGCCATGACCCTGCCGCGCCCTTGGTGGTGAAGAATGGGTCAAAAAGACGGGGCATGTTGCTTTCGCTGATGCCATGCCCAGTGTCCTTGATGGTGATGTAGACCCGGCCTTCGCGGATGCCACTGCTCAAGGTCAGCTTTTTTGTCTGCGAGTCGGCCATCGCCTGCTGGGCGTTGAGTACGAGGTTGACGATGACCTGCCCGAGTTCGGCGCGGTTGCCATGGATCCGCAGCGGCAACGGTGGGTGCTTGATCTCCACCTCGATGCCCTTGGTGGTGAACTCCTTCTGAACCATGCCCAAGGTCGCTTCAATGAGCTCCGCAACTTCCATGACTTCGCGGCCGCCGGTGCCGCCACGGGCGAACGAGACCAGCTTGTTGGTAATGTCCGAGGCTCTCTCCGCCGCCTCACGGACGCGGTTTATGTGCTGGCGCAGCCCTGTCTCAAGATCGTTGCGCATCAAGAGCAGGTCCAGCGTCCCCAAAATGGCAAAGTGCAGGTTGTTGTACTCATGAGCAATTCCACCGGCCAGTAGGGACACCGCCGACAGGCGATCCGCACGGCGGACTTTCTCCTCCAGACGCACATGGTCGGTGACGTCGTTGGTGATGGCATCCAGACGCAGGCCTTTTTCGTCACGGGTGGCGCGGGCACGCGTGTGGGTCCACCGAATCTCGCCGTCCTTGCGGATGATGCGGTTCCGGTAGTGAACATCGGTCGTTGTGCCGGCGATGAGCCTGGATCTTTCCTGCAGCACGGCGGGGCGGTCTTCGGGGTGAATGATCTCGAACCAAAGCTCGGGGCGCTCGGCGAATTCCTGGCGTGTGTAGCCGGTCAGGTCGTGTACGCCCCTCGTCAGGAGCGCGAGGCCAGGCTCTGGCTCGAGGTAGTAGGACCAGAGGCAGTCTCGGAGGTTCTCAGCAGCCTGTTGGTACAGCCGGCAGTCGGCTTCCGTCAGACCAGCCGCTTCGGAAGCCTGCTTGCCAATGGGTTGAGTCATGGTATGGTTCCCCCAGCCTCTCTCGTGCCAGATTAGGACCGGCCTGAGCCAGATTGAGAACTGACCTCAGGTGCGCAGTCCGCCAACCAGTGTCTATTGTCGCCGAATAACCTAATGAAATGTTCAAGAACGCCTAAGGAAAGGGCCAATTCCGGCGTTTGTGACTGCCAATCTTGAGTTTTGCGGTCCGGCCTGACCCGAAGCAGATACTTGATCGGAACTGGCATATCGCGGTATTCGCCCGGCAGGTCTGGGCAACGAGCGCGCGGAAGACTTCAGCCCCATCACCCGTTGGTACAGGAGCATTTGGAGGCAGACATGGCCCCTATCCAGTGGCGCAAGACGGATGCTTGTCTTCTCGCTGTGATGCCGGTTCTGCTGATGCTGCCTTCACTGGCGTCGGCGCAAGTTCGTGAACTGGGCAAGGCGGAAGGCGGAGTGACACTTGGCACCGACCGCTTCAGCGTCACTGTCCGGCTGAGCGGCACCATCTCCAACGTGAAGTCCGGACAGACGCTTCTTTTCCCCTTCATCTCCCTCTATACCACACCACACTCGACCGAGGATGGCGCCGGAGTGCGGGCCTGCCAGACCGAAACGCCAGGACTGGGCGATCGGGCACCGGAGATGCGAGTGGTTCTCGCGGAGGGGAAGGCGACTGTAGAGATCAGCCGCGAGTGTTCGCACCCCAAAGTATACCACAATGCGCCTATCTGGAGTCTCAAAGAAACGGTCGTGATCGAGCCCTCTGGAAGGCTCAGCCTGACCTATGACTGTCTTTTCCACCGCATCACGCGCTGGAGCGGCCTCACTTCAGTCTGCGCGGGAGCGATGCCCGCTTTCAAGGAGCAGACGTTCCGAGCCCTGATCCCGGGGGGCTACCTGTCCGGGCTCATCC
>JBDKRC010000183.1:0-3836 GCA_039683575.1 Armatimonadia bacterium | reverse complement strand
CCTTATTGCTGACGCGGATCATTTCCGGGCCACCCACCACTTCTGCTCAACCGGCCCGGTCGCGGGCTCCATCTCCTCGAGCACCAGCACAACGTTCTGGTACAACGGGCCCATGGTTACCGTGTCGCCCCGTTCAAGCGCGATGCCTTTCTCCGCCAGTTCGTCAAGGTTGAAGACCAGACGGTCGATGCCTTCAATGGTGCTGGCATAGCCGTCTGACGTGCCGTTGCCCTGCAGCACCAGCTTGTTATGCCAGCGGACCATGATGGCGGTGGGGGTGTCTGACCCGTAGGCCCTGTGGTCCGCAGATACAGAAAAGGCCGTATGAACGGCCTTTCTTGCTCTGGCCTTTATCTCAGCCAAGTTCGCCATGTTAGAGCTCTTCTTCCTTGCCCCGGGTGCCGGCTTTGCCGCCCTTGCCCTGGGTCTTGTCCGGCTCCGCCTTGCTGTCGCTTGCGGTGGTCTTCTCGAGCAGCGCCAGTTCGGCTTCATCCAACTTACCCAGGCAATCCGGGTTGATCTGGCGCAGCTCGTTGTGTTCTTTTTCGGTCAGGGTAACAATTTCACCCGGCGTCACCATCTTCTGGGAACCGTCGCGGTACAGGATGATGGTCTGCAAGGCTTTGCGAATTACATCTGCCATGGGGCAATCCTCTTGTCTGATGAAAGAGAGGCCCGGTCTCCCGGGCCAATCTGATTAGCTCGCTGATCAGGTACTGGTCTTGATCAGGAAGGAGGCGTTGGGGTCGGACGGTACCATCAGCGGTGCGCCCTGGGACATCAGGTACTCCACGCTCGGGTCTTCGTTCTCCCAGTTTTTCGGGTAGAACGGCAGAGCCTGGTAACCGGCACCCTTGTCCAGGATCGCGCCGAAGCAACGGACGCCCTGGATGGCCTCGGAGATACCCACGCAACCGTTCTGCGGCATCAGGTACTGCATCTGGCCAGCTTCATCGGTGTACTTGCGGGTGTCTACCCAGATCTCGATCAGACCGCCGCCGGTGAAACCGGAGATGCGACCCATATACTCGATGCCTTCGAAGCCATCCCACAGCTTGGTGACGCTGGTGTTGCCGTTGACCTGAGTCTTGTCCATCAGGTCCTTCAGGCGGTCCTTCTCGCGAGCGTAGAAGTCGCCCCAGGCAGTGGCACCCATGATGATCTTGGTGACGGTTGCCCCGGACATGGACTTGTCGTTGGCGAGGCGGCGGGCGGCGTAGATGTCGTCCAGCGGTTTCGCACCGGCGTCCTTCCAGTTGGCGGTGATGGTCAGCGCCGCATCACGTCCGAAGTCAACGCGAGTGGTCGGGTAATCCTCGCCTGCGACATCCACGTAGCCGTAGATAGCCGCTTGGGCCGCCATCCATTCCCAGCGGTTCTCGTGCATGGCACGTTGCTGCTGGAGCAGATAGGTGATCACCGCAGCGCGACGCTGGGCCAAAGACAGCTTGCCCATGGCCGGGATCTCACCGGGTTGAACCGGCAGGATCATGTTCGGGTCGACCACGTCTTTCGGTTTGACGTAGGCCGGCTTGAACGCCTTGCGATGGAAGCCTTCGTGCTTGAGCACTCGGCCCTGCGCGGTCGGGGCCACGAAAGGCGCCAGGCGGGCGTAGTTTACGTGAACCTTGTCGAAGGCGATCGCCTCCTCCTCGAAGTTCACTTGGCGGGGGAAGAAGTTCAGCCAGAAGCTGGGCAGACGCTTGAATTTGCGCTGCACTTCCAGCAGTTGATAAGTCTGGAAAAGACCTGCCATGTTCGTTGCTCCTTACAGCAGTGACTTGATGGCGATGTTGGTGCGCAGGAACGCAGCCTTACGTTTCGCCAGGGTGTCGAGGGACGCGGCCCACACAAGGACTTCATGATTGAAGTCACCGCCGATATAACCGGCCACGCGGCCGCCTGCGGCCAGGGTCACTGCGTAGAGCGCGATACCAACAGCTTTTTCAGTACCGTCCGACGCGGCCGGTGCGTGCGGGACGGCAGCGCCTGCGGCGTTCACTGCGAATACCTGGTACTGCGCGAGGTTGCCGCCCACCGGGAAGTTATCGGTAACGACGTCTGCGCTGCCGGCGAACAGTTGAACCGGTGCATAGGAGCCGAGGTCCACGTTGCCTGCGAAGGGAGTGTGTCCGTTCATCTCAGCTCCTTACTTGGTGAAGTCATAGCCGGTGGCGGCGGTGAACGCTTCCATCAGCTCGTTGGCTTGGGTTTTCTCTGCCGACTCGAGGGGCTTGCCATCCGGGCCAACGTTGGGGTGATCGTCTTGGTTCATGGCCTCGACGAACTTCTCGTTCTTGGGCTTGGCTGCCTCTTCGGTCTTTTCGACCACTTCGACGTGAGCCACCGGCGCCACGGCCAAGAGAGCGGCGGCATCGTCGACCGACATGTCGGTGTTCAGGGCCAGGTGGTTTGCCATGGCCTCGCGGCCTTTGGCATTCGGGTGACCGATGATGGCCCCTACGCGCTGCCGTTCGGCCTGTTTGGCTTCGTTAAGTTCCATCAAGGAATCTCCTGTCGTTTCATCGTTTGACGCTTCGCTGGGGCCACCCAGGAACGCCCGAATAGCCTCAAGAGGTGATGCTACACTATCGATCAGCCCTAGCGCCAGTGCATCGTCTGCACTATAGCACCGCGCCTGTGTGTCTTTCACGGCCTCGACGCTGAGATTTCTGTTCCTGGCCACCGATTCCACGAACTTGTTGTAGGTCGCGTCCACCGATTTCTGCATGTCTGCCCGGACATCCTCCGGCAGTTCCGCATAGGGGTGTCCGTCCACCTTGTGTTCGCCTGCGTGGATCAGGGTGATGTTCAGGCCCCAGTCCTCCAACATCTTGCTCATGTCGACGTGCATGGTGTAGACCCCCACGCTGCCCGCGCCGCCTGTCGGTGTGACCACCACCTGGTCGGAAGTGGACGCCAGGGCGTAGGCGGCCGAATAGCATGCGCTGTCGACGATCGAGATGGTCGGCTTGGTGCCGCGCAGCGCAAATGACTCGTCTGCCAGCTCGAAACAACCCGCCGCCTCTCCGCCGCCGGAGTTGACGTCGTAAACGATCGCCGTGACGTCCGGATCCGCCATGGCGGCATCACGCTGCCGGCGGATGAAGTTGTAGCCCGTCACATACCCGTAGCACTGGCCGAACCGGTTGATCAGGCTGCCGTGGATGGGGATGATTGCCACGCCGTTCTGGAAGGCGAAGGGCTTGTTCTGCGCTTTGCTGTCGAAGCCGTAGGCCGCGCACAGAGACTCCATGACTTCCGCACGTTTGCGTTCGCCGCTCTCTGGGGTTTCTGCGTGCAAGGTCTGCAAGTCCATCTGCAGACTGGTCTTATTGACGGCCACCATCACGGCTGCGTGGTTCATGCGCAGCATGGCTTGTTGGGAAACGGTCACGCTCATTCGGTTGGTTCCTCATCTTGATCTGGGCTGCTCGGCCCGGCGGCCGCCTTCTTCGCAGCCGGCTCCAAGCCGTACTGCTTCATCATTTTCTGCTCGCGGGACCTCTGCCGGATTATTTGACGCCAGTCTAAACCGAGGCGGGCACATTCGTCCTCCAACGTCGTCAGCTGGTTGTCCAGGCGCAAGACCGCGGCTTCTGTTTCTTTCTTCTCATCGATCTGGCCTCGGCTTGCGCCGATCCAGGTGCAGCAGGTCAGGGCTTCACGGACCATCGGATCGTAGAAGTCGTCCGGGGTGTAACCTGGTGGCATCGGAATGTTGCCACGGGCGACCTCTTCCTCCAGCCACAGGGTATAGACCTCGGTGGCGAATGCGTCGGCCACGATCTTCTTGCGGCTCTGCATGAATTTCCAGGTCTCCGCCATGGACGCAC
>JBDKRC010000182.1:0-29333 GCA_039683575.1 Armatimonadia bacterium | reverse complement strand
GGGCTGCGGGTGTGGTCATTTTGGAGCCAGCATGGCTACAAGAAGCCGGAGTGGGGACTCGCGATCGGCGAGACGGCGGAGGCAGGGAATGAGCTGAAGCTTGCGGCGAAGGCAGGGGAGCGGGTGGTGGGGCGGTTTGTGGTGGTGCCGGTGGGGAAGGACCTGCAGGCGGTGCAAGTGACGGCGGGGGAGCTCAGGGGGAAGGCGGGGAAGATAGCCAAGGAGGCGGTGACGATAGCCGCTGTAGACGGCGGGGACACGCCGGGCCATGTGGATGTGGCGCGTGATATGACGCAGGGCTACGTGGTCGGGGTGGTGGTGCCGGAGGGGCTGAAGGCGGGGGAGTACAGGGGCAAGATCACGGTTCGGCCTGAGAAGACGAAGGCGCTGGTGCTTGAGGTGATACTGACGGTGCAGTGAGATAGACCCGGATAGTGAAACGGGGACGGATACCGCGAAGGTACCGTCCCCGTCTTCGTGTTTGTGGTGAGACATCACGGCGGCCGCGCCACGGTGCGCCTCTACATTGCGGTGACCATGGCCTTGATAATGTCGGCGCGGGAGACGATGCCCACGAGCTTGCCGGCGTCATCCACGATGGGGACGCGGTTGATCTTCCTCTCAGCGAGGGTGGTGGCGATTTCGTGGACTGGCGTCTCCGGGTGGAAGCTGATGACGTGCTTGGTCATGATGTCTTTGGCCAGGACCCCACGGAGTTCGGCCATGCGGTCCATGACGCTCTCGCGCAGGATGTAGAAGCCGAAGAGCGCGGTCTTCATGCGCGGGGCTTCCTTCTCGTCGGCGAGCAGGAGGTCGCTTTCGCTGATGATGCCGACCACTTTCTGGTTGGCGTCTATGACCGGCATGCCGCTGATGCCGCTTTCGGCAAGGGTCTTGACCACATCCTCAAGCCTGGTATCAGGTACGCACGCCGTTACGGTCTCGGTCATGATGTCACGGGCGAGTAGGTCCATGGCAGGCCTCCACACGACAGGTTTGATGATCGCGGTCTGGTGACCGGTCCTACAGGCATCAACGCGGCAACTACCGGCTCAGATCGTTGGTGAGGACGATCTTCTGCACTCCTACTTTGCTGCCTGACGGCAAGGTGACGGTTATCGTCTGGTCACCGGTCGCGTTGATAGTTGCGGGCTGCCCGTCGCGGGTGACCTTGACCCACTGCCACGGGCCCTCTGGTACTTCAGCTATACCCATCGAGCCGAGGCTCAAACGGGCGGGCGGGCCGTCGTTGCGGGCGCGAAGCCAAAGCGCGCTGGGCCCCTCGGGAGCGGCGACTCTGAAGGTGGCGGTGCCGCCGCCGGAGATCATCTGCCACTTGGGGCCACTCCTGGCCGCGGTCAGCCTGGCGCCACCGGCAAGGGTAGCTTGTTCGGCGGTGGCGGCGTTGTAGACGACCGCGCTCGGCTCGGGCACGCTGGCCGAGGTGAGCGTCAGATCATCTGCGTACATGATGATGTTGACGGTTTCCTTGGTGTTCATGTTTATCGCCACGTAGGCGCTGGTGGTATAGGCCGGCGCGGTAAACTCGCAGGTGAGGCGCTGCCAGGTGCCGGGCTTGCTGAGGTCGTAGCTGGTGGTGGCATAGGCATCTCTGGTCTGGCCGCGATCACGGATGGCGCAGCGAAGGTTCACGGCTGGTGTGCCGGGAGTGATCTCGTCCACGCGGATCCAGGCGGAGAGCCGGTACTTCTGGCCGGGCTGCAAGCCCATGATCTCCCAGGGCGGACCACAGGCGTAGCGGGTAACCATGTATTCGTTTTGTAGCTTGCCCGAGCCGCTGATCTTAACCGCGCCATGGCCTGAGTGGGTGATGTCGCTAACGGGTTCGAGGCGGAAGCCGGTGCGGGGGACCCAACCGTTGATACCCTCCTCGAAGTCGGGGTTGGGCATGAGCGAGGGGAGAGTGGCCAGAGCGGGACTTTGGGCCTCGCGTAGCTGACGCTGATAGTATTCGGCAAAGCTGGGACCGGGGAATTTGCCGATCTCGGTGATGGCACCCGGCATGGAATGCAGGAGATAGCCGGCGGACTTCCCGCCGCCGCCGGTGCTCTGCAGGGCCAGCATGGCGTTGGCGAAGCTCAGGCGGACGATCTCGCGCAGCTCCTCGTTGTTCGTGCGGTTGGCGGCGAAGGCGAGACCCTCGTCAATGATGCCGCCGCTGCTGGAACTGACGGTGGTCTTGGGGCAGGAGGTGTAGCGGAAGGAATTCTCCTCGGGGACCCACATCGTGTCCACGATGAGCTTGGCGATGCCCACGATGTCATCGGCCACCTGCTCGCGGCCGGTTTCCTCGTAGAAGCGCTTCATGGAGCTCATGAGCACTCCGGCCATGAAGCCAGCCTCGCCGTAGTGCTTCTGGTCGGCGGGGCAGTCACAGTGGCCACTGGGCAGGATGTGATAGTAGAGGCCATATTCGGGCTTCGTGGCCTGGGCCTTCTCATGGACCTTGGTGAACATGATGTCAGCGGCGTTGAGGTAGAACGGGTCGCGGGTGGCGCGGTAGGCGCTCATTACCGCCATACCCATCCAGCCGGGTTCGCGGGCGTTGCCGAAGTCGAAGTTGTTGCAGTTCGGCCCGGACATCCAGTCGGCAGAGAGCCTGGCGCTGTCGAGCACGAGGGGGTCGCCGGAGAGCATCCCGTACAGGAAGTTGCCGCCGACCCACATGTGGCCGCGGTTGGTGGCGTAGCCGAGGGAGTAGACTTCCATGTCCTTGTAGTTGCGGGGATAGTAGCCGCCGGTGTGGCCCATGCAGTGGACCCAGACTTCGCCGGGGAAGGGCTCGTAGCTCTGGTTGGGCGGGCGCGTGGGCTCCGGCGCCCAGTGGATGGTATCGATCTCGGTGTTGTGGCGCGAGGAAGCCTCTCCCATGTACAGGAAGCGCAGGTCGCCGGTGCGCAGGTATTCCTGGAGCATGCCGACCTGCAGGTCGTACTCGATGTTCCCCCAGTTCAGGCGGCGCTCCCCCCACCAGTCACCGTAGTTCATCAGGCCGTATTCGCGATCGAGGTCCCGCTGCTTGAGATAGCTGTCGATGCCGGTGCCGAGGATCTGGTCGAACATGGCGAAGTCGGCAGGCTTGGTGGAGAGGTTGTGTCCGGCAGTCTGGACCTGCTCGCAATAGGCGGGCTGGCAGGTCATCGTGGCATGGCGGGCAGCGAGGGCGGCGACTTCGTCGGCCTCGGCGGTAGGGCCGAGCCATAGCTCGTGGCGCTTCATCAGGCCGCGGCGGAAGGTATAGTTGCCATCGCGCAGGTTGTAGTAGAGCTTCTCCTCATCGGGCTTGTTGGCGTAGAGGTCTGTTGGCGTGATCTCGGGGCACAGGCCAAGGCGCAGGCCGGTGTCGGTGACCGCGAGAGACTTCGGATACTGCTGCCAGAAGTCTTTGACGGCCAGGCTAACGGCGTCCGTCTTCACCCAGCCAGCGAGGCGCTTGCCGGCGGCCGCGCCAGCGAACTTGTCATCGAACTGCTGGACGAACTGGGCCCCGGAACGGGCGGGAATGGCATTGGCATCCACGACGCCAACGGTGGCGCTGGCGCTGGGGGCTGTAGCCAGATCCAGGGACAGCGACTTGATCGCGACCATGTCAGGGACGAGGTCGTGATTGGTCGCAGGAGTGGGGCCGGGGGCGAGGATATCATTGCCGAAGACGTGATCCACGCGAGCATAGGGCTTCCCGGCATAGAACGTGACGAGCAAGCT
The DNA here is from genome assembly GCA_039683575.1 of Armatimonadia bacterium. Classification (GTDB taxonomy): domain Bacteria; phylum Armatimonadota; class Zipacnadia; order Zipacnadales; family UBA11051; genus JAJFUB01. Next base: position 25,607 of record JBDKRC010000182.1, on the reverse strand, counting down.
GCCCATGAAGTGGCGGGCGTCGCCGTCGCGGTAGTGGCCGTCCATCCGGACAACGGTGCGGAGAGCGCCTGGTTCGAGCACGGTGACCGACTCGGGCGTGAAGTCATAGGCGCGGCCGGCGGCGTCAGTGAGGCGGCTCGTCATGGTGCCCAGGCCTTTGAACTCGGCATTCCCGACGAGCGGGAGAGTCGCTTCGAGGGCACCAGTGGTGACGTATACGCCGACGCGACCAGAGAAATCGGTCACCTTGATGGGGCTGGCTATGGCCGGCGAGGAGGCGTTGCCGCCGTATTCGAGCGTGGCCTTGGCCTTCTGGTTGGCCTTGAGGTCAAGCTGGGTGTCGAGGAGCAGCCACTTGATGCTGCCGTCTTCCCAGCGGGCCTCCGCGCGGGCCTGCAGGGGGTGATTGCCGAGGCTGGCGTTCTCTGGCCTGTACAGGGCTCCCTTGGGCAGCGGGATACCGGCAGTCACGGGGAGGAGCTTGCGGTCGCGGCCGGTGGGCTCGGTGATCGTGAGCTCAACCTTGCCGGGCTTGGCGGCGGGATATGGGGCTGGCGGGGCAACGTTGAGCGTCCGGGTGAGCTTCTCGCCCTGCGAGGGGGTGAGGGTCAGGTAAACAGTGTAGGACAGCACCGGAGCCTCTTTGCCCTGCATCTGCATCGTGCGGGTGAGACCGGTGAGGTTCAGGCGGTGGTTGTTGCTGGGGTACTTCTCCGCGTCCTTGGTCGGGCCAGCGTTGGCCTCAGCGACCGCAGGGACATTCGTGATGAAGCGGAGCTGGATGTCAAAGGTCTTCCCCGTCTCCTGTGGGACGGAGCGGGCAGTGAGAGCCCGGATCTCCAGCGCGGGGGCCTGCGCGAAGGCGGTGGAAAGGGTGGCCAGTAGGAAGGCGAGGGGCAGGAGGATTTTCATGGGCGAGGCTCCTTGTGCGTGCGGACGGGGGAAAATGGAGACAGACACCATTTTCGCATGAGAGTTAGCGGATGATGGAGTTCAGGTTGCGAAAGTGGTGTCAGTCCCCATTTTCGTGGTACACCGTCGGAGCCCGACAGGAATGTCGGGCGTACATCAGAACGGCAAGACGCGATCTTACTCTATTTCAGGGCTTTGAAGACTACTCTGGCGACGTCGGTGTTGTCCACGTAGGCGCCGCGCCTGGGGTCCTGGTTGATTTTGCTCTGGGCGAAGGCTTCGGAGCCGGCGCCGCGGGCGAACAACGCTATTAGGTTGTTGGTGTGGCTGCCGTAGTTCCATTGCATGCCGGGCATCTTGCCCTGACCGTTGTTGACCAAAGGCGCCCAGTTGGGGCCGGGTCCGGAGCCGGGGCCGGTCAGATAGCCGGTCTCGTGGTCGCCGGTGACGATGAGCAGGTTCTGGTCCCAGCCGCCGTTCTTCTCGATCCAGGCGATGACAGCTTCGACGGTGCGGCTGAAGTCGCTCTCTTCCTCGATGGAGCGCCCAGAGAGGTTCGAATGGCCCGCAAAGTCAACGGCGCCGCCCTCGATCATGACCGTGAAGCCGTCCGGATCGGCGTCGAGGACGTTGAAGGCGCCCATAACCATCTCGGCAAGAGTAGGCACATTTTCGTTGAAGGGCACGGCGTAGGCATCGGCCTTGACATCACCGCCGCGGCCTTCCTGGAGTGTTGAGGCAACCATGGGAATGCCGCAGACGCGGTGGGGGGCCTCACCGGTGGCGAGGGCCTGGAAGTCGGCGCGAGCCTGCAGGAGCTTCCAGGTGTCGAGTTGGCCGTCTCCGTCGGCATCGCTGGCGAGGGTGCCGGCTTTGAGCGCAGTCCATTCGGGTTCCCCGACGAACTCGTACTTCGGCTCGGGGCGAAGCTTGCTGCTGTTGTCATAGAAGGGATTTCCAGCTCCCATGACAACTTCGGCGCGGCTGCAAAGCATACTGTTGGCGATTTCGCAGTAGTTGCCCCGACCCTCGTTGTGCGCCAGGAACCCGGCGGGCGTGGCGTGGCTGAAGGGGACGGTGGTGATCACGCCAGTCGCCTTGCCGACTTCCTCAGCGCGTTCGAGCACGTTCTTGACCGGCTGCTTGTCCGGACCCACGCCGATGGCGCCGTTGTAGGTCTTCACGCCAGTAGCGAGAGCGGTGGCAGCGGCGGCGGAGTCGGTTGCGCCCTGCTTGCAGGCGAGGAAGTCAGACCAGATGACTGCGGGGTCATAGGAGCCACCGTTGGGGAAGGTGCTCATGGCGTACTTGACCGGGAACTGCTGGTAGGCCCAGCCGTCGGGGCGGCCAAACTGGTAAAGGCTTGCGGCCTCGATCTGGCTGAAGCCGCAACCGTCGGCAATCATGACGATGATGTTCTTGGGGGCGGCGCACGCGAGAGAGGCGAGTGTCAGCAGGATAACAACGGCAAGCAGGCGGGACTTGAGCATATTACTCTCTTCTTTCCGATTGGCGGAGCCAGTTCTGCAGCCAGGAATCGAACGTGATCTGCGGCTCGTAACCCAACAGGTTACGAGCCTTGCCTATATCATAGCACGGCGCAAGGCGTTCGGGGAGAGGGACGCCACGTTCCGTCAGCTCGGCCGCCTCCGGATAGCGGCGTAGGATAGCCGCGGGGGCGTTGGTCGCAAGATCGGCGGCGTCCTCCTTGGTGAAACGATTCCCGGCCGCAATAATGAAGAAATCGTTGTAGAGGGCGCTCTGTAGAGCGCGGACATGGGCCTGGGCGACGTCGTCACGGTGGACGGCTATCCCCAGCAGCGCCAGCCCGTAGGCGGGGTCCGACTCAAGGCGTGGGATGAAGGTCCCCGGCCGCAGCGCAAGCCAGCGCAACCCGGCGGTTTGGGCGTAGAGGCGGCATAGCTGCTCGCCAGCATGCTTGCTTAGACTGTAGAGACTGTCATACGGACGGCAGGGGCGGCTCTCGTCGAATGGCAGGGGGCTGTCGGGTGCCACGTCATAGCCCATGGCGCCCACGCTGCTGGTGTAGATGAGGCGCTGGACGCCGGCGCGGGCGGCCTCGGCGACGATGTTGTGGGTGCCCTTGATGTTCAGGTCCAGATACTGCTGGGGCGTGTACGGCTTCCAAGGATGTATGGCAGCGACGTGCAGTACCTGATCAATGCTCTCACAGAGCCCCGTCGTCTGCGCGGGATCGCTCAGGTCGGCCGCGACGAACTCGTGCGGGGTCTGCAGCGGCGCGAGGTCGGTCAGACGCAAGGTATGGCCCAGAGACTCGAGGAGGGCCGTGATCGTCTGGCCGAGGACGCCGGCGGCGCCGGTCAGAAGAATGGTCATGGTTTGGTCCTGATCATGTATATAGTGCAAAAACACACTTCCGGAGTTTCGGTTCCGCGCCCGGTGGCCGTTCTCCTTGCGCGCGCGCTGCGGTTGCCGGGCGGAGGTGTGCAGGCGGGGCTCGCGGAATTGTCTGACATGGCCCGATTGCTCCATATCTACCGCCGGTACTACCCCGATGAGGGTGGCATCGAGTGGACCATGCGCAAGTTCTGCGAGTATGCGAGAGGACTCGGGCATGAGGTGTCGGCGCTGGTCAGTTCGCGGTACCCGTGGAGCCAGCGGGTGGAGGTGAATGGGGTCGAGGTGATCCGGGCGGCGTCCGTGGGGACGGTGGCGAATACACCGATTTGCCCGACCATGCCCGCCTGGATACGGCGGCGGCGGCCAGACCTCGTGGAGATGCATCACGCCTATCCGTACGGCATGTGGGCGCTTTTGCAGTCCGGCTATCGCGGGCGGCTGATTGTCCACTATCATTTCGACATTTCGCGCTTTGGGGCGCTGCAGAAGGTCGTGACGCCCGTCTTGCAGGATGTGCTGCGGCGCGCGGACCGCATCTTCGTCAATTCCGAGAGCTATGCGAAGTCCTCGCCGGTGCTGCAGCACTGGCTGGGCAAGTGCGTGTATATCCCGCCGGGAGTTGAGCCGTGCAAGTTTGATCTGCAGGAGAGCCAGCAGGAGCGGGTGGAGGCTTTGCGGGCGGCGGGGCGGCTGCGGGTACTGTTTGTGGGTAGGCTCTCGCATTACAAGGGCCTTGGCGACCTGCTGACGGCGATGCAGTGGGTGGACGGGGAGCTCTATGTCATTGGGCGGGGTGGAATGGAATCGCGGCTACGCGGCCTGGCAGAGCGGCTGGGGATCGGCGAGAGGGTGCATTTCCTGGGGCGGGTGGATGACGCGGAACTGGTGTGCCAGTACCATGCGTCTGACGTAGTAGTGCTGCCGTCGGTGTCGCGGGGGGAGTCCTTTGGCGTGGCGCAGGTGGAGGCGATGCTGTGCGGGCGGCCAGTGGTGTGCAGCAATTTGCCCGGGGTGTGCGAGGTGGGCCTTGAGGGGGAGACTACGTGTCTGTTTGAGCCAGGCGATGCCGTCGCGCTGGCGGGGGAACTCAACCGGCTGGCAGCGGATGAGAACCTGCGGCTGAGCATGGGCCGAGCGGGGCGGAGCCATGCGCTGCGGGAGTATGACCTGCAGCATGTGAACATGCGGCGGTGGGAGGTCTACCGGGAGCTACTGGAGGGGTGATCTCAAATGGATCAGATTGAGCGGTTTGGGGTGTCCATGCCCGCGGGGCTGCTGCAGCAGTTTGATGCGGCGATTGCCGAGGCGGGCTATGCACAGCGGTCGGAAGCGATACGGGACATCGTGCGGGACTATCTGCTGCGGCAGGAGTGGGAGCATCCCGAGGCACAGGTCGTGGGGACGATCACGCTCGTATACGACCATCATACGCGCGAGCTGGACGACACACTGACGGAACTGCAGCACGAGTGCGGGGAGTGCATCATCTGCTCGACCCATGTACACCTGGACCGGCACAACTGTATGGAGATGATCGCAGTTCGTGGGAGAACCGCCACGGTCCGGCGGGTGGCGGGGCGGCTGATGGCCACGCGGGGCGTAAAGCATGGCGGGCTGACTATGACAGGGGTCCTTGAGGAAGGACACGGTCACAGCCATGGGTAGGCGCTCATGAGCCTGCAGCGACGCGCGCGGAACCTCTCGATTTTCACCGTCGCCTACAACATCGCCGAAGGCGCTGTCTCGATGCTGCTTGGAACGCTGGCTGGCAGCGCGGCATTGATAGGCTTCGGCCTCGATTCCTTCGTCGAATCGCTCTCCGGCAGCATCATGATCTGGCGCTTCACGCGGCATGATCTGACTGAAGAGCAGGAAGAACGGATCGAGGACCGGGCCGTGCGCCTCGTTGGCTGGACTTTCCTGGCTCTTGGGGCGTATGTGCTTTACGAGTCGGGCGAGAAGCTGATCCGCCATGAAGCTCCCGAAGCGAGCATACCGGGGCTGGCTCTCGCCTTGCTCTCGCTGATCGCTATGCCGTGGCTTGCCAGGGCCAAGCGGCGCACCGGCGAGGCGCTTGGGAGCCCGAGCCTCGTCGGCGACTCCAAGGAGACCCTCGCCTGCGCGTGGCTGTCCGTGGCGCTCCTGTTCGGCCTGGGGCTCAATGCGGCCTTTGGACTGTGGTGGGCCGACCCGGTGGCCGGGCTGATCATCGTCGTATTTCTCGTCCGCGAAGGCCTGGAGATGGTCCGCGGCGGCTGCGAATGCTGTGACTGCCACACCTCTGGCAAACCAGACGCTGAACCCCCGGTAGACTGACCCCCTAACCTCCCCCGAACGTCTCAGAGCATAGCCCAAACGCTATGTGAGGTGGAGTTGTATGGCTCGGTACAGAGTCGGGCGCTTCGGCGTCCTGATAGCTTCTGCGTTGCTGCTTGGCGCGGTGCCAGCGGCAATGGCTTCCACATACTACGTAAGCCCCGTTGGTGCCGATACGAACCTCGGCACCGATGCCCAACCCTTTGGTACCATCAACTATGCGATCACCCGCCTCGCCGCAGGCGATGTGCTGAAGCTCAACCCAGGTAGTTACAAGGAACGCGTTCAGCTCGAACCACTTGTGAATGTGGCCAACGTCAGAATCGAGGCCACGACGTCGCGCGCGGCTATCATTGAAGGCGACGGCACCGAAGAGTGTGCCTTCGACACCACCTTACCCATAACCGGCCTGCAGTTGACCGGGCTTGTGATTGCCAACTCCGGCGATGGCGATGGGCTTCACCTGGCCAATGCCCAGAATGTGACCATCACGGACTGTGAGATCAAGGATAGCTATCGTAGCCTGTGGATCGAAAATGGCAGTAACGTGGCCCTGCGCAAGTGTTACGTGCATGACAACTACAAAGGGTACATGCTCGGCTGGGATGCCGAAAGCCTCGCGGGCCTGTCCATTACTGATTGCGTCGCCGCCAACAACTCGAACAACACAAACGAGTACAGCGACGGTTTCAGCATTGAGGGCGCCTGCTCCAAGGTCACCATCTCCCGCTGCGTCTCCTACGGCCATGGCGATACCGGCTTTGACGTGAAGCCCGTCGGCACGGTGATCGACCGTTGCCGGGCCTTCAACAACTGGGAGGCCGGGTTCAAGCTCTGGCGTGACGGCATCCAGCTTAGCAACTCCTTGAGCCACCACAACGGCGGCTATGGCGTCATCGCGGTGGGTAACAAGCTGAAGCTGTGGAACCTCACGCTGGCCAACAACGGGTACTACGGGATGCAACTGGAGTCGTCGAGCCCTGCCAGCGTCAGCGTCCGCAACTGCATCTTCTTCCTCAACCCGGTGTGGGTTAAGAAGCCGGTCATGTACTCCGATAGCAACAACTGCTACTTCGTCGGGGGGCGCGGGTGGATGTTCTACCTCGGTTTCGACAAGCAGTGGCGTGCGGTAGACATGGCGGGCGGTGTGTATCCGCTCGCGGCGAGTTCAATCGTCGTGAACCCACGCTTTGTGTCCTACAGCGGGGGCAACTACCACCTGCTCGGCAACAGCCCGTGTATCCGCCGGGGCGTCTGGATCAATAACTACATGCTGTACGACCTCGAGGGCAGCAAACGGGTGCAGCCGATAGACCTTGGGGCATACAAGTACACTCCGGCCACTCCCTAGACGCTGAGCGCGCTGGGTGGAAGCACACGCAGCGCTCTGCCTTCCACAGACGAAAAGGGCGGCGGGACCATTCCCGCCGCCCTGATTCCCGATTCCCAATCTCCGCCGTCGCCTCTACAACACAAACTCCGGCACTTCCACCGGGCACCCGCCCTTGCTGCGCGACACCTCGCTCATCAGCCCCGGTGCCGTGAGGTTCAGCGCGTCCACCACGTCCACCGGCGGCTTGGTGTCGTCAATGATGCACCGCGCGAACTCCTCCATCATCAGGGGCGCGCCGCCGTCGTAGGTGTCGCTGATGGCCTCCTCGGGCAGGTTCTTCCAGCCGTCGGACAGGTACTCCTTATAGTTCCACAAACTCTCCCAAGTCCCGCGCTCGGTCTGGCCGTTGACGTAGATGCGGTGCTCCTCCCCCGGCGCCCGCGGCCCCTCATAGCACGCATTGATCCCCTGCAGCCCATAGTACGTGTAGTTGTTGGGCCGGTGGGAGAAGAAGTCCAGCCTGATCCGAATCTGCTTGCCTGTCACGGTCTCGAGCAGCACTGTGCAGGTGCTGTCGGCCACTGCCCAGTCCGTGTGCCGCTGCCCGGACCCCTGGCAGGTCACCTGCGCAACCCGCTCGCCGCACGCCCAGTACAGCGGCCCGAGGTCGTGGGTGATGTAGTGGTGCCCCAGCCGCATCGCCAGTTCAGCGGTGCGCCAGTTGTACTGCACGCTAAGCGGCGGCAGCGCGGCGGCGAACTCCTGAAGCTGCTCGGACTCGCCATAATAGATCTCGCCGAAGATCCCGGCCTTGACCATCCCCATGACGATGGACCACGGCCGGTACCAGCAATAATTCTCGGCCATCATGTACTTCTTACCGCTATTGCGCACGGTCTCCAGCAGCTCCCAGCACTGGTCCATGGTGGTCGCGGCGGTGACTTCGCTCATCACATGCTTCCCGGCCTTGAGCACCTGCACGCAATGCTCCACATGCAGCGGCATGGGCGAGGCCACGACCACGGCATCCACCTCCGAATCCAGCAGCGCCTCAAAGGAGGTAAAGGTCTTCTCGACCCCGGTAGCCTGAGCCGCCCCGGCCAGCCGTTCCTCATTGGCATCACAAATAGCCCAAAGCTGCGCGCTGGGGGCATACTTAGTAGCCTTAGCCAAACTAACGCCCCGCCCCGCGCCTAGTACGCCGATTTTGATGGTACTCATCCGTTTTACCTCGCTAATCCTATTCAAACTTAGTGTCCATTATCGCTGTGGAGCCCGCCCCGGCTGCCTGTAGGAGCGCTCACCAGAGCGCGATCCGACGGCTCAGGTGTTGTAGGTGAAGTACCGAATGACCGATCCGCTACGGTCAAACTCGATCACAAGAATGTCCTCATCAACACCAGTACTGCTGTTCATTCCCAGATAGTAGTCCCACTCCTCGAAGGCCTTGGGACTTGCAGTACGCTTCCGAAGAAAATCAACCTCATCCGGCCAACCCAGGAGACCACTTGTCTCCGCCTCTGCCATGCCCTTGAGCTTGTGCTGACGCAGCAGAGAGGCCAGCATTTTGCCCCTCGGGTTGGGCTGCACAGGCTTCTCGCGACGGGCCGCGGCCTTCCACTGCGCTTGATCGAACGGCTCATTACCCCACCGCAGACCCAGCACGATATGGAACGGATCCGCAACAAGCAGAATCCCGACTGCGATGAGGATGAGACAGCCCGCGCAGTTTCTTCGTCTTTCCACTTCTGTGTCCCCCTCCGATGGCTTCACGCCTCAACCGCCGCCGCGGTCCCCTCCCCTCAGGCCCAACGGGCCGACCAGCCTCTAGCCCGGGGCGCAAGCCCCGGGACCACCCGCACCGAACCATCTTGAGCCCCGAAGGGGCGGCAGATACGAGCCGACAGCCATTCCCGCGTTGGCGTGTCGTCAGGTCTTGTCGCCATCGGCCGAGTCCTCGTCAGGCCGCTGTCTCCGCCTTCGTCGCCTGTGGTCGCGAGCCGTCTCTTCGGTCCCTGACCAGATGAATGGGAGCGGCTTCGGCATGCCACAGGCATACCACATGCCGATTATCTCGGCGGCATAGAGTACGCGAGAAGTGCCCGGTGATAGTTGCCCCAGCACGGTCAGGGCAACCTGCAGCAGCATCAGCGCCACAACCATGCCAGCAACGAGAAGGGACATCTGATTCCGACGCTTAGTGGACATCTGGTACCCGAAAACGAACAATCCTGCAGGTAGGAAAGCGGCTGTGCGGAAGATTCGCGCAGCTGCGGCCCGCGAATCTCCAGATAGGTAAAGCAGACGCCCAACACCCTCCAGTAACAGACAAGCTCCCAGCGCTGCCAGAAGACAGATCACGAGCCAAGGTATCCATCGGCGCCGAGAACGCTTCGGCCTGACAAGTGACCACACCAGTACCGCCAACGCGGCGGCCAAGGGTATGGCACCAATGACGATCATGAGGATGGCATCGCTTCGGTGAGGCATCGTTTATCCCCCGAGCCACGCGGTTCCTGACGCCTCTCGCTGCCAACCATCTTGAGCCCCGAAGGGGCGGCAGCACTGTCTCAGGCCGCTTCCATCGTGTCGGATGCATCAGCCTCGTCTATTGCCGACTCAAACCTGACGGCCCCGAGCAGGCGAGGCATGCGGAGTTGCCGCCCATCCATGATGTCGCGCAAGTCGAGGTAGAACGCCGCGTTTCCCTTGCCCGCCAATTCGACCTCGTACTGCCCCAGCCAGGCTCGCGCATTGCGGTCGCCGGCAGTCACAGCACGCCGCGGGCACAGACTGCCAGCGACCACCGCGGATATGCAAACTCCAAGCATGGCGGCGATAAGAATCGGAGGATGAAGCATAGCCCGGAATAGGGCAGTCGTCGCAGCAAAGACCACCAAACCAACGCCTGCCGCCGGCAACACTTGGATTACTGCATCTAGCCATGCATGTCTGCCTGACAGGTTCAGGGCCTCATCTCCCCTCCCGGCTGCCTGTAGGAGCGCTCACCAGAGCGCGATAGTCACCGACCACCGGCGCTGTCGTCCCCGCCTCTGTTGCGCTCCTCAATCGCTCTTCGTGCGCTCTGCCCCACCAGATCATCCCGCTTCGCCGACTTCTCGATCAGCTGCCACGCTTCCGGCGTGTCATACTCCGACAATCCGGTTATTGCACACCCGGCCACCAGATCATCCTTGTGGCCTAATACACGCTTCAGGGCCTGAAACGCTTCCGGTGTGTGATAGTACCCGAGGAGCCTTCCCGCATCCACAAGATCATCGTCGCTGGCGCTGGCGGCGTTCAGGCGATCCAGCAGTAGCTTCTGCAGTTCCGGGACCTGCCATCGTGCCAGGGTCTCCCGCACCCGCATGCTCACGAAACGGCTGCTGTCATCCACGCGTGCAAGCAGCACGCCGGTGCTTGACCGATGGTCTAACTGCTCCAGCGAGCCAACGGCGGACACCCTAACCACGTCGCTTTCGTCGTCTAGGCAGCCCTCCAATACCTCTGCGATGTGATCAACTTGCGGATGATTGCGATACTCGCCAAGTGCCTGGCAGCCACTCATGCGCATCATGTAGTGCGTCGACTTAGTCAACGCGATGTGGCCGGGCAGAAAACGGATGACGCCCCACCCGAATAGAACGGTGACCACAAAACACACCGCAGCCACAATGGCGATAGCTATCGCAATCCATTGGACGCGCCGGACGTGGCCAATTTGACCTGCTGATCCGGTTGCCATGCATAGTCCCTCTCGTCAACTTCGCCTTCGTCTTCCTTATCAGGCCCCGCCTTCTTCCCCCTCAGGCCCAACGGGCCGACCAGCCCCTAGCCCGGGGCGCAAGCCCCGGGACCACCCGCACCCAACCATCTTGAGCCCCGAAGGGGCGGCAGCAACCCTACAGCAACTCCCTCGCCGTGCTGGCGCCTCGACTCTTCGGCCACCGCTTGATCACGTCCCCAAGCAATGCCCTGCTCGCCGCCTCCCCATGCAGCCTCCGCGCCGCCTGCGCCGCGGCCCGCACGGCGTCCTCGCTGTGGACCGAGCCCATGCGTGCGGCTGATCCCATGAACTCGTCGGCGAATATCCTCAAGACCTGCCGCTCATTGCCGGTCTTTAGGAGCGTCGCCATGTACCGGGCTCTCAGCGCGCTATCGCCTCTGGCTTCGGGGTACTCCTGAAACACACTCTCAAACGCTCGCTGTCCGGCGGCCGGGCCATGCGCCTGTTCCTCAAACCTAACCCATGCTCGTGCCGCCCTCAGGCGCGTCTCCGTCTCTGATGCAATCTCAGATGCCTGCCGCGCAAACAGCGGGGCCTCATCGCGATCATCTTGAGACTCCTCCGCCCGTCCTATCACCGAGTGGTAGATAGCGGCGTCACACAGAAGCTCCGCTCTCCGGTTTGCGTCTGGCTCAACCGCAATGCGAGCTTTCAGAAGCCGTAGCTCCCAATGGAAGGCCCGTTGGGGATGCACCATTGGCGCCAACCAGATCATGACCGCGACTACGCTGGCCGTGGCCAGTGGAGCCACCCAAACCCAATGGCGATTTGTCGATTTCCGGCCCCGTATGGATGGCCTCACATCTTCCCCCTGCTCTATCTATCGCCCCTTCGGGGCTCTACCTCACCGCGCCCTCAAACCGGGGCCTCGCGGCCCCGGCTAGCTGCTGACGGCCCTTCGGGCCTGTCGTCCCCGATTCCCGATTCCCGATTCCCCGCCCCCCTACACCTTCATAACCTCATACCCCAGATACTTCTCCATCGCCTCAATCACCGGCGCGGCTACCTTGCCGGGCGTTACGCTCGTGTGGTGGCGGTGGCCGGCGTAGCCTATCTTTACTAGCGCGTCCTGCAGGTTCGGGATCTCTACCACGCCCGCGCAGCCGAAGAAGTCTGCCGGGATCGGGTCGTCCGTGAAGGCGCCCTCGCCGAGGTAGTACTTCAGCTTGCCCTCCTCGGTCAGCATGCTGCCGAAGGTCACTTCGCCGGGCTTGATGCGGCCTACGTTGCAGCCGAACGAGCAGCCCTCGCCCAGCGTGTTGCGCAGGATCATGTGCTCGGTGATCCGCCCACGCGCGGTCATCATGGCCTGTGGCACCGGCCCGCAGTGGAACAGGATGCACTTGTCATCCTCGTCGGCATAGTTGTTGTTCCAGTCGAGACACGTCACGACGTTGCCGGAGGCCTGGCGCAGGGCGAACATCGTCACTGCGTTGCCCATGTCCACCTCACAGGCCGTTACCACGCCGCGGTCATTCATCTCGCTCAGGAGCACGCAGGGCGAAACGCCGAGTTGCCGCTGCAGTTCCTCCCAGCAGCGGAGGGCCAGGGCGTCCATCTGGTACTCTTCCACAATGTCATCGAGCGCCACGCCGAGGCGGACGAGCTTGGGGAAGACCTCTTCCGGCACGCCCTCCCAGGAGGTGTACGCCTGCAACCGTTCGGCCTTCTCCTTGTACTTGTTGGTGCTGGTGCGGACCTTGCTCACGCGCAGGAAGACGTCGGACAGGTCCAGGGTCTCCATCGTGATGTTGTGCCGCTGCAAGGCCAGTTCATCAATGCGGACGGTCTTGAAAGCGGTGGTGCGGGCGCCGATGGCTCCGACGGTCATGCCCTTCATGCCGTTGTACACGCGGCAGACGCGGTCGAAGAAGTCAATCTGCTCGGCGAACCTGGGCGACGAGGGGGAGACGGTGTGCGGCGGGAGGATCGTGAACTTCAGGCCATACTGAAAGAACACGTCCATGATCGAGAACTTGCCGCAGAAGCTGTCCCGGCGGGTCGCGGGGGCCATCTTGTCGAGTTCGTCAGGGTACGCCTGGATGAGGATTGGCACGCCGCAGTCCTTGAGCGCGGCGATGGCGCCGGTCTCGTCGCCGAAGTTGGGCAGGCTCAGGATGACGCCGCCGAACTTGCCCTGGTTCTTGCGCAGGAAGTTGGCGTAAACCTCGCCCTCGCGCGGGCTCTGCACTGCGCCGAACTTGGTAGCCTCGGCGTCGAGCATGAGAACCTCATGGCCGAGCCCGGTCAGGACCTTCTGCAATTCCTCTCGCGCCGCGGCCATCAGCGAACCGGGGAAAAACGCGCGATTGCCGAAAAATACCGCGAAAGTTGTCTTCTGTACTGACATTGTAGTCCTCCTCATGATCATGCACGGAATGGTTCAAGGTGAACCATGTGTTTGAGTACCTCTGTAACCGCCTCGTAGACCCGCTCCTGCCCGGCCTGCACCGACTGCTGCAGGCCCTGCTCGTAGGGCTGGCGGATCGCCGTGGCGACGTTTATCTTCGCTATGCCGGCCTTGATACCTGCCACGATGCACTCGTCCTTGATCCCCGATCCGCCATGCAGCACGAGCGGCACCCCCGCGGCCTCCCGCAGGCGGGCGAGGTGTTCGAGGTTCAGCCGGGCCTCGACCTTCTTCTGGCTCTTGGCCGCCCCGCTCACCGCACCGTGAATGTTGCCCACAGCCACGGAGAGCCAGTCTACGCCCGTTTCCTGCACAAACCGCCGCGCCTCGCCGGGGTCGGTGAAGCCCCTGCCGGAGGTGAATAGCTCCTCATAGTCCGGCAGCGGCCCGGCCTCATGGCCCAGCACCGCCCCCAGTTCCGCCTCCACTGCGGCTCCGGTCTGGCGAGCCATGGCGACAACCTGACGGGTGACCTCAATGTTCTCGTCCAAGGGGAGCCGGGAGCCGTCCACCATCACGGAATCATACCCCAGTTCCAGCGCCTCCGACAGAATCTCGTCATAGTCCACCAGTTCGTTGTCCTCGTCAATGACGGGCACGTGGTCCAGGTGCAACCTGACGCAGGCGGGGTCCTTGAGGCGTTGGTACTCTTCGGCGACGGCCTTGGGGCTGTCGGCTTCAAAGCGCGTCCAGTCCACGCGTGCCACTGAGACCTGGCCCATGACCCCGGCATCCCGCAGGGCGCGGATGATTGGTTCCATCATGGGCAGGTAGGGGACATTGAAACTGGGGATGGCGGTGCCATGCTCCCAGGCGTGGCGTACTATCTCTTTGGAGGTGGGATCTGTCATGTCATAGCCTTCGTACCAGGGCACAAGGAATCCTCCGTGGCAGGTCTGCGTTGTTGTGGCAGTGAACTACTGCACATCAAGCTGAACAGGGTGGGTGTGATGAACAGGATCATCGCCGCTGTCGCGCTGCTAATGCTCGCCGGGGCCGCTGTGGCCCAAACGCCGCCGGGATGGCTCAGCGCCGCCGACTACGGGGCCTCAGGGTCGACCTTCACCACGGGCGCGGTCACGACCGCCGGATCGAACCGGGTCACGGTCAAGGATGTGGGCGACTTCAAGGTTGGTCAGGGCGTGATGATCTCGCGCTGCAACATCCAGTACAGCAGCCCAAGGCTATGGGGACCGCGGAAGATCTACGAATCCAACCGGGCGCTCAAGGGCGAGCTTGAGTTCCGTGGCTACGACGGCTCCGCCGGTAGCTGGTTCGTGTACATGGTGGACTGCCCTCAGACGACCCCGGCCAAGTTCCGCTACAGCGACGATTTTGGGCGCACATGGCATGAGGGGGGCCTTATAGACGATCAGTGGCACAAGCTCAGCGGCGGGACCGAGATCAAGTTCGGCAAGTTTGACTGGCAGGACGGCTATACCGTCGTCTTCAGCGCCCGCGATCAGCTTATGAGCCGCATCGAGAAGATCGAGGGGAACGTGTTGACGCTCAAGGACACCCCCAATCGCTCTGCCGATGATGCGGTGGTGCGGCATTCCGATGACGCGGCGCTGCAGACCGCGATTGACGAGGCGATCAAGCAGCAGCGCAACCTGTACATACCGCCGGGGCACTATTGCCTCGCCAAGGGAGTAGTGGCACGCAAGCCAATGGGGTTGACGATACAGGGCGCGAACCCGCAGGACGTGGTGCTGGACATCAGCGAGGGCAACGGGGTGTGCATTTCGATGTCAGGCGGGACGGAGTGTACGCTGCGCAATATCACCATGGTCGGCCACATGGGGCTTGAGAATGCCGATCAGGCCGGGTACATGAACACTCTCGGCGGGCGGGGGCTGTGGGGCTTCTACATGAAGACCTCGGGCGCGACTGCACTGGCCGATACCGAGCGGGTGCTGGTCGAGAATTGCCACGCGCGGCGGATGTCGCAGGAGGCCTTCGTGTCCGGCGGCGCTACTCGTGGGGCCAAGCCGCCCCGCACGAACACCAAGTCCACGACGTACCTGCGCTGTTCGGCGGTCGACTGTGGGCGCAACGGCTTCAACGACTGGAACTGCGGCCCGGAGAACACAAGCGTGCTCTACTGCCGCATTGTGGACGTGGGCGGGTGTGCGTGGGAGGGCGCGTCGCGGTTCATGCACTTTGTCGGCAACTACGTGCGCAACTCCGGCACGGTCGCCATGGGCAATCTCGGGCCGCCGAACCACGATGACACCTTCCCCACGCTGGGCGCGGGGCAGCACATCATTGCCGACAACGTCTTCGAGGGCGGCACGCGCTACGGCGGCAAGCCAGGCAACACGATGATCGTGAGTTCGTATGGCTCCACGCAGGTCATCATCCGCGACAACATCTTTGTGAACTTCAACGCGCCTGCGATCGAGGTCAGCGGACGGTGCGACGACCGGCATTACCCGTCGGCCAACAGCATCATCAGCGGTAACATCATTGACCTGACGTGCGTGGGCGAGACGCCCGTTCCGCGGTGGGGCATCAGCGCCAGCGCCAATGACACCACTATCTGCAACAACCAGATCTACGTGCGCGGCGCGGCGGAGCCGACAGTGACGGGGATCAAGCTGGCCGAGCCGGCGGTGAATGTGAACGTGCATGACAACCTGATCCGTAACTGCGGGCAGGGGGTGGTGACGGCGCGGGCGCAATCAAGGGTCAATGAGGTTATTGATGACCGGACTTTCACGCTGCCAGGGTGGAGCGGGGTGCCGGTCGGCCGCGCCCCCGGCAATGACTACCGAGGCTGGAACCTGGTCTGGTTGGCCTCAGGGAAGGCTTTGGGGCAGTCGGTGCTGGAGGGCTGTGATCCGGTGACGTGCCAGTTCAAGCTGCGCGAGCCCCGTGCGATGAAGGCCGGGGATACTTTCGAGCTATACCCGGCGAGCGGGGCCAACTGGAACCTGCACCACAACACCGTCGCCGGATGCTCGATTCCGGTCGTGCTGGACAGCTACGGCAGCGTGACCTCCTCCTTCAGCGACAACACGATTGCGCGGGGCGAAGCGACCGGGGTGAAGGAGGCTGTGGCGGTGCGCGGACAGTTCAACCTGCAGGGCAACACCTTCAGCAGCTTCGACCAGCCAAACTCGGTAGCCCTGGGCCTGTATCTGGACCGTCTCGGCCAGCCTTCGCCGATCCTGAGCCGTGGGAACGTCTTCGAGCAATGCACGACGGCTATCAGCGAGGAGCAGAAGGGAATGTGGGAAGCAGCGAACCAGCGGGGGGCGGGGAAATGAGCTACGATCCACAGGAGATCATCGCGATGCTGCGCCGCTCGTACCTGGCGGTGGATGGGCTGTGGTTCGTGATGTGCGAGCAGCGGTCAGGGTTTGAGGCGGCGCTGGAGCTTGACGCCGAGGTCTGGAAGGTAATGTCCAAGCTGCAAGCGCGCAAGGCACGGGAGGTGCTGGGGCTACCGGGCAACAGCCTGGAGGAACTGGCGCGGGGGCTGGGGCTGAAGTTCACAGCGGAGGGGCATGAGTTTGAGGTGCGCGTGGAGCCGGAGCGTCTAGAGATGAAGATCACGAAATGCCCGTGGCGCGAGGCGCTGGTGAAGGCCGAGCGGCTGCACCTCGCCGAGGACATCGCGCGCCACATCTGCACCCAGGAGGGGGCGGGATGGGCGCGGGAGTTTGGGCGGGAGTTCGAGTTTGAGGCAGCAAACAGCCTGTGCGGGGGCGGCGAGGCCTGCGGGTTCTGTTTCCGGTAACGAGGAAATCTCACATGTCTGCCGATCCGTCCCTGAATGCGTGTGTCCCAACGCCCTCTAGGCCCCGCGGGTCTACGGTTCGCACCGCCCGCCTGGCTGCGGAGGTCCTCGCGCGCCTCTATACCCCCTTCACCGAGTATCGCGAACTGAGCCAGCAGTACCAGTCCACCGCCCCAGACACCGTTCGCGCCAACGCGGAGACCTTCTCAGAAGTCTTCCCGCGCCTGACCCCGCTGATTCGCGAGGACGAGCTGATTGTCGGCGCGAAACGCCGTGATGCTGAGGCCGCCGAGATCATTGCCTGGTTTCCCGACGGCCAGCGCAACTATGCGGCGGGCTTTGCCGCCAACACTCCGCCTGACCGGGCGGATATCCGCGCGCAGGCCGAGCGGGGGCTGCTGTCGCCGCAGGGGTCACTGAACCACAAGGTCGTAGACTACGCCGGGTTCATCCGGACCGGGTCGCGACAGTGGGCACAGCGGGCGCGGGAGGCAGCGGAGGCCCACAGCGGCCACGAGCGCGACTTTGCCCTCGCCATGGAACTGGGGCATCTGGCGCTCATCCGCTTCGCCCATGGCTATGCGACCGAGTGTCTCCGGCTGGCCGAGACGGCTGACCCTGGGCGTGCGGAGGAGTTGCGGTCTCTGGCCGAGATCTGCCGCAAAGTCCCCGCCCACCCCGCCGAGACTTTCCATGAAGCCCTGCAGAGCCTCTGGTTCGCCTACATGGTCGCTGGGGATGGCGTTGGGCGGCCCGACGTGTACCTCTGGGACTTCTATCAGGCGGACCTGCAGGCGGGACGCATCACCCCCGAGCAGGCGCAGGAGCTGATCGAGTGTCTACTCATCAAGCTCCACGGCGACTATGCAGAGGGCGTTTACAACGTCAGCTCAATCCACACGCTGACCCTCGGTGGCGTGCTTCCCGACGGTTCCGACGCCACAAATGACCTCACGCGCCTGTTCCTGCAAGCGATCCGGTCGGTGCGGCTGCTGCGGCCCACGATCTATGTGCGCCTGCATGAGGGGACGCCGCAAGACGTGCTGGAACTGGCGGTCGAGATGCTGGGGGAGGGTTTGTCGGAGCCCAACTTCTATGGAGATAAGCCGATTCTCGAGGGCCTGACGCGAATAGGGGTGCCGCTCGAGGGAGCGCGCGACTATGCCTTGAGCGGGTGTACAGAGGTGGTTTTGCCAGGGAAAGGCAACTGGGGCGCGCCGAACGGGTGGATCAATCTGGCGCTGCTCATTGACGATGCCATCCGTGAGCTGGCGCAGGCTCCTGAGCCGACTGAAGAGCTACTGTGGCAGATCATCGAGAGGCGGGCGGAGGAACTGGCGGAGACCTGCCGGGTGTGCAACACCTACGTGGATGAGGCGAGGGTTGATCCGGCGTATAACGCCTGTCTCTTCATGCCCTGTTGCCTCGACAGTTGCCGCGACCTCGTCCATGGCGGGGCTGATAGCTATTTCGGGCACTGGGAAGCCATCGGACTACCGAACTCCGCGGACATGCTTTACGCCGCCCGCCAACTCGTCTTTGAGGGGCAGGAATCGCTGCCGGGCCTGCTCGAAGGCCTTGACGCGGGAGACGACGCGCTCATTTGCCACCTGCGCAAGCTGCCGCGCTTCGGAACGGGCCATGAAAGCGTGGACGAGATCGCCGGGAGGCTGGTTGACCTGATGTCGCGCCTGCTGGAGCAGCGCAGCACGCCGCTGCGGGAGGCGCTCGTACTGGGGCATTTGGCAGGCGGAGAGAACATGCACCTGTGCTACGGGCAGATCATGGGGCCGACACTCGACGGCCGCCGGGCGGGCGAGACGCTCGCCGACTCCCTCGCCGGATCACAGGGCGTCACCACGGCTGGTCCGACGGGCGTCATCCGCTCCCTGTGCCGCCTCGACCATTCGCGGCTGATCGCCGGAAATGTCTCGACTCTCAGGCTGCTCCCCGCGGACTTCGCCGACGCGGAGAGCCGCGCCAAGGTAATCTCCCTGATCCGTACCTTCGTCAGCCTCGGCGGCAGCCAATTGCAGATAAACGTGTTGGACCGCGAGACCTTGCTCGCGGCCCAGGAGCACCCGGAAGACCACGCAGGGCTGATGGTCCGCGTGGCGGGCTATAGCGCCGACTTCACGCACCTCGGGCGTCCGCTGCAGGACGAGATCATTGCGCGGTGCGAAGTGGCCGAACTGGCGAACTGAAGCTATTCCTTGCGGCGTAGTTCCGACAGGCGCTTTCGCAAGTCCAGCGGCAGCTTCGGCTCTATGGCCTCCGTCTCCTCCGTGGCCTTCTCAGCCTCCGGCTCCGGGTCCATCTCAACCACGTCCTCGCGCCGCCGCGGCACGTACGGCTCCAGGCCGAGTAACTGGTGGGTAATGACCAGCGCGGCCTGCTTGTCGGGAATGCGGCCGCGCGTGCCACTGTCTATGTCACTCAGGGCGAAGGCGGGCAGGGCCGCGCCGACGCATGACGGGCAGCCGTCGGTGCAGGGGCACTTGGAGATGACCTCGTGCACGGCCCGTATTAGGTCCTCCATCTGATCGGCGCAGCGCTCGGAGAAGCCCATGCCTCCGGGGTAGCGGTCATAGAGAAAGAGGGCGTCCTGGCCGAGGTTGCTGGCATCAACGACCACGCCCACGTCCTGCACGTCACACATAACGAACATCGGGGCGACTTCGACGAGACAGTTGGCGATCCCGATGAGGCCCTCGGCCATCACGAGCTTGTGGTGGCGTACCTCTTCGAGACACGCCTGTGGCGGTACCAGCCAGAGGGAGATCGTTTCGAGAATCTGGGGCGGTAGCTCAAGCTGCTCGAAGCCCAGGCTGTCGCGGGAGTGGTACTTGACCTTCTTGAACATCGGTATGGTCGTGGTAACCGTCACCGCGCCCAGACCGACCGTACACTCGCGCCACTGCGCTTCCTCTTCCTTCTCCTCGATCTGCAGGCGGCTGCTCGTGATCGCCTGGGTGTAGTAGTCGAGGTCGCGCTTTTCCACGTAGGCGATGGCGTTCTCGGTGTCCAGATCAGTCACGAGGTAGCTCTGCGCGTCGTGCAGGTACACTGCGTGCTTGTGAAGCTGGCTGAAGGCGCTGACCTCGTCCATGGTCCCGATGACGCGGTTGTTCTCGGTGGCGGCGATGATGTTGTAGACGGGACCGCCGATGTTGCGCAGATTGACCGTGGCGGCGGGGTACTCTTCGTTGGACCAGTACCACTTGCCGCGCAGGTGCTTGACCAGCTCCTGCTCTTCGAGAATCTCCAGCATCGGCAGGGCGTAGTCGCCGAACCTGTCCACTTCGGCGTCGGGGATGGGCAGCTCATAGGCCGCGCTCTTGATGTGCCCGATGGCCACGTGGGGGTTGTTGGGGTCAACGACGGCGTTCTCGGGGTTCTGGTCGAAGAGATAGTCCGAGTGGTTCATCAGGTACTGATCTATGGGGGCGTTGTCGCCGATGAGGAAGATCAGGGCCTCCTCGGCCCCACGCCCGGCCCGCCCGGCCTGCTGCCAGGCGCTGGCGATGGTGCCGGGATAGCCAACCATCAGGCAGGCATCGAGGCTGCCGATGTCGATGCCCAGTTCGAGGGCGTTGGTGCTGGCCACGCCGAGAATGTCGCCGGAGGCGAGGCGGCGCTCGATTTCACGGCGTTCCTCGGGCAGATAGCCGCCGCGATAGGCCTGAATCCTCTCTACGAAGCGTGGCGAGACCAGCCCGAGGTTGTCCCGCGCGCCGCGTGAGATCAGCTCGGCGGCCAAACGGGTACGCACGAAGGCAATCGTCTGCACATTCTCCCGCACCAGCGCCGTCATGAGGTCAATGGCCTCACCCAGGGGCCCACGGCGCTCTCCGGCCGGGGAGGGCTGAGACGAGTCCGGGCCGCCGACCATGGGCGGGTTCCACAGCACGAAGCGCTTCGGGCCAC
Organism: Armatimonadia bacterium; assembly: GCA_039683575.1. GTDB lineage: Bacteria > Armatimonadota > Zipacnadia > Zipacnadales > UBA11051 > JAJFUB01. The sequence continues at coordinate 4,795 of JBDKRC010000182.1, read as the reverse complement.
GCGGCGAGCCGTCGTCGTCCACGAGGGCCATTTCATGGCCTACGATGCGAGAGGCGTGTTCGACGGGGTTGGCGATGGTAGCCGAGCAGCAGATGAACTGGGGCGAGGCGCCATAGTGCTCGCAAATGCGCTGCAGCCGCCGCATGACGTTGGACAGGTGCGACCCGAAGACGCCGCGGTAGGCGTGGACCTCATCAAGGACCACGTACTTGAGGTTCGAGAAATACTTGCTCCAGCGGGAGTGGTGCGGCAGGATCGCCTGGTGAAGCATGTCGGGGTTGGTGAGGATCACCTGCCCATTGTCCCGCAGCTTCCGCCGCTGCGGCGCAGGCGTGTCGCCGTCATAGGTTCCGGCGATGAAGTTGATCCCACACCGCGTAGCGGCGGCGTCCCGCCCGCCTTCCTCGCGTAGTGCGGGCGTCCCGCCCGCCCCATCGTTGAAACGATCCAAGCCCCGCAACTGATCCTGCGCGAGGGCCTTGGTGGGGTAGACGAAGAGGGCAGTCGCCAGCGGGTCGTCGAGGATGGCCTCGATCACCGGAATATTGTAGCAAAGCGTCTTGCCACTGGCCGTCCCGGTCACAATCACGATGCTGCGCCCCTGCCGAACCTCTTCTATGGCAGAGACCTGGTGGGTATAGAGGTCGGTGATCCCGGCATTGGCCAGCGCGGCCTGCACGGGCAGCTTCAGGGGCTCGGAGAGCTCCCCAAACTGCGCCGGGCGCGCGGGCAGTTCGACGACGCGCTCGACCTGCCCGCCATAGCGGCGGCTGAAGGTGAGGGATTCCAATAGTGACTTTGCGTTCATGAAGGCTCCGAAGGGGTTGAATGGATCATGTAGGTTGCAGTTCCCGGTGATCAGCCTGTAGCCAGAGCTTCATCTCATACAGGAAGCGGAACACACTGGAGTACGAGCATTTCGTGGATTCATCTGCGGATCAACTCGTTGGTGAGGCCGTGGGCGCGGATGACGTCACGCCTGAGCAAGCTCTCGTAGGGCATCTTCATCTCCGATGATGAATAGTTTCGGCTCACCAAGGACATGGCTCAGGAAGGACGAAGGGGCCGTCGCCTTCTCGCTGAACTCCGCTGCACCGTAATGTACCTGATTGACCTCGCGTCCAAGCTGCTCCTCTACACTCCAGATCGCCTCACTAAGGGCGGGGCCGGCCACATCGCCTATCACAATCAGGTCCACATCACTCTTCACAGTCTCTCTGCCTTGGGCGACCGAGCCGAAGATAAACGCAACCTTCACGTCCAGCGGCGCGAGGGCCTCCTTCAGCAGCGGCACCGCCCCCACCGTTGCCGTCACAAGTTCGCCAAGCGCCTTGAGGCCGGGGAAGCCCTCGTTGAGCCGGTAGGCCTTGGAGTTGCCGATCATCCGGCTCTCGATGAGCCCGATCTGCTCCAGCTTGCCCAACTGGCGGTGAACGGGCGTCACGGACAGCCCACAAGCCTCAGCCAGCTCGCGCAGGAGTATCTCCTGGCCGCGGTGCAGGAAGAACCAGCGCAGGATTGCCGCGCGTGCTTCGGAGCCCAAGAGCACGTTAAGCGTATGCATACCTTGAGTGTGTTCTGCTATAGCCATGTTGGCATTATACTCAATTTGAGTACGGTTGTCATCAGTTTGAGTATGGTTCAGGCCTCTTCCGTCGGCTTATGTCGCTTCCTTCTCAGCGCCGCCGCCGCCACTGAGTCCCCCAGCACCCGCCCCGCAAGCGGCTTCTTGTCCGTCACCTCCACCACCTCACCAACCGCGTCCGGTGTACGCCCGACAGCTTCTGGCGGCGCGATATTCCTGTCGGGCTCGGAGGGCCTCACCCGCCGCCTCGGCTCTTCTTTCTGCCGCGCCGCCTCCCTCAACCCCTCCTGATACGCCTCCGCTCCCCGCACCTTCTCATGGTCCCTCCGCCGCATGGCCCGCCGCGCTACGTCCGTGTCGCTGAGGCCTTGATTCGGCGGCTCTGGGGCCGGATAGCCCTCCGGCGGCTCGGGGTCGATGTCGTGGAAGATCTCGGGGAAGGCTTTGCGCTCCAGACGGCGGCGCAGGCTGCGCTCCAGCCGCAGCCGCGCCTCTTCTTCCTCCTGGCCGAGGCTCTCCTCGTCCGGTAGCTGCAGCCGCTCCGGGTCGGCCAGCATCAATTCCAGTATCATCCGGGCGCTCTTCTTGCTTGGTACCGACCCCTCGTGGCGCTCCACGTTCCAGGTCGCGTCCTGGCGTAGCGGCTTGCCGACGCAGCAGGGGCAGCCCTCGCGGCATTTGCAGGTCCTGATGCGCTGCAGGAGCGCGGGCAGAATCTCGTGCAGGCGCTCGTAGGCGCGCTCGGTGAAGCCGAGGCCGAGCGGGTAGCGCTCATAGATGAACGTGGCCTGCCAGGGCGAGTTCGTGCAGCCGACTGTATGGGAGAAGTCGAGGGTCTCGCAGGTCACGAACAGCGGCAGCAGCATCCGCAGGCCGTAGCCGATGCCGCGCAGGCCGCTATAGGGGTCGAGGCCCTTGCGGATGACCTCCCGCAGCAGGTCGTCGTCCGGCGTGAGCCACATTGCCATGGTCTCAAGCTGCAGCGTCGGCACGGGCGGGCTGACGGGCTCGTGAGTGAAGGCATCGAGCTTGTAGAAGTGGATGCGCTCGAACTCGTGGACCTTGAAGTACGCGGTCACTTCGCCGAAAGAAGCCGTGCCGCGGCCGAACTCCTTGCGGCGCAGCAGCCGGTCGATGTGGTGGACGTCCGTCCCGCCCATGGGCTGGGTGTAATAGTCCACCTCGACCTTGCGAACCCACGCCACTCGCCTGATGAAGTCCAGTTCCTCCACCAGGTAAGTATCACCATAGTGCATGTAGATGGCCTGCGGGTGAACGTAGGTCGGGGCGTCATAGATGTTCATGTGGCCGATGACGGCCCGGGTGTCGAGGTCCTGCACCACCAGTTCGGCCTCGCATGAGCCGCGCAGGCTGATCTCGAACTGCGGCACCTCGACGGTCGAGTGGTACCACCGCCCGGACGCCTGCCGCACCTTACGCATGTCCTGCAGGACGCGCAGGGCCTCATTTGCCGCGGGGCCGTATACCGTGGCTTCCGGAGCGGTCACGGGCAACTCGTGGGTCGCACAGCGCAGGTGGCCAGCGATGATGAAGGGGTTGTCGCTGTCGAGGACGGTCTCCTCGATGGGGCGGCCGAAGATGTAGTCGGGGTGCTCCATCACGTACTGGTTGATGCTGGTGTCGAGGCCGACGAGCACTACCAGCGACTCGCGCTCGCGCCGCCCGGCGCGGCCTGCTTGCTGAAAGAAGGACGCGAGTGTCCCCGGATAGCCCACCACGAGACTCGCGTCGAGACCGCCAATGTCTATGCCCAGCTCCAGGGCGCGGGTACAGCTAACCCCGAGCAGTTCCCCGGTGAATAGCTTGTGCTCGATCTCGCGTCGCTCCTCCGGGAGATAGCCGCCCCGGTAGGGCATGACCTTGCTGACCAGCTCGGGAGCCGAATCTCGCAGGTTGTCGCTCACGTAGCGGTAGATGAGTTCCGCTGTGATCTTGGCTTTGGAGAAGGTGATCGAGGGCACGCCGCGCCTGACCAGTTCGGCCATCAGTTCGGTGGCCTCGACGTTGGCGCTGCGCCGGGCGCGGTACTTGCGGCCGTAGATGACCGGCGGGTTCCAAAAGACCCAGTGCCGCGCTCCAGCGGGGCTGCCGTCGTCATCTACCACCGTCACCTGCCGGCCTGTCAGCTTCGTCACCAACTCGCCGGGGTTGCCGATGGTGGCCGAGCAGAAGATGAAACGGCAGGGATCAGCGGTCAGGGAACCGGGATCAGAGGGAGAAGAGGCGTAGTGGCCGAGCACGCGTTGGAAACGCCGGAACAGGTTCGCAACGTTGGCGCCGAAGAGCCCGCTGTAGGTGTGGACTTCATCTACCACGACCAGCCGCAGCCGCTCGAGGAAGTCCGCCCAGCGCGTGTGCTGGGGCAGTAGCCCCGCGTGGATCATGTCCGGGTTGGTGAGGATGACCCGGCCCTCGTCGCGCAGCTTACGCCGCATCGCCGGGGGCGTGTCGCCGTCATAGCAGCCGCACAGGATGTCCTCACGGCCAGCCAGCGCGAAAAGCCGCTGCAGCGCCAGAAGCTGGTCCTGGGCCAAGGCCTTGAGCGGAAAGAGCATCAGTACCCGCGCGTCCGGGTCGCGCTCCAGCAGTTCGAGGATGGCAAGCTGGTAGACCAGCGACTTCCCGCTTGCCGTGCCAGTGGCCAGCAGCACATCATGCCCCTGCCTCACAGCCCGCAGCCCATCGGCCTGATGCGAGTACAGCCGCTCGATCCCAAGCCCCTCAAGCACGCGCGTGCAGGCGTCCGACAGCGGGGGCTCGACCTGCCCATAGCGGGCGGCGCGAGGCTCTTGTCGGGCGTAGTAGACGATCTGCCCGCGGTAACGAGGAGAGTCCTGGAGTTCCTGCAGAAAAGCGGCAAAGTCCATGTGAGTGAGGGAGAGTGAAGCTCGCGCGTGTTATACGCGCATGGAGATTATACCAAACAAATGTTCAAATGGCGAGGCAGGGCTCAAAGATAGGAGAGACAGCAGACGTCGCAGGCATGCTCTCGAACGCGTGGTAGGCATGCTCCGCATGCCGGAACTTGCCCATTCCTTCACTAGAACCCAAAAACGGCCCGGTACCACCGGGCCGTTCACCATCAACTATCAATCATCAATCATCAATCCTCAGTCATCAGGCATCCAGCATCAATCATCAATCATGAATCATCAATCATCAACGATCATCGCTCGACGCTCAACGATC
>JBDKRC010000181.1:0-46202 GCA_039683575.1 Armatimonadia bacterium | reverse complement strand
TCACCTGAGACCTGTCAGATGCACTGTCTCAAGCACATTGATACCGTCATCAAGGAAGAAACCGCCGGGCGCGTGGCCGCCATCGTGCTCGAACCCATCCAGGGGTGGGCCGGCAGCACCGTCCCGCCTGAGGGTTTCATGCAGGGACTCCGTCAATTTTGTACCGATCGCGGGATCCTTCTGTTCGCGGACGAAGTCTTAACCTGCATGGCCCGCACAGGCAAGATGTTCTGCGTGGACCACTGGAACGTCGTCCCCGACGTGATGACCCTCGGCAAAGGCCTCGGCAACGGCTTCCCCGTAACCGCCATGTGCGTGTCGGACAAGTACAAGGACCAGGTTGAGAGGATCAGCGCCAGCACGTCCTATGGCGGCAACCCCATGGCGTGCGCGGCGGCTCTGGCCAGCATTGAGGTCATCGAGGACGAAAACCTCGTCGAGCGCTCCGCACACCTCGGCGACATCCTGATGGCCCGCATGCAGCAGATGAAGGCCAACCACCCGCTGATCGGCGACGTGCGCGGCAAGGGCTGCCTGCTGGCGATTGAGTTGGTCAAGGACCGCACGACAAAGGCAGAGGCAACAGAAGAGGGTGCCGAAGTCTACCGCAAGTCCTTCGCCAAGGGCGTGTCGTGGGTCCCCGCAGGCAACGTCCTGCGTCTCTCCCCGCCCATCATCATGCAGGACGAAGTGGCTCTCAAGGGCATGGACATCATCGAGGAGAGCATTGCGGAAGTGGAACGTGAGCAGGGATATTGTTAACAACCGTGGAACTCTTGTGAGTGGCTATCCATGATTTGGAGAGGTGATTAACACCATGCGCCGTGGCTTCACGTTGATCGAACTGCTTGTCGTTATTGCGATCATCGCCATCCTGGCGGCGATCCTGTTCCCGGTCTTCGCGAAGGCGCGGGAGAAAGCCCGTCAGGCTTCCTGCCTGTCCAACTGCAAGCAGTTGGCAATCGCCTGTCTGTCGTACGCCCAGGACTTTGACGAGCGCATCGTCAAAGGCCGCATCCCCGACTGGCAGGGCCCCGGTATCACCTACTATAGCATGATTCAGCAGCTTAACCCCTACGTTAAGAACTCGCAGGTCTTCGACTGTCCGAGTTCTAGCGCCAAGTCCTACGTTGGCTACAATGGCTGCCTGTCGTACCCGCTCAACTCGCTGATCATGGGCGTCTCGTTGGGCACGATTCAGACACCATCCGAGACCGTCATGATGGGCGACGCCACTGTCAACAGGTACATGGGCGGCTGGGACTTCTACTCCCCCTCACGGGGACGCCGCCCGGACAAGCTGGATGGCAGCGACTTCCCCGCCGGCTGGAACAGCAATACGACCCCCAACACCCAGAACTATGTTTACTTCAACTTCGCCGAGCGGCACAACGACATGGGTAATGTGAACTTCGTGGATGGCCACGCCAAGGCCATGAAGTACGAGACCCTCTTCGCCGGTGGCGCGAATACCTGGTTTGACACCAACTAGCGGGAATCCCGCGCAACTCGCGGACGTCCTACAGTGTGACAGAGCAGGCGAGCCGGCATCATGCGGCTCACCTGCCGCTTTCGACCGGCACAGTTTCCTTAGGACTTGGAGCCACATGGTCGCTCAATCCACCCTCGTAACCGCACTCACCGACCTCGGCCTCAGCGCCGGGGACATGGTGATGGTACATTCCAGCCTCTCCTCCTTCGGCCACGTTGAAGGCGGTGCTCCGACGGTGGTTGCGGCACTGCTGGAAGTGCTAACGGAGGCCGGCACACTGGTGGCGCCCACGTTCTCCCAGTATCTTTCTGAGGATTCGGTGTGGGATCGCGAATACACCCCCTCGCTGATGGGTAAGATATCTGAAACCATCCGCACCTGGCCTGGGGCTCTGCGCAGCAGCCACGCCGCCCATCCCCTCGCTGCGATTGGCGCAAAGGCGGAATTGATCTGCCTCCGCCCCTACAGGACCGGCTTCGGCCCCGACAGCCCGTTCAAGACCTTGGTGGACGAGAACGCCTGGATCCTGCTCATGGGCGTGCACTACAGCAACTGCACGCTATTTCATCTGCTCGAAGCCGAGGCCCAGGTCCCGTATCGCTTCCTTGAGGAGCGCAAGGCGGTCACAATCATCGACGGCGTGCGCGATGACAACGGCTCGGCGTGGGAATACACCCGCCTCCCTGAAGTGAGTAACGACTTCCTGACCTTCGGAGGCGAGCTTGAGAGCCGTGGTCTCGTGCGCCGCTGCACGATCGGCAACAGTGACCAGCGCCTGTTCCGCGCAGGGGATGTCTATGCTGTGGGAATGCGGTTGATGACAGAGAACCCGCTGTACCTCCTGTCTGCGGAGAGCCAGGCCCGCTGGCGTCAACAATAGCCGCTCCAGATGCGTCATTATTGTGGGATAGTAGTGCCCACTGTGTTACCGTAGTCGCTGCCTTGTGGCAGCCAGAATACCAGGCAAGGAGATGCCCTAAAGTGATCAGCAAACGCGGTTTTACGCTAATTGAGTTGCTTGTTGTCATTGCGATCATTGCCATTCTAGCCGCCATCCTCTTCCCCGTCTTTGCCAAGGCCCGTGAGAAAGCACGCCAGTCAAGCTGCCTGTCCAACCTCAAGCAGTTGTCCCTGGCCTGTCTGAGCTACGCCCAGGACTACGACGAGCGCCTTCCGCAGTCGTACTGCGTAACTAACCCGCGCTACAGCTTCATCCAGTTCCTGCAGCCGTATGTGAAGAGTTCCCAGGTTTTCGACTGCCCGAGCGCGAGCGTCAAGTCTTCCATCGCCTACAACGGCTGCAGGTGTTACCCGTTCAACAACATGCTGTGGACCGTCGCCCTCGGAAGCATCGCCACGCCTGCTGAGACAGTCATGATGGCCGATGGCACCGTTAACACCAACTGGGGCGCGTGGGGGCTGTTCCAGTCAAGCTATGGCCGCCGTCAGGACAAAGTTGACGGCAGCGAATACGCCATCTGGGGACCCGCCCCGACTCTGGCCTGGACGCAGATGAATTTCTGTGCCCGCCACAACGAGATGGGCAATGCCAACTTCGTGGATGGCCACGCCAAGGCCATGAAGTATGAGACCCTCTATGCCGGCGGCGCGAACACGTGGTTTGACACGCTGTAGGGAGGCCCCGAGCCTCCCGAGGCGAACTATGAAGCGTGAGTCCCGTGGGCTCGCGCTTCATTCTTTGGGAGTACCATTGTCATGGTCAACCTGACCGGAAGCCCCACCGAGATCGGCCGTCTCTGGGGCGAGATCAACCGCAGCGACATCCTGGCCCACCTCCAGGAGTTCCTCCGCATCGCGCGCGATGAGCACGGTCTCACCGAAATCGTCCTCGTCGAGCGCTCACAGCCACAGGCGCGGATCATCGAACTGCTCGCGCCCCACTGGCAGGAAGAGTCCCTCGCCATCGCCTCCGCCGCCGGAGTGCCACACGATCTATACCAGGCATGCCTCGTCGGCAAGTACCGTAAGCTACTGTTCGCCGAAGACTGCACCTCCTACGCCGCCGTGGGCAGCGCCAGCGCCGACGGTCGCCCGCTTTTCCACAAGAACCGCGACAATCCCGCCCGTCCCCAGACCTTCTACCGCAAGCACACCAATGGCCTTCTCCCCTATCTCTCTGTCGGGGACACCAGCGATACCGGCTGCATGATGATGGTCAACGCCGCCGGGTTGGCGGGATCCGCCGACGTGGCCCAGCCCGAGCCAGACCCGTACTACCACGGCCTGATGAACCCCTACGGCCTGCGCCATATCGCCGAGACGGCGACAACCTGCGAGGAAGCAGTGGAGATCCTGCGCACTATGACCGGGCGTGGGTGGTATGCCGGGGGAAGCTGGGCCACCAACTGGACCTTCGCCGACGCCACGGGCCGTGCCATGGTGGTCTTCAACGCCCACAAGAAGCTGGCGATCGTCGCCGACACCCGCAGCGGCCACGTCCAGACCGCCGAACGCGAGGGCCTGCGTGACTTCCTCGCCAGCAAACCACTTGCCCTGGCCGACCTAAACGCCGCCTCCCGCCTCCCCGGCGTCTGTGCGGCCAGCAACTGCTCATCGCTCACAGTCGTCATTGATCCGGACCATCCCGAGACCTTCACCTGCGCCTGGGCCGCGCTTGGCAAGGCAGACGAGACCCTCTACGCGCCGCTATACCTGGGCGCCGAGGCCACCCCGCGCGACTACGTGGACGGTACGCTGTTCGGCTATTGGCACAAGCGACCGCAGCCCGAGTGGGTAGGTGAGTGGGAAACAGCGAGGGAAGTCCTGGTTCGTCAATCCGAGCAAACCGCTCGGGTTAGCCTGAAAGCAAGCGGCGAGCAATCAGCGCGTGCCACGCTCACGCAGGTGGGCAAGAGCGCCGCAGAGGACCTCGCCAGGCATTTCGGCGGGCTTTCATCATCGTAGGCCGGGCGCCGCTGCCGCTACACCCGCAACACCAGGTGCTTGATACTTTCGCGCCGGTACGTGTATAGTAGATGCACCAAACCATCGCGGCTCTGCAGCAACGCCGGGTAGGAGAACTCGGCCCCAGTGGCCTCTTCAACCACTTCCTGCTGCCAGGTGGCTCCCTCGTCGTCTGAGCGACCCACCGCCAGCCGGTCTCGCCCTCGCTGTTGCGGGTTGAAGGCCAGCACGAGCCGCCCGCTGGCGCAACGGATCAGGTCAATTCCCGCGTTGGGGTTCGGCAAGCCGGTATCCTCACAGGCCGACCACGTCTCGCCGCCATCGGCTGACACTGACCGCCAGACACAACCGCCGTCACCGCCGGTGCGCAGATACGCCAGCAGGCTACCGTCATCGAGTTCAACCACCGCGGGCTGAATGCAGCCTGTCGGAGCAACCATAGGTGCTGAAGGTCGCCACGACTGCCCCTGGTCATCTGACAGGTAGCACACGCCGCTCCAGGTCTTCTCGTCATAGACGGGCAGCACGATCCGCCCGGAGCGCAGCGTGACCGGCCGGCACCGGAACATAAGTCCCTCGCGGCGCTCGAACAGCCCGCAGTCGGTCCAGGTTAGCCCGCCATCCTGCGATTTCCGGTAGTACGGCAGCACGCTGTCCCATCCGCGCCCGTGGATGACGACGTGGAAGAGCCAGATAGTGCCGTCCGGGCCGGTCCAGAGCATGGGATTGCCGTCAGGCAAGCCCGGCGTGTCCAGCACCACCCGTGGTGGCGACCAGCGGCCCTGTTCATATTGCGCCGCTACGAGCGCCACATCCGGTGCGCCCTCACGCGAACCAGCGTACCAGACAGCCAGCACCGAGCCATCCAGAGCCTCAGTCAGCGTCGCGCAGTGGCTGGAGGGCCGTCCGGGTAGTCTCTCGAAGATCAGACTTTCCGCTATCGTATCCATGCGCAGAGGGTTCCCGCTTACTTTGCAGACATCCTCCGCAGTTCCTGGGAGTGCGGGCCTCCCTGCCCGCCTCAGATGAAGAAAGGCAACGTTCCCATGCAAGATCGCGTCACGACCCCTCGCACGGAAATTGAGGAGCGCCCCCTGGCGCTGCAGCTCGCGCTGGAAATCGGCCTCGCCGTTGCCTTCTGCGCCGCGATGATCATCACGGCCAAAATACGCATTCCGCTGCCCTTCACGCCGGTGCCGATCACCCTGCAGACCCTCGCCGTGCTGCTGGCTGGCGCCTTCCTTGGCCCCAGGGTCGGTCTCATTGCCACCATGGGCTATTTGCTCCTGAGCCTGCTGGGCCTGCCCGTGCTCACGCTGACCTCGCTCATTGGGCCAAGCGGTGGCTACGTGCTCGGCTTTGTGCTTGCGGCCGTAATGATGGGCTACTTCGCCCGCCGCGGCACCCTGACCGCCCTCGCCCTCGGCGCGGGCCTCGCCAGCCTCACGATCCTGCTGTGCGGCTCGCTCTGGCTCTCGGCCTACACCGACCAGAACCTGCGGCACGCCTTTCTGCTCGGCATGGCCCCCTTCCTCGCCGGCGATGCCCTCAAGTCCGCCGCGGCGGTCATGATTGTCCGCCTGGGCCGGCGCCAGTTCGCCTCCTGGGCCCGCATCATCTAGCCTTCAGCGGGGGACAAGTCTTTTGCAGTGGTTGTGATTACCTTGCTTCACGATGATCTCCAGGCCGCCGCCCGGGCGCTGGCCGACCGTCTCAGTTCCGATAGCCTCATGGTAGTTTCTACCGGCGCCGGTATGTCCCGCGAAAGCGGCATCCCGACCTTCAGGGGCGCGGAGGGCGTCTGGCGCCAATACCGCGCCGAGGACGTTGCCACGCCCGAGGCGTTTCGCCAGGCTCCCAAGCTCTTCTGGGAGTTCAACGACCACTTGCGGCAACTCATAGCCGCCGCGGCGCCCAACGACGGCCACTTCGCCCTCGCTCGCTTCCGGGGGGCCCTCTCCGGGGCGGAGCTGCACATCATTACCCAGAACATCGACCGCCTGCACGAGAACGCCGGCAGCACCGGCGTCATACATCTGCATGGCGACATTCTCCGGGTCGTCTGCCCCTCCTGTGGTTTTGCCGACGACGATTACCCGGTCCCGGCACCCGACTGTCCGCCGGTCTGCTCGTGCGGCAAGTACCTGCGCCCGGACATCGTGCTCTTCGGCGAGCCCCTGCCGGAGGAAGACCTTGAGCAAGCCTTCACCCTTGCGGAAACGTGCGATGCGATGCTGGTAGTCGGCACCTCCATGAACGTCCAGCCCGCCGCTTCACTGCCCTTCGTGGCCTTGGATCACGGCGCGCTGGTGGTCGAGGTCAACCCGGAGCGCACCACGCTCACCTCCAGCGCCCACCACAGCCTGCGCGGCACCGCCGCCGAGGTCCTGCCGCCGCTGCTGGAGCTTGTTCAGGCGCAGCTCGATGGCCGGCAATGATGCTGTACGCGTAGGTGGGTTCGTCTCGAACCCACATCACTTCAATACAACGTGGGTAGAGGACCGACCCACCCACGTGGAGATTGCGCCATGACCGATCCCACCTACCGTCCCGCCCGCCCCGAAGACCTCGAGCCCATCATCGCCATCGCCCGCCGCATCTGGACCATGGGCATGAGCAAGCGCCTCGAGGACCTCTACGGTCAGCGCGGCGACAAGTCCTGGGACGAGTGGACCGCGCAGGATATCGGCAACTCTGTGCGCGCCAGTCTCGACCGCTGTACCGTCGCCGAAGTGGATGGGCAGGTCGCCGGCTGGGTTACCTGGAGCCTCAACGAGGCCCGGCAGCAGGGGCAGGTCGGCTACAACGGCGTCGCCCCCGAGTTCCGAGGCCGTGGGATCGCCACCACTCTCGTGCAGATGGCGCTCGACAAGCTCCGCGAAGCCGGAATGCCCCTCGCCATCGTCATCACCGGCCTCGACGAAGGGCATGCTCCCGCCCGGCACGTCTACGAAAAGTGCGGTTTCAAGCCCATTCACCAGTCCGTCACCTATGCCCTGGAGCTTGACCAGTGACCACCCTTATTGACCCGAGCCGCTACCAGCGTGTGGACCTGCCCATCTTCGAGCAGGAGTTTGCCGATTTTCTGCCCGAGCGCGTCTACGATGCCCATGTCCACGTGGCCCTGCCAGAGCACACGCGCCCTGTCCCCGCTGAGGCCATCGCCGATTCCTGGGCCAGCGAGGCCCCGCACGAACTCAGCCTCGACCAACTCGCTGAGGTCCAGCAGGCCTTCTTCCCCCGCCGCGCCACCCGCAGTCTCGTCTTCACCATGCCGACGACCTGGTTTGACATTGAGGCGGGCAACGCCTATGTAGCGTCAGGTATCGCAGCAGGCGCCGTAGACGGCCTGCTCGTGACCCGGCCCGAGTGGCCGGCGGAGCACGTTCACGACCTCGTCAAGAGCGGCGGCTTCCTCGGTTTCAAGCCCTATCCCGGCCTTGTCGGCAGCCGCAGCGACGACACCGTGACCCTGAGCGATTACTTCCCGCCGGCTCACCAGGAACTGGCCGACGCGCTCGGTCTGATCGTGCTCCTGCACCTGCCACGCCCGGAGCGCCTGCGCGACCCGCGGAATCAGGCCGAATTGCACGAACTCGTCGCCCTGCGGCCCAACCTGCGCCTGATCGTCGCCCACATCGGGCGCTCCTATACGATGAGCTACGCCGAACCGGGTCTGGCGGGCCTGCGGGACCTGCCGCACGTGTACTACGACTTTGCCATGAACCTCAATCCCCAGGTGCTGGAACTGGCCCTGAGGGAGGTCGGTGCCGAGCGCCTGCTGTACGGCAGCGATCTGCCGATCTGTCTGATGCGAGGCGTGCGCGAGTACGACGGCGACAGCTATATCAACTTCAGCGACGAGAACTACACCTGGAACACGCCGGACCGCCGCAAGTCTCCCGATGAGGAAGCGCAGTATACCTTCTACCTCTACGAGGAACTGCGCGCCTTCAAGTGGGCGGCACAGCAGGTGGGGCTGTCGGCACAGCAGGTGGCGCAAGTGATGGGCCAGAATGCGGAGAGGCTGGTGGCTGAGGTATGCAGATCTCGCGGCTGCTGATCATATTCACGGCGGCTCTGGCGGCGTGGCAAGCGGGAGCAAAACCGCTGGTTATCGCCAGTTTCCCGGACATGGCCGCGCTCACGCGCTCTGTCGCTGGCGATCTCGTGGATATGCAGGTCGTCATGCCCCCCGGCGCCGATCCGCACGCTTTCACGATCACCGGCGACCAGGTGCGGTCCCTGGGCAAAGCCTCCCTGCTGGTGCTTGCCTACAGCCGGTACCACGAATTCGAGGCCATTGTACACTCGGCGCTTGGCGACACCCCGACCCTCGACTGGCCCGACTACGTCAAGGAGGGCGCGCGGGTCTATGACTACCCCGACTACCCGCAGAACCCTCACGGCCCCTGGCTGCGCTTTGAGAACGCCCGTGCCATCGCCCGAACGGTGGCCGCACGGCTCGTGCAGATGGGCCTGCCCGCCGAGGTGGTGCAGACCCGCCTGGCCCTCTTTGAGCAGGAACTGAGTGCCCAGCAGGACATGGCGCAGCGACTCGCGGCCCAGTCGAGCCTCAAGCCTCTGCTGGCGGTGATCCCTGGCGTATGTGACACCATTGCCAACCTGAACGTCCCTGTCGCAGGGGTGCTCATGCAGGAAGGCTCCGGCAACGTCACCGGCCAGCGCCTCAGCGACGCTATTGCCAGGCTCCGCAGCGGCCAATACGGGGGCCTCGTCTGCCCGATAAGCATGAAGGACTCCCGCCAGGGGCAGGCCGCGCAGCAGATCGCGCGCGATTCCGGCGGCCGCGTTGCCTGGGTGCGTTTCATGGACACCAACCCGCAACGCGACACATATCTCTCGGTCGCGGCCTACAATACAGCCGCCCTCGCCGCCCTCGGAACTCAGGAGACCACCGCCGCAAGCCTGCCAGGCCTTCAGAATCAGCTATGCTACTTACTCCTCGGCCTCCTGGCGCTGGCAGTTCTCTTCTTGACCGTTCGCCTCCTGCGGCGGCGCTGCGGCCCCGTAGGCGGCGCGGGCATCTTCGACAAGTAAGCCGCTCCGGCTGTAGGTTGTAGGCTGCAGCCTGTAGGGCGGGGGCTCGTACCCCGCCGGACGCTATCAATGACCACCTTGGAGGCGGGTACCAGCCCCCGCCCCATAGTGCACGAAATGCCCTTGACTCCCGTCGCTCAAACTGGTATCACCCCCACAGCTTTGTCTCAAGGAGCCTCCAATGCTGCCAACCGTTGATTTCTGCGGCCTAGACCTCACCCGCCTGCTCATCGGCGCCAACCCCTTCGGCGGCTTCAGCCACCAGAATGCCGAACGCGACCTCGAGATGAAGACCTGGAATACGCCGGACCGCATCATCGAGACCTGGCAGCGCGCCTGGGACGCCGGCATCAACACCTTCGTCACCAACAACGAGACCGAGCATGTCATTGAGACCACCAGGCGCTACCTCGCCGAGGGCGGCCCGATGCAGTGGATCGGCCAACTCGCGATGCGCTCGCACCCCACGATGATGGACTCTCTCGACGAGGCGAAGGCCTTCGGTGCCAGCGCTGTGTACTTCCACGGCGGCTACGTGGACGGCTTCTACAAGGAGCAGGACGCCAAGACGCTGGAAGAGTGGGTTGCCCATGCCAAGTCCATCGGCCTCCCGGTGGGCGTCGCCGGCCATTGCCCCGCGGTGCATGACTGGGTCAATAGCCTCGACCTCGTGGACTTCCACGTGGTCTGCATCTTCAACTGCGGCAGTCTCCACGCTGGCACCGGCCACCGCTTCCAACTCTGCGACCTGCCCGCCGCCTACGAGTGCATCCAGCGCATCGAAAAGCCCTGCGTCGCCTACAAGATCATGGGTGCAGGCCGCATCGACCCGCTCATGGCCTTCGAGTACTGCTTTGACCATATCAAGCCCGGCGACGTCTGCAACGTCGGGATGCACCGTGGGGACAAGGACAATATCGTGGAGGAAAACGTGGGGATGGTCCGAGACATACTCAGCCGCTAACCTACCGGAACGCCGGTAGGAGCGCTCCCCACGCGGACGTTCCGTCCGCGTGGGGAGCGCTCCTACCATCTCTACGACACTTTACCGCGCAATCCCCTCTCTCACCCTCCACTCCCGTATCGCCACCGCCACGTCACGCACCGGGGCCACCCAGATATGCTTCGCGTGCGCCAGGTGGTTGCACAGCTCCGTGAAGTCGCACTCGGCCACCGACAGGTGCCCCAGGCTGATGCCATGGAAGGTCATGATCCCCCACCTCCCCCGGTTGGCCGTCTGCTCCGCCATCCCAATCAGTTCCGTCGCGGAATTGCCACGTAGCGCCCACGACCACGCATAGTGCAGGTCGCATGTCGCCGGATGATTCGGCCACTCCCCCAACCCTCGCCCTGCCGCAAAGTGCCGCGCGATGATTGGCGTATAGCTCTGCCTGGTCTCGCCTTCCCCCACGTGATTCTGATAGCACGGATAGCAGTACGAGCGGTCCTCGGTTGGGAAGACCTCCGTCAGCCGCCGCTCCGCCTCCATCACGTCTTCCTCCACATCCTGCAGCGTCAACCCCTCCAGCCCTCGCGCCTGCGGATTGTCAGAAAACCCCCGCGAGCACGTGTGGCTGAGCGAATGGTTGCCTATCTCGTTGCCCGCCTCGTAGACGGGACGCCACTCCTCCAGGGCCTCCCGCCACTTGTCCCCACGCGGCAATACGTAGAACGTACCGCGCAGCCCGCGCTCCTGCATGATCGGGAAGGCACGCTCAAGTTGCGAACTGTGACCGTCATCGAATGTGAGTGAAAGTGCAGCCCGGCACCCCTCAGGCCATGGTGAAGTTGTGAAGTCCATTGATTACTCCTCTGCATATGCTTGAAGGCAGGTTTTTCGCGCCTGAGCGGGGAAACCCTCCTCACGTCGTATCGAGAGGTATCTATGCAACCCTTTGAACGCGTTCAGGCCGCCTTCGAGCATCGCCCCAGCGACAAGGTTCCCATCTACCAGGCTGGCTTTTCCTCCTACGCCGGGTCCATCGTTCTAGGCCGCGAAGCCTACGTCGGCGGCGGCATTCAGCAATACCGCGAGGCCCGCGCCCTCTGGGAAGGCCCCGATAGCCACACCGAGTACCTCCAGCGCAGCCGCGAGGATGCCTTTGAGATCGCCGACGTCCTGGACCTCGACCTCATCCGCCCCATGTACTGGCGCATGAACGAGAAGCCCACCCGTCGGATTGACGAGAACACCTTCTTCTACGGCAGCGAGAACGGCAGCTGGCGGGTCATGCAGTTCAACCCCAAGACGGAGTTGTACCAGGTCGCCGACCGCAGTCCCATGCCCGAACCCACATTGGATGACTTGGAGCGCAGCGTCGCCGCCAGTGAGGCCCGCGAGGACACCTACGCCCCCACTCCCGACGCCTGGCCCGACCTCGTCGCCGCCGTTGAGCGCTTTGGTGGCAAGCGCGCCATCCCTGGCTTCGGCGTGGGCCTGTGCATCCCTCGCGAGCCCATCTGGCTCGAGGCCACGATTCTGCGCCCTGACCTCGTCGCCCGCTACCTCGACCAGAGCATCCGCAACCACCCGAAGACCATCGCGGTCATGAAGCAGATCGGCCTGACGTACCTCTGCGGCGGTGGCGACTTCGCCGGCCCCCTGGGCCCCATCTACTCGCCCCGCGTCTTCCACGACCTGATGGCCCCCCGCCTGCAGGTCATCTCCGAGATGTGCCATTCCCAGGGCTGCTATCACGGCTTCGCCAGCGATGGCAACCTCTGGCCCATAGCCGACGACCTCTTTGGCACCTCTGGCGTGGACTTCTTCTACGAACTCGACCGCCAGGCGGGCATGGACCTCGTCCGAGTGCGACAGACCTTCCCCCACCTCACGCTCTGGGGGGGCATCAACTCAGCTACGCTTCACAGGGGCAGTGTGGAGGAAGTACGCGTTGAGACCCTCACCGCCCTGGAGGCCGCCCAGGCCCACACGAGCATTGTGGTCGGCTGCTCAAACCAGATAGTCGTCGGCACTCCGCCCGAGAACATCGAAGTGATGCTCAACACCCTGCGGGAGCACCGCTAACCCCTCCAGCCGTCAGAAACGAAAACGGGGAGCGAGTGCCACTCAAGTGGCCGCCGCTCCCCGCTGCTCATGTCAGTCCTCTTTCTACCGGCTGAACCGCGCCAGCGCGCTGCCGCTGCTGCCATCCTCCGCTCGCGCCTTCACTCGCAACAGGTAATCTCCGCTCGGAACCGCCGTCCCCAGGTTCGACTTGCCGTTCCACAGCAGGGTGCTCACGCCGCTGGGCAGACTCCGCGCCGGCAGCGTCGCCACCAGCCGGCCGCTGATGTTGCTCACTTCAGCCGTCACCTCGGCGGCCGCGCTCAGGTTGACAGTGATCGGCGTCGTTTGCCCCTCACCCGGCGCCGCGATTGCCGTGATCTGCAGTGCCGGCGCCGCGGCAGGCGCTGCCGCCGTGCGGAAGCTCCACTGGTATGTCACGCCCAGCGACTGTCCATCGGTACCGCGCACCGTCGCTCCGACCGCCACATAGTAAGTGGTCCTGGCCTGCAGTGGCGACGAGGGATCAAAGATGATGCGGTTATCAGTCACCGTCCTCGTTCCGCTGACACTCGGTGTGATCCTGAAGCTCTTGATGGTGACAGTCCCTTCCCTTACGGGGCGGTCGCAAGTCACCTCAATGTTGGAGTCAGGCAACACGCTGGTGCCGGTCGGAAGCGCCCCCGTAACTGCCATGTGGTCATCTGTGGTGAAACTGAAGCAGACCGGCTCGGTGATGGCCCCTCCCGTCACGCGCTGAGACCCGGCGCCGATGGTGCACACGTACGTCGTACTGGGCGCCAGCGGCTCAACCGGCTGGAAAACCAGGGTCCGGCGACGGCTTGTCCACGTCTTGATACCGGTCACCGGCGTCCCCTCCGCAGTGCTCACAGTGAACTTGTCATACACGCACGATTCGACCATGGCCCACCGGAAGTCCACCACGATTGATCCCATCCGGTTGACATCCATGGAGCCATCGGCAGGCGTCGTCGACTTGGTGAGCCCCAAAATGACCACCGGGTCGGACATCGTCCAGGGGCTGAAGTACCCGTTCAGGCCTCCGCGGGCCTGTAGTTGCCACTCCGCCTTCACGCTCAGGTCGCCCGGCGGAACTGTCTGCCCTCCGTCGACCCAGGGCCCCCAGTCCATGGTGTTGTCGGTTCGGGAGCGCCATTGGTACTCGTATTCTATTATCGACTCCGGTGGGGCGCCGTCGGGAGCAAGGCTACCGGAGACGTTGGCGGTGAGCGTATCGCCCAGTGTGGGGTTGAAGGGAGATATCTTCACAATGGTCGGTGAGCTCGGCGCCAGAACAGTGGTGGTCATCCGCACCATCAGGTCGCCCCAGCCGAACTGCGCCCAGCCGCCGGGATCGATCCTCCGGAAACTGCCGGCACCGCCACCTGCGTCATACAGCGCCTTATTGCCGTTGCACATGAAGCCGGCGTAGACAACGCTGTTGGGCTGCAGGCTGATGCTCTGGTCGGTGAAACTCACTTCGACCCAGTCATTGCCCTGAGGAACAGCAACCCCCGTTACAGAGCCCAGCACCGTCCCGGGGAGCCCTCCTTCACCATCATCGTCCCAAAGGTACACATCTGCGGTGCCGGGTACGTACCCATCGGCCTCAGGCTTCTTGATCAGAATGGCGCGCAGCAACTGATTCTGCGTCGACGTGAGCACGAACCGGTTTGCGTAGTATGCCCCGGTCTGCGAAAACGACCCGTCTATGACGCCGTCGTCCAGAGCATAGGTGTCCGCCAGCACAGCGGCTGGGATGCAAACAAGTCCAAACACAGTAACTACGGCCGCTATCCAGAGCACAGATCTCCGGGCCCAACCAGGCGGAAATGCAACGGTCATGGCAGGCTCTCCTTGCTGCGATGAAGCCCCCTGGCTAGGAGTCTATGCAGCTAGGCTCAACAACCATTCAAGAGCGTGGCAGCATTCGTGCAAACACCCCTCGGAAATGCGCACTGCGGCAATTTGACCATATCTTGAGTTTGGTTTGCCCTCCTCACGACTGCGCAAAGTGCATACTATGCATGCCTCAATAGGATCGTGCCGCACCGCGCATTGCAGCACCTGAATCCACAAGCGAGTGATCGCAGATGATTGCCACCACAAACAAGAGCCAGGTCCGCACGTTGCGCCTCACGCGCAAACGTCGCGCCGGAACCATCATCCCCATCGTAGCCATCGCGCTGCTCACACTGCTCGGCTCTGCCGCCTTGACTATCGATATCGGCTCGTTCTTCATGACGAGAAGCCACTTGCAGGGCGTCTGCGACGCGGCTGCCCTGGCTGGCTCGTCCGCTCTGCCGAGTGTTGCTGCCGCCCAGGACAAAGCTGCCGCCTACTATGCTGTGAATGTCACACACAGCGACGACGCGCCAAGCGGCAACAGTGGGACTTACAACATCAACGGCGATACTGTCGTCATCACCACCCCCTACAGCGACGAGTACACCACCTCCAAGGGCTGGGATCCCGATGACCTGCTGCAGGTGCAGACCACGACGACTGTGCCGCTCACCTTCGCGAGTGCTCTGGGGATGCCATCTCGGACGATGGTAGTCAGCGCCGTAGCCCTGCGCACCGGAGGCGCTGGCAACGGCTGGGGACTCGGCGAAGGCGCTCTGTTCGCCTTGGATCAGGGCTTCGCCCTCAGTTGCAACACTTTCAAAGTCACTGGTACCGTAGCCGCGAACTCAGACATCAACATGAGCCTCAATATCGTTGACATCGGCAACGTGCTGCATGCCAAGTGGCGCAACAAGATCAGCGCAAACCAGATCCGCGGTGGTTTCCGCCTCGAATATGGCACAACCTATGACATTAGCTGCAATCACGCCGACATCGCGTCAATCGTCAAGACACCCCAGACTGACCTGGTCCCGCCAATCACCTACGATCCGGCCGAGTGGGCCAGCGACTTCGACGTGGACCAGACATACGCCAGTCTCACGATCAACCGAAACAACTACCAGCATCCCGCTGGCACCACCCGCGTAGAAGGCAATCTGACCATCAACGCGAATAACACTGACCTCCGGGACTGCACCTTCATTGTGGGCGGCCACGTCACCATCAACACCAACAACCTCTATCTGGGCTACCACGAGAAGTACATGTGCTTCTACTTGACCGGAGCCGGCAGCACCATCAACATCAACATGAACAACATTTCCGTTCAGGGCGACATCTACGCCCCCCTTGGCTACATAAACTGCAGTTCAAACAATGTGCACAGGGGCTGGTGGGTCGCCCGCCGCATCAGCATTAGCTGCAACAACTTCCAGTTGGATGGCATCCCGGCGCGAGCCTCGTCGGGGTCGGCGCTCATGTTGGTTGAGTAGCCCCCGGCCACCGCGCACAAAAAAGGGCGCGACCATTTACGGATCGCGCCCTTACTTGCTCCGGCTGTATTGCTAGACCTGCTCGCCCGCCAGGTACCGCTCCGCCAACACCACCGCCGCATAGTCATCCACCGCCCTCGGCGGCACTCGCATCCCTTGAGGAACAAGCCGCTGCCACCACTTCGGCGGGTTATCCTCGAAGTACCGCCGCCGCGCCTCCAGGGTCGAGTTCTCCTCGGCCACCACCACCGGCTCCCCTACCTCATTGTCATGCACGATCGCCGCGACCACTTGCCGGCTGCAGGTGGCGCCGCCGACGATCACCTGCGCCCCGGCGTGCTGGGCCAGGAGGTACCTGCACGTAAGCCCGACTTCAGAGGTGGGAATGACGGCACGGAACATGATGCCGTGGGGTAAGACGACCGCCAGGCCGCACTTGTCACGGCCCGGGTCAACTGCCAGTACTACCTTCTGCGCCTGCGGGTCGTTCGGCACTCTTGACCTCGAGCTTGATCACGAGTTCGTCTGTCGTGTACGTATCCTTCGCAGCCACCGCGCGCACCAGCACAGGCACCTTGTGCTCGGCTATCGTGTCGAGCGCCTCGATCAGTTGCTCCGCTGACAAAGAGCCGTGCTTTTGGGACTTCGGGTCGGGCAGCAGCCCTCGCTCCTGGGCCTCGCGGCGCACGAGCTTGTCCAGCAGGTTATAAAGCTGCGTGTATATCTCGGCGCGCGTCCCACTGCCGTCTATCCTGGCGGCGTAGACGACGTCGCCCTCCGCGAACACTTTCACATATGGCTTGCTCCAGAACTCCACCTGGGCCTGCGCATGTTCCGCCTGGTACATACGCCGCGACACCCGCACCCCTACGACCACACGCTTATCCTGCTGCTTGCGCAACTCGGAGGCATAGTAGGTGATGATCTGGCTCTCGCTGGGCAACTCACCCTCGATAGCGGCATCCGGCGGCCATGGCCGCGCCAGACGCACCGCCAGCTTGTTCGGCCCTACCTCCGCCCCCTGGTGCTCTGCCGCTTCACTGGCCACGACCAGTAGTCCCCGCAGGGCATGCTCCACCTGCGCCTGGTCGTCAGGCACATCCACAATCGCCCAGACCAGCTCATGCCCGGACTCAAACACTACCGGGCTGCGTATCTCGAGCAAGTACTTCTCAGTGAGAGCGCCGAGAGCCCGCTGGGTCCGGTCCAGGCGCGCATTCGTCTCATCCAGCTTGGCGCCCTTGAGCGTAAGCTCATTCGTTGTCTCAGTCAGCCTCTGGGTGGCCTGCGACAGGCTCTCCTGCAACTGCCGCAGACTCTCTCGCAGTGGCGCAATCTGAGCGAGCAACCTGTCCTTGACCTGCCGCAGCTTCTCAGCGGCCGTGCGCAAGCCCCCGGCATCGAGCCGCGCCTTCTGCACATCCCGCTGGGCCGTATCCAGCCGGGCCGCACTGTCTGCCACCTGCTCCTGCGTCTGCCCCAGCTTGTCTCGGGTCAGCAGGAGATGACGCCGCAGTTCCTCTGACTTGCCCTCGCTCGCCTTTGCGTCCGCTTCCGCCTGAGCGATCTGCGCCTTCAACTGCTTGTTGGCCGCCGTGAGCGTCGCTTCCTGCCGCCGCAACTCACCAATCCGAAACACCGCATCCCGAGCTTCCTGGCTCCCCGCCAGTGCCGTCAGGAGCCCCACCAGCGGCAGCAGCACACCCACGCTCACACCCACCAGCCGCGCGGTGTTCCGCGGGCGCAGGCCCAGCAGGCTGCGCCGGCTCTTGCCGAGCCGGTAGCCAATCACGTCACCGGCCCAGGCAATCAGGCCGCCGAGTATTGGGAGAATGACGAAAGCGAAGAAAGCGAAGGTGGACATTATGTGGTTGGTGGCGCGCCAAACGCAGCTATTTGTTCGTCAGGAGAAGCCCGGCAACCTGCACGCCGGTACGAGCGATCCGCTAACGCTCGGCGCTCAGAAACAGCCCCAGACCCGCCCCGAAGAGTATCCCGTTGGGCAGCCACGCTACCACCCAGGGCGGCAGCGTCCCCTGTTGGCCGACCAGGCTCAGGGTATTGAAGATGATATAGTAGGCAAACACGATGACCAGCGACAGTCCCAGCCCGATCCCCGTCGTCGCCCGCGCCGGGCGCAGGCCCAGCGGCACCCCGATGAACGCAAACCCAAGTGAAGCCCAGGGCAGCGCCCAGTGCATCTGGATCGCCTGCAGGACCTTGAGCACCTCGAGCTCGCGCGCCCCTTCCATCCGCCGCTTGTCAACCTCGGCGTGTAGCTCGGCCAGGCTCATGTCGCTCGGGTCCTTCTCCCGCTTCGCAATCTCGTCCGGCGACTTGCCCACGTCATACGTCATCAACGCGATCCGCTCCAGACGCTGAGAACCATCCGTGCTTGACTGCCGGTGCTCGACATTCCGCAGATGCCACATCTCCCCTTCCCACTCCGCGCTCTCTGCCTTCAGAACCTCCCACGGGTTACCATCCCGCATCTCGATGATCATCAGGCCTTCAAGCAGCTTGCGCTGCGGGTCGAACTTCTTGGCATATACCAGGCGCTCCGGTTGCCCCTCAGACGGAAGCTGGAACGTCAAATGCTCAATCGCCCGCGCCTTCTTGGAGTAGTCCATCGTGAGCTCGTATGCGGCGTCGTTACTCCACGGCACCAGGACCTCGTTGATCGCCAGGTTGCTCAGCGAGATCACCAGCCCAAGACAAAGCACCGGCACCGCAATCCGCCCCAGGCTCACACTCCCCGCGCGCATCGCGATAACCTCACCATGGCTGGAGAGGTTGGCCAGGGCCATCAGGCTGCCGAAGATCGTGGCCATCGGGAAGGTCAGCACGAGAAGCGCCGGCAAGCGGTAGAGGGTGATACGAAAGACAATGTCCGCCGGATACTGGTCCCGGACCAGCAGTCGAAGCATCTGGGGCGACAGGACAATGCCAACGAGGATGACGACAAAGGCGCCCACTCCAAACAGAAATGGGCCGAAGAATTCCTTGGTGATATAACGGTCAATGAGGCGCATGGGTGACAATCCGGGGCCAAACGTGCTGCATACCTGGTTGCGGGAGGGGGCTCCAGACCCCGATCAGTGGTGGCGCACGCAAGCCGCGTGCAGGGCCGGGGGATGGAAACCCCTCCACCATGATATCCGGCGGTCTACGGGAGGCGACGGACAGGCTACATCTGAAACTTCTCGCCGAGATAGTACTTCCGCGCCATCGGGTTGTTGGGGATGTCCTCAGACTTACCCTCAACCCGAATCTGGCCCTCGAAGATGATGTACGCGCGGTTGGTGATCCCCAGCGTCTCACGCACATTATGGTCGGTAATGAGGATGCCAATATCCTCCGACCGCAGGGCCGTGACGATGTTCTGAATCTCCTCGATGGCGATGGGATCGACGCCCGTGAACGGCTCATCGAGCAATATGAACGAAGGATCGGTGCAAAGCGACCGCGCGATCTCCACCCGCCGCCGCTCCCCGCCCGACAGCAAGATCCCCTTGCGGTCGGCCAGATGCGACAGCCCCAGCTTATCCATGAGTTCGTCGGCCCGCGCCTTGCGCTGCGCCGCGCCCATGTCCTGAAGTTCCAGAATCAGCAGCAGGTTGTCCCGCACACTGAGCTTGCGGAATACCGACGGCTCCTGTGCTAGATACCCCAGCCCGTTGCGGCAGCGCACGTGCATCGGCTCCTGCGCCAGGTCCTTGCCATCAAGCAGCACCCGCCCGCCCTCGCCCTGCACCAGGCCGATCATCATGTAGAAACTGGTGGTCTTGCCCGCGCCGTTTGGCCCAAGCAGCCCAACGATCTCCCCCCGCTCCACGTTGAGGCTCACGCCGTCAACAACACGGCGCCCACCGTAGGATTTGATAAGGCCCTCGGCTACAAGAGACATGGCACTCCGTGGGGAATGGGGATATCTGGCAGTACCAGTGGCGCGGGCGGCTCGCCCGCGTCGAGGGCAGGCTAGCCGCCTGCCCTACTGGGGAAACGTGCTGCCTCACTCCGTCTGCGTCTTCACCGTCAGATTGGCATTGTCCACCGTCAGACGGTTCGTCTTCAGGTTAGCCACAATCGTCTGTCCGGTAAAGTGCATTGCATCGGTCGCTTCTCCGCCGATGGGCATCATGTCTGCGACCGCGTTCCCAACCAGCTTGATCTGCTGGGCGTCCTCGGAATACGTCGCCTGATCGCTGGCCGAGGCCACGATCTTGCGCTTCATGCCGTTCGCATCGGGCTGCGTGATCACAGTGAAGCTGACCGGACCCTTGGCCACGAGCGACATGATGCGGTCGCCCTTCTGGCTGAGAGCCACGTTCATTGTGGGCGCGGTCATGTCCGCGTTATAGTCCCCGGCCACCACCAGCCGCGCGTTGCCGGAGAATATCACAACATTCTTCTCCCAGTCCAGTTCCATGGTCTGGGCCGTGACCGTACCGGTCCGGGTGCGCTTGACCTGTTGGCAGACCGCCATCGTCGCCACAAGCAAGCTGCAACCGATCAGGGCCAGGCAAAGCTGCCGCCGCGACAGTATCGAGTACCTCATGTGATCGCTCCGTTACCCGCTCTTGGTGAAGCGGACGCCGCCACGCATCCGCACTTTCTTTATCTTCCAGTCCACGACGATGTTATTGGCGACGGCCTTGTAGTTGCCCTGGACGAACTTCGCCCCGCCGGTCCCGGTGAGCTTCTTCGTGTCGAAGTCATACACCAGGTGATTGACGGTAAAATGCGCCGACCCGTCCGTCATGCGCCCGCTGACGCCCTTTGTGAAGGTCAGCTTCCGCGAGTTGTAGTTGGCCTGAAACTCGCTCGCTTTCACTACTATCGGTGTCTGGTCCTGCTGGACCATCTCAAAGACCACGTCATGTCCCGTGGCCATCTGCGCGTTCTTGTCGAACTCCAGATCCCCGCCCGCAGTGACCTTCCACTGCACCTTCCCCGCCGGGTCTCGCTGCTCAATCTCCGCGCCCTGCACACTCACGCCCTGCGGGTTCTTCATCGGCTCAGGCTTTGCCGCTGGAGCCACAGGCGCCTGCCCGACCGCTGGCTGCGGCAACTCCATCGGGCGCTCCCGAGGACGCGTGGCGAAGTAAATCAACCCCAGCGTCAGGGCGACAATCACAACCACGATTATAATCGGTACTGCTTTTCTCATAGTGTTTGGTCGTAGAAGCCGTGTCTGCTGTAGGGCGTGCCACCGTCTCCGTTGTGTGGCGCGCGGTCGTCTCCGCTGTAGGGCGGGGGCGCCTCTGCTGTAGGGCGTAGCGACGTCTGCGTCGCAGGGGGCTCGTACCCCGCCGGTCGTTATCTACGATCAGGTCTCGCTGTTGCGGCGGGGTACGAGCCCCCGCCCCACAGTCCCAAACCCCCTACAGCATGTCGCCCCGGCAAGCCTTCCCCTTCCCATACCGCGTCCGCCACAGCGTCGCGACCGCGTGAAGCCCATCCCGCCAGCTAATCTTCTTGCCTTCGGCCACACTCCGTGGCGCATAGCTGATCGGCACTTCGAGAATCTTCAGCCCGCGCCGTCGCGCCTCCATCTGCAGCTTCGCCGCCGTCTCAAAGTCCAGATCGAAGCTGTCGCACGAGAGCTGCAGGCTCTGCAGCACCGCCCGCGGTGCCATCTTATAGCAGGACGCGATATCAGTCAGGTCGCTCTTGAAGAGCACCTTGAAAAACCAGTTCACGAAGTCCCCGCCAACGCGGAAAACCGTGCGTTTGATCGGTTCTCCTCGCTCTTGGGCCCCCAGAAGCCTCGATCCGAAGACCGCCAGCGTCCCCTCCTCGGTCATGTGCGCCAGCATCTTCACGAGGTCGTTGGGATCATACTCCAGATCGCCGTCTTGTACCACCACATATTCGCCCTCGGCCAGCGCGATACCCCGCTTCACGGAGTTGCCCTTCATCATGTTCGAGGGCTGGAAAACCACTCGCACATCGGGGTATGAGAGCCCCTGCAGGATCTCCCTGGTTCCATCGGTAGAGCAGTTATCTACAATGATGACTTCTTTGTCGATGGGCAGGTCACGCACGCGCTGGAGGATTTCCAGCACCGTCGGCCGCTCATTATAGACTGGCATTACAATTGAAAGTTGCGGACTACTCATTCTGCTCGCTCAGATACTCAGAATACCACTGCAGGCACTGCTTCAGGCCCTCGTCACGCGGCGTGCGCGCCACCCAGCCCAACTCCTCGCGCGCCCGCGTCGGGTCCAGATACTGGTGCTTGATCTCGCCCCCGGCCGTGTTCTGCACCTCTGCCGTCAGCTCCGACCCCGCCGCCCGTATGATGTCTTCCACCAGTTGCAAGACCGTCACCGGCACCCCGGTCCCCAGATTATACGCCTTCCCTACCGCCTTCCCCTCAATAACCGCCTCCGCCAGCGCCAGATACCCTTCTACTGCATCCCCCACGTACAGGTAATCGCGCTGCGGAGACCCGTCGCTGCGAATCACCGGCCGCGTGCCCTGAAGCACATCCCGTACCGTCGCCGGCACGATCCGCGAGAAGTTCAAATCCCCCGGCCCGTACAGGTTCGCGCACCGTGTCACGGCCGCCGGCAGCTTGTACGTGTTTGCGTAGGTCCGCGTGATCAGGTCGGTGCAACTCTTTGAGACATCATAGGGATGCAGCCCCTGCATCGGCGCCTCTTCACGGTATGGCAGCACTTCCTGGTCGCCGTAGGCCTTATCGCTGCTGGCCACTACCACGCTCTGCAGCGGCCCCCCGTCCACGCGCACCTCCCGGCACGCCTCGAGCAGCATGTACGTTGCCCTGATATTGGACTCAAACGTGCTCAGCGGCGAGCGGTTCGCTGTCCCCACAATCGCCTGCGCCGCCAGATGAAACACGACCTCGACCTCTTCCTCATTCAGCGCGCGGCGGCAAAACTCCAGGTCCACCACATCGCCGCGCAGCAACGTCACCTGCGTGTCGAGGTACTGGTACTGCAGGTAGCTCTCCGCCGGACAATCGCGCACAATCCCCACAACCTGCGCGCCCTGCCGCAGCAGTCCCTCAATCAAATGCGCCGCCAGAAAGCCATAGGCGCCAGTAACCAGCACCTTCCGGCCATTCCATTCAAACATGGTCTCTCCCATAGCCGTGTTTCAACATGAGCCCCAACACCAGTCGCATAGGCCCCAACACACGTGGCGCGGGCGGCTCGCCCGCGACCGTCACACTCCCTACCTCGCCCACGGCGCCTGCCCGCTGTCCCAGAGATCATTCAGGCGCAGGTTATCCTTGTACGTATCCATACAAGCCCAGAACCCCTCATGGCGGTACGCCATGAGTTCCCCGATCTCCGCCAGCTTCCGCAGACACCCCGTCTCCAGCGTGTCATAGGGGTCCAGACAATCAAAGATGCGCCGGTTGAAGACAAAGAACCCGCCGTTGATCCATTCCGGCAGCATCGGGTTCTCCCGCATCTGCCGCACCTGCCCGTTCTCCGCCACCTCCACGTGCCCAAACTGCGACCGCGCCCGAATCGCTGTTACGGTCGCGATCTTCCCATGAGAGCGGTGAAAGTCCATCAGCACCCGCGGGTCGAGGTCAATCAGGCCATCCCCGTACGTCACCATGAAATCTTCATCATCCATCAGGTACTTGCGTGCCTTGCGGATGCGCTCGCCCTTTTCCGCCTCCAGGCCGGTATCACACAGCGTGACCGACCAATCCGTCTGCGGGCCCCCGTCCAATAGCTCCGGAGCCGCCTGCTCGCTAATCCTCACCCGCAAGTCCCGCCCCTGAAACGGCAGGCGATTGACGAAGTAGTCCACAACCTCGTCGGCCTTGTAGCCCAAAAGCAGCAGGAAATCCCGGTACCCCGCCGCACCATAGATGTTCATAATGTGCCAGATGATAGGCCGGCCGCCGATCTCAAACAGCGCCTTAGGGTGCGAGCTTTCCCCGCCCAAAAGACGCGTCCCACGACCTCCGGCCAAAATGGCAACTTTCATTCAGGATTCCTCAGTTCGCATAGCGCGCACGCCTCACGCCAGTCAGCCGTACGAGCGGCCATCGCCGTACGAGCTGCTGTCGCCGTACGAGCGGCTTCCAGCCGCGAGATCTCGTCGCTAGAGCCCGGCTTCCAGCCGGGCGGGAGAACATCAGCTAACAGGCTCCATAGACTCGTCACGTCTCGCCCGTCTGCCCTACCCCCCGAACAGCGGCGGCGGGTAATGCTCCGCCACCAAATGCCCAAACCCCGCCACCGACCACACCGACATCACCAGCATTACCGCCAGCGCCGCCGCCACCACCCACGCTCCGTATCGCTTCCTCCCCACATCCCACAGCCCCAGCGTCATCAGAAGCCAGATCGCCCCGCTCGCGGCAAACAAATACCGCGCCTGCGCCTGGTAAAACGAGGTGTTGAACCGCAGGAAAAACGCCACCACTACGACCAGCAGCACCCAGCACAGCACAAAGGCCTGCCGTCTCCAGTCCTGTTCGCCGCCAGCCGCCCCCTGCCCTTCCGGTTCCTGCCGCTTGCTGCCCTTGGACTTACCCTTTCCCGTCGTCTGAGGCCCTGGCGCCGCGGACTTCCCGTCAGCAATCTTCTGCCCCACCAACCCCACCAGCGCCACAGCCCAGATACCAAACCCCAGCGCATAGTACCAGACTGGCGAATATACGTTCGCCTGCCCGTACACCCCCCAGAAGCTCAGCGCAGTATTCATAACAACCAAAGTGAAGTACGCGCCTCCACTCAGCCCCAGCTTGAAGAAGTACTCCGGCGTGGCGCGGTCCTTGGAAAATAGCTCCTCAAACACCCGCGCGGCCAGCGGATCACCATATAGCATCTGGTTCCGTACAAACCACCAGCCGGTCAGCACCACCACGATCCCAGCCAACAGCGCGAGGTTCTTCAGCAAGCGGCCCCTGTCCGCTAACTCGGGTGAGACCTCACCTGCATCATTCGAACGCCTGTAAGCCCCGTCTCCCATCACCAAAGCCAGCAGCACAATCGGCCCCAGCGCCGCCGAAGTGCTCTTGCTCAAAAGCGCCCCACTCCACGCCAGCCCCAGCCACAGAATGTCCCTGTACCCCACCGGCCGGCTCAGCGCCCGCAGACACAGGTACAGCGTCACCAGACACATCCCCTCCGCGAGCCCATCATTGGTAATCGCCGAGACAATCATCGTCCGCCCCGGCCAAAGCGCCAATAACAGCGCCGGAGCCAGCGCCAGCAGCCGCCTCCAGTCTCCTGCTTCGCCCCCGTCTGCCGTTCCCTTGCCGCGTAGTGCGGGCGTCTCGCCCGCTCCCGCGTCCGCTCCCTTGCCTCCTCGTAGGACGGGCGGCTCGCCCGTCTCCGCCTTCCCTCCCGCCACATACTCCCACGAAAACACCAACCTCCCCAGAAGCCACAACGCCCACACCGCAATCCCCCCCACCAACACGCTCCACAGCCGCAGCAACACCAGCCCCGTCCGGCTCAAACCGCCAATCTCGCCCGGCGCCACCGCCCGCGCCGCGAAATACGCCGGCAGAGCCGTAGCGTAGTAGAGCGGCGGCTGGTGCCCCTCATAGTTATCCGCCAGCGACCGGAACACCGGCAGCGTCCACTTGGTCGCCAGATGCGCCACATACCCCACATGCGGTCCCTCATCCGGCGGTGTCGGCCGCGGGTCTCCCGCATAGTCCGACGGCACAACAATCGCCGCCCCCGCCGCGAGCACCAGGTACAGCGCCAGCGGGATCAGCCCCAGCTTCAGCGGCAGCGCCCGCTCGCTCATGTCCGGCCCCCGGGCTGCCGCACCTCAAAGAGCAGGTAATTCTGGCGCGGCCCAAAGCTTCCCATCAGTACCAGCATCCTGCGGTCCATCGCCTGCCGCAGCAGCCCCAGCGTCTGATCCGGCGCCTCCCAGAACCCCGGCAGGTACCGCACATTCACCAGCACATGGGTGATGCCAAGCTC
Organism: Armatimonadia bacterium; assembly: GCA_039683575.1. Taxonomy (GTDB): domain Bacteria; phylum Armatimonadota; class Zipacnadia; order Zipacnadales; family UBA11051; genus JAJFUB01. The sequence goes on along the minus strand of JBDKRC010000181.1, from coordinate 20,417 downwards.
CCGGTACCTCTTCAAGAGGTCCTCCGGTCCCTTCATCTGCTGATAGGGGATCAGGTCAGAATGGCCCGACTCGGCCCAGAACGCGTCCCGGTCGAAGTAGAACGTCCGCACCTCGCCATAGGTCGCCACCCGCGCCTCCGGCGGCGTGTGCTCGCGGATGAACTTACTCGGCGCATACACATCCAGCGAACGCGTCAGGTAATCGTCCCGGCTCTCTATCCCGAGCACCACCGGAACCGCCGGTGCCGCAATCCATAGCGTGATGAGAATCGCCGTCATCGACCACAGCCCCAGCGCCCACTTGAATAGCTGCCGCCCCACCGGACCGCTATGCAGCCCCCGGTACGCCGCATAGCCCGCCGCCGGCACTGTCAACACCAGACTCGGCAGCAGGTACCGTTCAAGCTGCATGGATAGGAACCACCAGATCCAAAGCGGCAGAAACAGCCACAGGGACAGCGTGAGCGCCCGTGGCTTGCCGCGGATCAGTATCAACGCCCCCAGCAGCGCCAGGTAAAGCGGCCCCACGGACGTCATCAGCAGATTGGGCAACTGCCCCAGATTGACTTCATACTCCCACGGCATGTAGGTCACGCCGAAGGGCGCAAACAGCCACTTCCACGGCTCCCGTGGCCCCACAAAAGCCTTCTTCCACCGCGGCATCCGGTCCAGCACATCCTGCGGCGGCAGTTCCCCCAGCCCAAACTCAAGCTGGTGCCTCGAGTACCCCACCGCCTGGTTGGCCGTCCAGTGCTTGCCCCCAAAGATGCCATACGCAAACGGATACACGGGATTGCCCGTATACACCGCGCTCTTAACATACCACGGCGCGCAGATCAGCAACCCAATCGCCGCCGCCGCTGCCAGTGTCCCCCAACTCGGTTTGCTGGTAGTGTGGGAGGGGTCTCCAGACCCCGACTTCTCCCGCCGCGACCGCAGCATGATCACCAACGCCCCCAGCCCCAGCACCGCGAAGATCGTCAGCCCCTGCATCTTCACCGTCCCCGCGCATCCCGCCACCAGCGCCGCCAACAGAAGCTGCCCCGGCTGCCGGTCCCGCTCCCACTCCAGCAGCGCCAGCAGCGCCACCAGCCCGTAGGCCACCACCCCCAGATCCACGTACGACACGCCCATGAGCCACATGAACATCGGCGTCGTGGCCAGCACCACCGCCGCCCACGCCGTTGCCCCGCGTGCCATGAACCGCCGGGCGATGAGTGCCGCCGCCACCAGCGCCAGCACGCCATGGAACCATTCAAACAGCTTCGCCGCGCTCACTGACCCGAAACTCAGCCCGAGCGTATACAGCATCTGCATATTGGAGGGGAATTGCGAGTGGTGATCATGCCAGAGGGGTTCGACAACGTGATGCCGCGCATAGAATGCCGCCTGCGCGAGGTGCTCGCTCAGCCCGTCAAAATCCCGTCCGCTCGGCGGCTCCAGTGCCAGAATGAGCGTCAGGATTAGCATCGGCACCACGACGAGCAGCGCCGGAACATGGTTGCTGGACCGCGGCTCGCCCTCGTCCGGCGTCCCCGAAACGTCCCCCGGCGCCTTCCGCGCCCCAATCACCTTCACCCGCAGCCCCCGCAGTAGCACATTCGTCAGTTGCAGCCCTGCCTCCCAGAGCAGGTCCCAGTTCCCCAGCCCGAGCAGGCCCGCGCCCGCCAGCATCAAAGCCACGCCCCAGGGCGTGAGCTTACCCACCAGCCCTAGGGCCAGCGTGGCGTATCCAATCAGCACATAGCCTACCGTTGCCGAGGCCAGAAAACGTTCGGGAATTGCTGCCGGGGAGATGCGCAGCAGCCTGAGAAACTGTGCCCCAAAGGGCACCGCTGCCGCCGTGATGATGAGGAAGATCAGGAAGCCCATGCCCCTAGCCGCCACCCAGGGCCGCTGCATACGCGACCAGTATCTGTCGCACGAACAGCGCCACATTGCCCAGCGCCCACACGCCAACCACGATCTGCTGCCATAGCGGCATCTGGAGGTCTATTTTCGGCATAGGCTGATCACCAGGGTCTCCAGGAGCGTGCGTTCGTCCATCTCTTCGTCACTAAGACCCTTCAACGCCAAATCCGCCTGGTATGCCTTCACCATCCCGCGCGCCAGTTGACCCTCGGTGAAATTCCGCGCCTGCTGCGGCAGCACCCGCGCCATGAACGGCTTGCTCCGCACCTCGGCCGCGAGGTTATGCTCTTCGGGAAAGGCCGCCGTGATCTCGTCGCTCAGATGCTCCAGCGACCGCGCCTTCTTCAGCGCATAGCTCGTCTGCCAAAGCAGCCTCAGGTGCCGCGTAATCTGCGCTACAACGCCGATCGCCTCGCCCCGGTTGGCTTCCTCGGGCAGCAGTATCCGGATGATCTCCAGCGCCGCGGGCACATCGCGCTTTCCGATGGCGTCGGTCAGGTTGAAGACCGTCCGCTCCTCCTCCGGCAGCACGCACGCCTCCACCGCCTGTGCGCTAATCTCCGGATCGGCCCCCATGTACGCAATCAGCTTATCTATCTCCTGGTGCATCCGGTCATAGTCCGCCCCGACCGTCTGCATCAGCAGATTCAGCGACTGAATCCCGATCCGCTTGCCCCCGGCCGTGATCTCATCCAGCACAAACGCCCGCATCTCATCAACCTTCTTGGGGTTGAGATACAGCTCCGTCTTGCCGACTTTCTTCACCAGCCGCGTCAACTCTGCGCTCAGGGGTGCCTTACGCGTATCGCGGTCCTTCTCCTTGGGCCGCGACATGATGACCACAATCGTCCCCTCGGGCAGGTTCGAAAGCGCCCCCTCGAGCGGCTTTTGCTCCCGCAGCGGGATCATCTGAAACTCCCGCAGCACCACGACGCGGTTGTCGCTGAACAGTGACGCCGACCCGATCGTCCCCGCCATCTCCCGCGGCGGCACTTCCTTGCCCCAGAACTGGTGCAGCGCATCCTCATCCGTCGCGTCATCAAGATGCGCCGCCAAAAGCCGCCGCAGCGCCCGCGTCTTAAGCACTTCCGCGTCGCCGTGCAGCACCGTAATCAATGGAATATCAGGGGTTTTAGCCATAGGTAATGTCCGCGTAGGTGGGTGCGTCTCGCCCGCGTAGGTGGGTGCGTTTCGCACCCACACCCCTCGCCCAATCCGGGTTCGCCCGAACCCACAAATCCCGCGTAGGTGGGTGCGTCCCGCACCCACAGCCCCCACCCGACCGGTTCGTCCCGCACCCACAGGTTACTGGGAATAACGCCATTCTACCTGCCGCATCATCCGCTGGCAAGAAGAAGCCTCTACGCGTGGTAGGCATGCTCCGCATGCCGCAGCAAGTATCGCCCAGTCCCAAGCGACGAAACTCACATTTGTGCAGGTCCCCCCTCCCCCCGCGCCGAAACAACCTCCCACAATTGCCCACAGGGAGTGTTTCCTCATGCCTGACGTCCTGATGCACATCAACTACTTCGAAAGCGGCTACACCCTTGCCACGCTCTTTGACAAGGCCAAGTTCTACGGCTACGACGGCGTCGAACTCCGCGGCAAGCGCGAGGGCCTGACCACCGCCGAGTACCTCGCCCAGGTCAAGGCCGAGATGGACCGCACCGGCCTCACCAACGTCGTCATCGCGTGCCCCTGCAACCTCAACAACGCCGACGCCGACGCCCGCGCGGCCGAGATTGCCTGGTCCACCGACCTCCTCCGCCAGGCCGCTGCCATCGGCGTGAAGCTCTTCAACACCATGGCTGGCCCGATGGTCGCCCAGGGCGTCCCCTACAGCGAATTCCACCTCAACGGCTCCGGCTGCGCGACCTGGGAGCAGTGGGCCTGGGCGGTAGACGGCTTCCAGCAGCTGGGCGCTGTCGCCGAGGAACTGGGCGTCCGCATGGCCTTTGAGACCCACAACGGCTACATCCACGACCTCGCCAAGCCCACCGCCGAGTTCCTCCGCCGCATCGGCTCCCCGGCCATCGGCGCCAATCTCGACATGGGCAACATCGTCCTCAACAAGAATGGCGAGTCCCTCGTTGACGCCATGAGCATTCTGGACGACAAGATCTACTACAGCCACCTCAAGAACATCTTCAAGCCCTCCACCGGCGGCTACATCGTCTGCGGCCTGCCCGACGGCGTCATAGACAACCGCGTCTGGGCCCGCACCCTGATGGAAAAGGGCAACAACAGCCCGATCACCCTCGAGGCCCCGCGCCAGGGCGACCGCGACTTCTTCGCCAAGGAAGACATCGAGTACTTCCGCTGGGTCCTAGAAGGCCTCGGCTGGTCCTAGTCGGCGCCCTCTCTACTGTAGGGCGGGGGCTCCGTACCCCGCCGGCCGTTATCTACGACCACCCGCGCGGCGAAGCGGTGTCTGCACCGCAGGGGTACGAGCCCCCGCCCTACAGTCCGACCATCACACCCAACCCATGGACTACCTCCTCCTCGCCACTGACTACCCCCCACAGGTCGGTGGCATCCAAACCTACCACAGCCACCTGGCGGCCGCCCTGCAAGGGCTCGGCCGCCAGGTCCACGTCATTGCCACCGAACACCCCGGCTGGCAGGCCCACGATGCCGCCTCCCCAGTCCCTGTCACCCGCGTTCCGACCAAAGGCGGCAAACCCGCCATCTACCGCCGCCTGCGCGACGAAGCAGTCCGCCTCGCCCGCGCCAATCCCGCGCCCCTGCGCGGCCTCATCTCCACCAAGTGGTCCCCCGAGGCCCCTGGCGCCAGGCAAGCCGCCGACGCCCTCGACGTCCCCTGGGGCCTCTTCGGCCACGACCGCGAGTTCATCCTCCACGGCGCCAACGTCCTCAAGTGGCTGCTGCAGCAATACCTGTTCGACAAGACCAACTTCTGCTTCGCCATCAGTAACTACGCCGCCGACAACTTCCGCCGGGCAGGCGTCCCCGACGCCAGACTCCGCATGGTCGGCTGCGGCATAGACAGCGACCGCTTCCGCCCCGACGCCGCTCGTGCCGCCGCACTCCGCGCCCATCACAACCTCGGCGACGCCCTCGTGCTTCTTACCGTCGCTCGCGTAGTCCCACGCAAGGGCCACCTGACCGTCATCCAGGCTCTCCCCCAGATCATCAGCGCTCTCGGACCCGCCCGCCCGGTCAAGTACCTCATCGTCGGGGACGGCGAGCACCTGCCCGCCCTGCAGGCGGCCGTCGCCGCCCGCAGCCTTCAGGACAGTGTCATCTTCGCCGGCCGTGCGCCCGACGCCGACCTCTGCGGCTACTACACTCTCGCTGACCTGATGGTCATGCCCAGCTATGACATCCCCGGCAAGCCCAGCGAGGGCTTCGGCCTGACTTTCCTCGAAGCCAACTGCTGTGAGACCGCCGTGATCGGCAGCCGCACCGGTGGCATTCCCGACGCCGTGGACCACGGTCTGACGGGCCTGCTGGTCCCCCCGCGCAGCCCGCAGAGCCTCGCCCGCGCCGCAATCCAACTCCTGCGCGACCCGGACGCCTTGAAGGCAATGGGCCTCCACGCCCGCCGCCGTGCCGAGCAGCAATTCACCTGGAACCTCGTGGCGCGCCGCGTGGACGCCGCCTTTGGAGAGCTATGGCAGAGCAACACCCAGTAAGACCCCCACGGCGCATAGCGTTTGTGGACCAGGCTCAGGACCTCGGTGGCGCCGAGCAAAGCCTGCTCGAACTCATCCCGCAACTCGACCGGCGGCGCTACGAGGCTCTGCTCCTGCACGCTGCCGATGCAAAGTGGGCCGACGATCCCGCTCTCGCCGACATCACGCGTTTCCCCGCCGTCCCCGCCTCCCCGGTGCTCGCAGCTAAGCGCGACGAGCTCAAGCCCGGCTTCTTCGCCTCCTGGCGCTACCTCCTCGAATCGCGCCACCTCGTCGCCGCTCTGCGCCGCATGATGGTGCAAGAGCGCGTTGACCTGCTCCACACCAACGCCCTGAAGAGCCACCTCCTCGGTGGCTTCGCCGCCACTCTCGCCCGCCGCCCCCTCGTCTGGCACATGCGCGACATCCTCACCGAGCCCGCCGCCACCAAGTGGCTCCTGCAGTCCGCCCGCACGGTCAAGCCGTACGTCATCGCCATCTCCGAAGCCGTCGCCTCACAATTCGACCCTCTCCGCGATCATCTCCGCCTGCGGGTAATCCACAACGGCATCCCGCTGGACAAGTTCCACCCCGGCCCGCCCTCCCCCGAGCTACAGGCCGAACTCGGCCTCACGCCTGATGACGAGGTCGTCATCGTAGTAGGCCGCCTCACCCCGTGGAAGGGCCACACCACCCTCCTCGAAGCCATGCGCCTCGTCCACGAGCAGCGCCCGCGCGTCCGCCTCCTGGTCCTCGGCACGACAACCTTCTGGGAAGAGAACTACCTCCAGCAATTGCAGGCCAAGGCCCGCGCCGAGGGGGTGGCCGACCTCGTCCACTGGCTGGGCTTCCGCCACGACGTGGCCGACATGTTGCGCCTGTGCGACGTTTTCGTCCTGCCCTCGGTCAACGAGCCCTTCGGACGCGCCGTCGTCGAGGCCATGGCTTCCGGCAAGCCTGTCGTAGGCACCCGCTCCGGCGGCGTCCCCGAGGTCCTGCGCGACGGCAAATGCGGCCTGCTGATCGAGCCCGGCAACGCTGCCGAACTCGCCGCTGCCATCACTCGCCTGCTCGCCGAGAAGAGTCTGGCCCACGAGATGGGCGATAACGGCTTCCGCCGCGCTAACCGCTATTTCGACATCCGCCGCGTCGCCCGCGAAGTCGAAGAGGTCTACGTAGAGATACTAGGTCGCTGATCCCCTCTGCCCCACCCCTCATCCCCCTTTGAAAACTCCCTACAAAAACGCTATACTACCCTTGATGGCTTAGGCCCCACACTCCACGCGCGCTCACGGCGCGCCTTCTTCACTAAGGTGGTTTTCGTAATGCCTCTCCAAATCTGGCTCGATGGCAAGCTTGTTCCCGAACAAGAAGCCAAAGTCTCCGTTTTCGACCATGGCCTGCTCTACGGCGACGGTATCTTTGAGGGTATCCGCGCCTACCACGGCCGCGTCTTCAAGCTCCAGGAGCATCTCCAGCGCATGTACGACGGCGCCCACTGCCTCATGCTCAATATCCCCATCACAATCGAGCAGATGCAGGAAGTCGTCCTCGAGACGCTGCGCGCGAATGAACTCCGGGATGCCTATATCCGGCTCGTCGTCACCCGCGGCGTCGGCGATCTCGGTCTCGACCCCCGCAAGTGCCCTGTGCCGACCATCTTCTGTATCGCCACTTCCATCGCGCTCTACCCCGAAGAGGTCTACACGAAGGGTCTTTCGCTGGTCACCTGCTCGACCCGCCGCAACCCGCCCGACGCTCTTAATGGCTCGATCAAGTCCCTGAACTACCTCAACAACATCCTGGCCAAGCTCGAGTGCGTCCAGGCCGAGGTGCCTGAGGGCATCATGCTGACGACCGACGGCTACGTGTGCGAATGCACTGGCGACAACCTCTTCCTGATCAACGGCAACAAGCTGATCACGCCTCCTGACTACCTCGGCGCCCTTCCCGGGATCACCCGCCAGGCGGTCATGGAACTCGGTGCCGACCTCGGCATGGAAGTCATCGAAGACCTGTTCCGCATGCGCTCCGTCTACACTGCCGAGGAGGCCTTCCTCACCGGCAGTGCCGCCGAGCTCGTCCCCGTGGTCGAGGTAGATGGCCGCAAGATCGGCAATGGCCACGCCGGCCCGAAGACCACCAAGCTCCTCGAGGCCTTCCGCTCCTTAATTGAGTGCTGTGGCGAACCGATATACAAGTAGGCAGGTTCAGTACCGCGTAGGCGGGTTCGTCTCGAACCCGCACCCTCCGGACCGCGTAGGCGGGTTCGTCTCGCACCCTCCGGACCGCGTAGGTGGGTGCGTCTCGCACCCACACCCTGTTACCGCACCCAACACAACACGTGGGAGGGGCCCTTCAGCCCCTCCCACAGCCGTAAACCCTCCTGCACCACCTGCATTCCCTCCTGAGCCCCTTTCCTGCCCTCAGGAACCTGTTACCTCCCGGGGTTGTTTTTCAATACATGAAACCTCTTTGCGGCGGGTAGAGTCCTAATACCTGACGTGTTGAAATCATATCGGACCTGGGGTTGAGGCCGCGCCTGAGCGGGGCGGTGAGTGTTGGAAGGGCAGCCATGCCGGCGCAGCGAGACTGCTGGTCTCGTCGCGCCCGTGCGCTGCCGGCCGTACCACCATTGGAGGCAGTTTAGTCCATGGAATTGTGGCAAAGATTCACCAGCCGAGCCCGCCGTGCCGTACTCATGGCCCACGATGAGGCCGCCCGCATGGGCGCCCAGCTTATTTCCACCGAGCATCTTCTTCTTGGCCTCATGAGGCTGGGAGAGGGCACCGCCTCGGAACTCCTCGACCGCCTGGGCCTCGACCTCGAGCGCCTGCGCACCGACTTGCGTCGTCAGATGGAGGCTACCGCCCCCGGCGAGACCTCCAAGGACATCTCTTTCACCCCCGAGGCCCAGCGCGTGCTGACCCGGGCCTACCAGGAAGCCAAGCAGCTTGGCGACTACCACATCGGCACCGAGCACATCCTCATCGGCCTGCTCCGCGAGGGTCGCGGCGCCGCCTTCCGCCTGCTCCGCCGCCATGGCGCCGAGCTTTCTCTCGTCCGCCAGGCTCTCTCCGAGATCCAGGGCCGCAACGCCCCGCAGCGCGAGCCGCAGGAAAAGCGTGGCAAGACGCCCACTCTCGACCACTTCAGCCGCGACCTTACCCAGATGGCCCGCGACGGCCAGCTTGACCCGGTCATCGGCCGCGACGAAGAAGCCGAGCGCGTCATCCAGATCCTCTGCCGTCGCACCAAGAACAACCCCTGTCTCATCGGCGAGGCTGGCGTAGGCAAGACCGCCATCGTTGAGGGCCTCGCCCAGCGCGTGGCCGACTCCGACGTGCCCGACCTCCTGCGTGACAAGCGCGTGGTCGCCCTCGACCTCGCCTCCCTCGTCGCCGGCACCAAGTACCGCGGCGAGTTCGAAGAGCGCATGAAGCGCATCATGGAAGAGCTCCGCAACTGCCAGGGCGAGGTCATCGTCTTCCTGGACGAGCTCCACACCATCGTCGGCACCGGTGCCGCCGAGGGCGCCATGGACGCCTCCAACATGCTCAAGCCCGCCCTGGCGCGCGGCGAGATGCAGTGCATCGGCGCCACCACCCTAGACGAGTTCCGCAAGCACATCGAGAAGACCCCGTCCCTCGAGCGCCGCTTCCAGCCCGTCATGGTCAAGGAGCCGGACCGCGAGCAGACCCTCGATATCCTCCAGGGCATCAAGGACCGCTACGAGGAATACCACGGCGTCGCCTTCACCGAAGAGGCCATCGAGGCCTCGGTGGACCTCTCGACCCGCTACATCGCCGACCGCATGCTCCCCGACAAGGCCATTGACCTGCTCGACGAAGCCGGCTCGCGCGTGAAGCTCCGGGAGTACAAGCAGGTCTGCCGCGAGGACCGCATCGACCACGGCGACGCTGGCGACGACACGCCCAATCCGCTGCCGCACCAGTTCGACGACATCGACGATCTCGACGAACAGGAGCCCCTCGGCGCCCAGCAGTGCCTCACCGACGACGCCTGGACCCCCGAGCCGCGTGTGACCCCGGTGGTCGAACGCGACGACATCGCCCAGATCGTCGCCACCTGGACCGGCATCCCGGTCGTCTCGCTGACCGAAGCCGAGTCCCGCCGCCTGCTGCGCATGGAAGATGCTCTGCACGAGGACATCGTGTCCCAGGATGAGGCCATCCGCACGATCGCCCGCGCCGTCCGCCGCTCCCGCGCCGGCATCAAGGATCCGAACCGCCCCACCGGCTCGTTCATCTTCCTGGGGCCCACCGGTGTCGGCAAGACCTACCTCGCGCGGATGCTTGCCAAGTTCCTCTTCGGCAACGAAGACGCGCTGATCCGCATTGACATGTCCGAGTACATGGAGAAGTTCGCGGTCTCCCGCCTCATCGGCGCGCCCCCCGGGTACGTCGGCTACGAGGAGAGCGGCCAGCTCAGCGAAGCCGTCCGCCGCCGCCCCTACTCCATCGTGCTCTTCGACGAGATCGAGAAGGCCCATCCCGAGGTCTTCAGCATCCTGCTGCAGATCATGGAGGACGGCCGCCTGACCGACGCCCAGGGCCGCGTGGTGGACTTCAAGAACACCATCGTGATCATGACCAGCAACGTCGGCGCCCGCCTGATCACCACCGGCAACTCCGTCGGCTTCACGACCGATAAGGCCGAAGACACGGCCCGCGAGCACCGGCGCGACTACTCGCGCATGAAGTCCAAGGTCATGGAAGAGCTGAAGAAGACCTTCAGCCCCGAGTTCCTCAACCGCGTGGACGACACGGTCGTCTTCCACGCCCTCACACCCGAGGAAATCGGTGCCATCGTTGACCTCGAGGTGGGCAAGGTCTCCAAGCAGCTACAGAACCGCGGCCTGGACCTCCACATCTCCGAGCCGGTCCACACCCTCCTCGCCGAGGAAGGCTACGACCCGGCCATGGGCGCGAGGCCCCTCCGCAGAGCGGTCCGCCGCCTGATCGAGGACCCGCTATCCGAGTACCTCCTCGAACTGGGCGAAGACCTCAGTGGCGAGATCGAAGTCGAGCTCGACGACCTCGGCGAGCCCACCTTCCACCTGGAAGAGACCTCAGTAACGGCAACCAACTAGGCCGTCTCGCGACCAGACTGCCTGTAGGAGCGGTCACCAGACCGCGATCCTCTCTACCGAACCCCAAAGCGGACCGGAGCCACAAACTCCGGTCCGCTTCTCTTTTGCCGTTGCCGTAGGTGCGCGGGGCGACGTCCGCGTCGCAGGGCATCCTGCCCGCCTCTCGCCGTGGAGCGCAAAGCGCCGTCCGCGTCGCCGGCCCACCACGGAAATGGGGACTGACACCACTTTCACAACCTTCCCCAACTCCTCCCACAAACCCACAAGTGAAAATGGTGTCTGTCCCCATTTCCCCCCGGCCCACCCCGACATGCCTCTCGCCTCTATCCACGACAACCCATCCGCCCAAAATGGGGACGGAGCCTTCGCGCGCCACCTTCCTCTCGCCAGAACCCTCTCTCCAACCCTCGCGCGCAGGCTCCGTCCCCATTTTGACCACCTCCCCCTCCGTATGCTATAACAACCTCACAAAATGCCCACCCTCCCCTCCGCCTCCATCCTCCACGCCGACTGCATCCCCACGATGCACTCCCTCCCCGCCGCCTCCGCCGACCTCATCTTCGCCGACCCGCCCTACAACCTCCAGCTCGAAAACGACCTCTACCGCCCCAACATGACCAAAGTGGACGCCGTGGACGACCACTGGGACCAGTTCGGCGACTTCGATGCCTACGACCGCTTCACAGAAGAGTGGCTCACCGCCGCCCGCCACGTACTCTCCGACACCGGCACCATCTGGGTCATCGGCTCCTACCACAACATCTACCGCGTCGGCAAGATCATGATGGACCTCGGCTTCTGGCTGCTCAACGACGTCCTGTGGATCAAAACCAACCCCATGCCCAACTTCCGCGGCGTGCGGCTCACCAACGCCCACGAAACCCTCCTCTGGGCCAAGAAAACCAAGTCCCAAAAGCGCTACACCTTCAACCACCACACCATTAAGCGCTACAACGAGGGCAAGCAACTCCGCAGCGACTGGTACCTGCCCCTCTGCACCGGCGACGAGCGTCTCACCCTCAACGGCGAAAAGGCCCACACGACCCAGAAACCCGAGGCCCTGCTAGAGCGCGTCATCGTCTCCAGCACCCGCGTCGGCGACCTCGTCCTCGACCCTTTCTTCGGCACCGGCACCACCGGCGCGGTAGCCAAACGCCTGGGCCGCCGCTACCTGGGCATCGAGCGCGAAGAGCGCTACGTAGAAGTCGCCACCCGCCGCCTGGCCTCTGTCACGCCACTTGCCGAAGACTGGCTCCTGCAGCACACCCAGGACCCCTCTGCCCCGCCTCGCCTTGCCTTCGCAACCCTCCTCACCCTGGGGTTCCTGAGCCCCGGCGAGACCCTCCGCCACGCCAGCCTCGATATCACCGCCACTGTCAACGTCGACGGCACCATCTCCTCCAATGGCCACACCGGCTCGATCCACAAAGTCGGCGCTCTCGTCGGCAAAGCCCCCGCCTGCAATGGCTGGACCCACTGGACCTACACGACCCCCGCAGGTGATCAGCGCCCCCTCGACGAACTCCGCACCAAAGCCCGCCAACTCACATCCAGGTGACCTCCCATGACTTACGCCTGCGCCCATCGCGGTGACAACCACTGCGCCCCCGAAAACACCCTCCCGGCCTTCGAACTCGCCCTCGAAAAGGGCGCGCCGCAGATCGAATTCGACCTCCGCGTCACCTCTGACGAGGAGATCATCGTCCTGCACGACGAGACGGTCGATCGCACCACCAACGGCTCCGGCAAGACCACCGACCTCACCTTCGCGCAAATCCGCGCCCTCGATGCCGGAAGCTGGAAGGATGCCCGCTTTGCAGGCACAAAGCTCCCCACCTTCGACGAAATCCTCACTCTCGTGCCCGCGGGCGTGGAGGTCAACGTCCAGCTCTACCTCGCCCCTCAGTACGTCCCGCGCGTCATCGAGCGCATCAAAGCCTTCAACCTGATGGACCAATGCTTCCTCGCCTGCCCCAAAGCCCACACCGATATCGCCCGCGCCACCGACCCCGCCATCCGCATCTGCAATCTCGAAGGCCAACGCAGCGCCGACAGCGACTATCCCGACCTCACGATAGCCATGGGCGCCGAATACATCCAGATCTGCGGCTGGTCCGATAACCTCGCCGAGGCCACCAGAAAGCTCCACCAGCACAACGTCAAGGTAAACTGGTTCGGCACCTCCGAAGCCGACATGATGCGCAAGCTGATCAGAGCCAACGTAGACTACATCCTGACCGACCATCTCGACCTCTGCCTACAGGTCCTAGCCGAGTAGCCAGGCTGTAGGGCGTAGCGACGTCATCGTCGCAGGGGGCTCGTACCCCGCCGCGCCGTTGCCGTAGGTACGCGGGCATCCCTGCCCGCCGCCGTTATCCCCGACCACCCTCCGCGCCGTCGGAGGGGCCGAGCTTTAGCCGGCCCGCCGTCATCCCCGACCCACCCTAGCCACATCCTCCTCCTCGCTCACCGCCATTCCCCTCTCCCTGTTTTCCGTTTTCTGTTTTCTGTTTTCGCCTTTTCCCTCTCCAGTGCTATAATCCCCACCATGCGCATCCTCGGCGTTGATCCCGGCCTCCAGACCACCGGCTACGGCTTGATTGAAGCCACCTCCGGTCGCCTCGTCCTCCTTGAGGGCGGGGTAGTGCGCACTGACGCCAAGCTCTCCCTCGACCGTCGCCTGATTGCCCTCTACGACGGCATCAGCGCCGTCATGCGCGAATTTGCGCCGGACTGCCTCGCCGTCGAGGAGCTCTACTCCAAGTACGAGCACCCGCGCACGGCCATACTTATGGGCCACGCCCGCGGCACCATCCTGCTCGCCGCCGGACAGCTTGGCCTGACCTACTGCGGCTACGAGGCCTCGCTGGTCAAGAAGTCCCTGACCGGCAACGGCCGGGCCACCAAGACGCAGGTCGCCCACATGGTCTGCCACCTGCTCGGCCTCGCCACGCCGCCGAGCCCCGAGGACGTCACCGACGCCCTCGCGCTCGCGGTTTGCCACGCCAGCCCCATGCGCCTCACCAGCCGCACTCGCAATCTCGATCACCTCACCGGAGGCCGCCGATGATCCGCCGCGTCCGCGGGCATATTGTGGGCTACGGCCCTGAAACCATCGAACTCGAGGTTGCCGGCCTGGCCTACGAGATCACCTTGCCGCCGTCGGTGGCCGAGCGCATGGCCGAACGCGAACTCGGCGCCGAAGTGGAACTGTATACCTACCACTTTCTGCAGATTGACCAGGCCAAGGGGATTCCGGTGCTACTGGGCTTCGAGACCCCGCCCCAGCGGGACTTCTTCGAAAAGCTGCTGGACGTCCCCAGGTTCGGCCCCCGAGGCGCGATTCGCTCGATCAACATCCCGGTCTCGACCTATGCCAAGGCCATCGAAATCGGCGATACGAAGATGCTGCGGTCCCTCCCGGGCGTGGGCCCGCAGAAGGCCAAGGACATCGTAGCGACGCTGCAGGGCAAGGTAGGCAGGTTCGTGGATGTAACCGAGGTCGAGGCCATCAGAGCCCCCTCCGGCCCACCCGAATCCGACGCCGAAGAGCAGGCCCTGCTGGTCCTGGAGCAACTGGGCATGAACCGCTCAGATGCCCTCAGCGCCGTCCTGCGGCTCAGAGAGGCCCATCCAGAAGCCAAGACCGCCGACGAGATAGTCAAGTCCGTCTTCCGGCGCTAACTCCGTGGGAGGGGGCACTGACCCCGACCTGACGCCACCAACGCGGCCTGTAGGAGCGCTCACCAGAGCGCGATCCGGGGCCTTGGTGGTGTGCGGATCGCGCTCTGGTGAGCGCTCCTACAGGCAACCGAATCGGCGATACCGTAAGAAAGTGAGCCCCGAATGTCGCAGCATGACGATCCCGGCAGAGAGCGCATCATCAGCGGTCATGAGCGGATCGAGGACAGCGAGGAAGTTCTTACTCTTCGGCCTCAGACCCTTGATGAGTACGATGTCGGCCAGGAACGGCTGATTGATAACCTCAAAGTCGCCATAGCCGCCGCTAAGGGCCGTGGGGACGTGCTGGAGCACATTCTGTTCGACGGGCCTCCCGGGCTGGGGAAGACCACTTTGGCCCATATCATCAGCAATGAGATGGGCGCGGACCTGCACCGCACCTCGGGCCCGGCGCTTGAGCGCGCGACCGATCTGGTTGGCCTGCTGACCAATCTGAAGCGCGGCGACATACTCTTCATAGATGAAATTCACCGCCTCCCGCATGTGGTTGAGGAGTACCTCTACCCCGCCATGGAGGACTTCCGGATTGACTTCATCGTGGACAAGGGGCCATACGCCAAAACCATCCCCCTGACCATCGAGCCCTTCACCATCATCGGGGCCACAACACGGGCTGGGATGCTCACAGCGCCGCTCAGAGAGCGTTTTGGCATATTCCACCACCTCGATTTCTATACCACTGAGCAGCTCGAGAAGATCGTCATGCGGGCGGCCAGACTGCTTGAGATCCCGGTAGACGCCGGGGGCTGCCATGAGATCGCGGCACGGTCTCGCGGCACGGCCCGCATCGTCAACCGCCTCCTGCGGCGGGTGCGGGACTTCGCCCAGGTGCGCAGCGATGGCAACGTGACCCAGAACGTCGCCTCCGAGGCGCTGACGGCCATGGGAGTGGATGAGCAGGGCCTGGACCCGCTGGACCGCAAGTACCTGCTGACCATCATTGACTACTACCGGGGTGGGCCCGTGGGGCTAAATGCGCTGGCGGCGACGCTGGCAGAGGATGCCGGGACGCTGGAGGATGTGGTCGAACCGTACCTGCTGAAGATCGGGTTCATCATTCGCACCTCTCGTGGTAGACAAACGACGGAGAGGGCGTATGAGCACCTGGGTCTGACCCCGCCGCAGGCCCCGCCGGCGGCGCCGGAGTTGACGTTGGGTCTGGACTGAAACCCGGCAGTTAGTGATTCAGTTCTGATTTTTGGGCGAGTCTGATTCGGGGCTGTGGGGCTGTGAAGTGGCTTTGCGTGGCGTACGCGATTTGTACGGGTTGCGACTCGCCCTCAGAGGCCCGTAGAGGGGCCTGAGAGCGCTTTCTGCAGTAGCAGAAGTGACCAGTTGATCAGAACGCGGAATCTGCGGGCATTTCGGGGATGAGAAAGTGGGCTCTGTGTGGCGCTGAGGGCACTCTCCGGGCGTTTTGGCGAATGGGACGGTATCAAATGCCGTCAGGAGCCACGTAGAGGGCATTTTCCGGGGTTTTCGGGTTCTCGCCGGTCCGCAGTGGTGCCGATTAGGTCGCCAGAGCCATCAGCAGGTTCGCGGCTTCATCTTCTGAGACGTCATACCATTTTCTATATGCATCAGCCACCGCAAAGGGCCGCGAGTCGCGCAGGTTTATACAATATAGATCATCTACCAGGCGGTTGATCTCCTCGGCGATCTCCTCCAAAGCAGTCGGCACCGCCACGACTATCTGACTCGCCCCCGCCTTTGTCAAAGCCTCAATCGCGACCCGCATCGTGAACCCCGACGCGAGCCCGTCATCAACGACAATGACGGTTCGCCGCGACACCTCCGGAAACTCCCTCCCACCTCGTAACGACTCCGTCCTCCGCCGCACCTTGTCGGTGGTCCGGGCGATGCCCTGATCTATCTCATCCTTCGTCAGCCCCAGGCTGGGCAGCCACTGCTGATTGAGCTTCACGGTGCCATCCCAGGCCACCGCGCCGTAGCCGGCCTCGGTGCTCCAGGGAAGAGTGATTTTGCTGACAACGGCCACGTCGAGAGGCAGTTCGAGGGTGCGGGCAATCTCGTAGGCGACCGGCACGCCACCGGCAGGGATGGCAAGCACGAGGGCCTCAGTGCCACGGTAGCGTTCGAGCATCTCAGCCAGCAGCCGCCCGGCCTCAGCGCGATCTGCGAGGGCATGGAGGCGATTTCGATGTTGTGGCGAATCGTGTAGCATGTAGGTTCTGACAGGCTGGGGTTGAGGGGTGTTCAGGGGGAGTTGACGGGAGGCCGCCAGGCATCATGGTGTGGTCAAAATGGGGACGGAGCCTTCGCGCCGGTTAGGCTTGGTTAGTACCACCAAAGGTAGCGTCGGCGCGAAGGCTCCGTCCCCATTTTGGGCGAAACGCTTCGTGGACAACGGCGGGCCGGAGGCATCATCGTTTTGGGCGAAACGCTTTGCGGATTACGACAGGGCCGGAGGCGCGGTTGGGCTTCCGAGGACTTGAAAACGGCTGAAGGAGACTGCTATGCGTGCTTTGGTTGCTGTGCTGGTCATTGCTGTTGCGGCTTCGGTGGTGGCGGCGGCGCCGGTGGCTACTGCGGTCCGGCTTGATAAGCCGATAGCGCTGGATGGGAAGCTCACGGAGGCCGTCTGGGCGGGCGTGGCGCCGATTCGCGACTTTTCGGTGCTGGGAGAGGATGCGAAGGCGAAGCAGCAGACTGAGGCCTGGCTGGCATATGATGATGACAATCTGTACATCGCCGTTAAGGCCCATGAGAGCCAGATGGACAAGCTGGCGGCGACTGTTACTGAGCGGGACGGGAAGGTCTTCAATGAGGATGTCATTGAGATCTTTGTGGACCCGGCAAAGACCAATTTCGCCATGCTGCAGTTCGCCTTCAACCCGCTGGGCACGCAGGCGGACTTGATGGGCGACGCGGTGGGGATGTCGATGACCTGGAACGGGCTGTGGCAGGTCAAGGTGGCGCGCGGAGCCGACTTCTGGTCGGCCGAGGTGGCGCTGCCGTTTGCTACGCTGGGCGTCTCCCCCCTTGTGAAGAGTGAGTGGGGGCTGAATATCTGCCGCGAGCGGGCGGCGGACGGGGAGCTGTCATGCTGGGCGCCAACGGCGAAATTCGGGGCCCCCGCAAGCTTTGGGCGGGTTACGCTTACGCCCGACCTGAAGCCCTTCTATGTGGAGCTTGGAGTGAAGGACTGGGGACAGGGGCTGATCGGGGCGAACAGTCTGAAGGCGACCGTGCGCAACACCGGGGACGGGCCGCGGAACCTGACCTTGAAGCTGCACGTGCCGCGGTACAAGCCCTCGGCCAATGAGTGGGACATTGAAGAGCCGCTGGGGACTGTGGCGCCGGGGCAGACGGTTGAGCGCGAGGTTAAGTATGTCATACCGGTGGCGGGGAATCATCCGCTGACGGTACAGGTGCTGGATGGGACGCGGCTCGTGGCGGTGGTCGGGCGGGCAATGGGCGTGTCGCCGGTAGCGGAGTTCTCGGTGTTCAAGTCGTTCTACCGGGATGATGTTGTGGTGCGGTACCAGGTTAATGTGCCGAAGGGGGAGCTGGGGAAGTATAGGGTCAGGTGTCAGGTGTCAGAGGTCGGGAAGCAGGGGGGAGAGACGGCGGAGGCAAAGGCAACGGCAACTGCAAAGGCGGAGGGAGAGGCAACGGCTGCGGGCAGGGATGCCCGCGCTCCACACGGCGACGGCAACGGACGGCGGGGTACGAGCCCCCGCCCTACAGCCGGAATGATTGCGGAGAAGAAGGTGGCTGGGTTTGTGGGGGAGTTGCGGTTTGGTACGGCGGGGTTGCCGAGGGGGCAGTATGTTGTTGAGGCGGCGATACTCGATAAGGCTGGTAAGGTGGCGCTCGCGCAGACGCTGCAGTTTGCGGTGCTGCGGGATGACAGTGTTAAGCAGCGGCTGGTGACGATACGGCAGAGCGACAACATGTTGATCGCGCAGGGGAAGCCCATATTCCCGCTGGGGATCTATGAGAGCCCGGGTACCGAGACTTACATGAAGAGGCTGCGTGAGGCGGGGTTTGATCTGTTCATTGCGCACACAGCGGCCGGCTCGACGCTGCTGCCGCTTTTGGATATGGCGCAGCAGCACGGGGCGAGGTTCTGGGTTTCAATGGGGAGCTTGCTGGACTTTTCCAAGGACGCGGAGAAGAAGCGGGCGCAACTTAAGGACGTGGCGGAGGGCATCGGGGCCCACCCGGCGCTTCTGCTGTGGGAGAGCATTGACGAGCCCGCCTGGGGCAGCCAGAGCGCGGAGGGGCTGTACGACGGGTACTGCTACCTGAGAGAGATCGATCAGCAGCGACCGATCTGGACGAACCATGCGCCGCGGAACACGATCCCCGAGTTGGCGCACTTCAACCGGGCGACGGATATTGGCGGGGCGGATATTTACCCGGTGCCCGAGCCGCAGACGCAGTCTGACCTGCCCAACAAGGCAATCAGCGTCGTGGGTGATGAGACTGACAAGAACATGGCGGCGGTGAATGGCGAGAAGCCGGTGTTCATGGTGCTGCAGGGGTTTGGCTGGGGTGAGCTATCGAAGAAGAAAGGCCAGCCGGTGCAGGCGGTCATGCCGACGTTTGAGCAGTCGCGGTTCATGGCGTACCAGAGCATCGTGCACGGGGCCAATGGCATACTGTACTGGGGGACGCACTATACCCAGAAGCCTTCGCAGTTCTGGTCGGAGCTTAAGACGCTGACGAGTGAACTGTCGGCGCTGCAAGGGGTGTTGGCGGCGGAGAAGTATGAGGGGAAGGACAAGGCGGCGCTCGTGACGCGGAGGGCGGGAGTACGGCTACTGCAGAAGCGGCTGGATGGGCATGACTATGTGATAGTGGTCAACGAGTTGGCGGAGCCGGTCAAGGTGGCACTGGTCGTGCCGACGATGAAGGGCACGAAGGCGCGGCGGCTGTTTGAGGGGCAGGACGTGGCGGTAGCGAAGGGACGCATGAGTGTTGATCTGGCGGGGTATGGCGTGGCGGTTCTGAGTGATGACATGGGCCTCAGGGACGTGCGCAAGGACTTCTCGGCGGAGTGGAAGAACCCGGCGCCGAAGACCGGAGCGCAGCTCGAAGAGCCTGGGAATGAGATCCTCAACGGCGGATTTGAAGCTGACGCCGACGAAGATGGGATGCCCGAGGCGTGGAATGCGAATACGCCGCTGACAGTGTCGCTGGTGCCGGAGGCTCATGCCGGCAAGCAGGCCTTGCGGATCAAGGCAATCGGCGGAGAGGCGGCGCCGCTGGTGGTGCAGCGCGGGGCGGGGATCGTGGGCGGCAAGCAGTATACCTTCAGCGCGTGGGTGAAGGCGAAGCCTGAGACGGAGTTCCGGATCTATGTCGAGTGGGTGGTCGGCGGGAAGTTCTACGGCAAGGTGCTGCCGTGGACGAAGGGGACGGGCGAGTGGCAGAAGGTGAGCTATGTGATCAAGGGCGAGCCGGACCCGCAGGGCGGGGCGTATGCGGTGGCGCAGGTGAAGGGGACCGGGGAGGCCGTGTTTGATGAATTGCGGATTGAGGAGATGAAGTGAGTGACGGCGCGTGAAACGTGAAACGTGAAACGATTCAGCGGGCGTCATACACATGCCCTGGTCAGGAGCTAAGACGATGAGACGTGCTTTGCTTGTCATTGATGTTCAGAATGACTACTTCTCTGGCTATCACGAGATCACTCATCCCCAGGGTAGCTTCGAGGGGATTCAACTCGCGATGGACGTGGCCCACGAACATAGCGTCCCGATCGTGCTGATCCAGCAGACCTTTCTCCCGCCTGTGCCGATCTTCTGCAAGGGCACGCCTGGTTGGGAGATCCCCGCGGAAGTGCTCTCTCGCCCGCATGAGGTGGTCATCGAGAAGCCACTTCCGGGGAGCTTCACCGGCACCAACCTCGAGGCATGGCTGCGAGAGCGGCACATTGACACTGTGGTCATCTGCGGCTGGATGACGCAGATGTGCTGCGACACCACCAGTCGTCAGGCGGTCCACCTTGGCTTCGCCGTTGAGTTCCTCAGCGACGCCACGGGCAC
>JBDKRC010000180.1:0-47174 GCA_039683575.1 Armatimonadia bacterium | reverse complement strand
CCTACGGCTTCCGCGACGTCCAATTCTTCATGCTCAAAATACTCCAGCGATGCGGACAGTTGCCCTCGCTGCAGCACGTACTTACGACATGTCAATAGGTTCTACCCACACTAATTGAGGAAGAGCCTAGTCTTGGCGCTCGGACAGAGCAGAATCTGATCATTCTTCATGTATGGCGCAAGGGGCACGTGCCAGTACTTCACGACACCGCTGTAACTGAAGTAGTACGCCGGTAGCGTCTCGTCATAGTCCTGCGCGTACGACAGCAACGCTGTCGTCACCTGTCGAATGTTGCTCAAGCAGCTTGATTGCCGCGCCTTCTCCCGCGCCTTGGCGAACACGGGGAACAAGATAGCCGCCAGGATGGCTATGATGGCTATAACGACCAAGAGTTCGATCAATGTGAAACCTTTGCGTGCCATTGCCTCACCTCAAACCTGTTCTATGCGAGCGTCGCATTATTCGAGGTGGAAGGCTGCGTTCCTTCCCGGCATCACTGGAATCTTGGGGAATTTCGGCGATTTCCTGTGGAATAGGAACCAAAGACAACACACCCATTTCACCCCCTGCCGCGCGCGCCCCCGGCGAGCTCTGCCTTTGGCTGCCCCCGCGCCGCCTGGTGTGCTTTGCGGCGCCATTTCCGCCTCTTCCTTTGCCCCTCAACGTCGCCCCAGCATCTCATCCACCGTCACGAACTCAAACCCCCTCGCCTTCAGCGACTTGATCATCTGCGGTAGTAGCTGGATCGTCTCCTGAACTCCGTCGTGGATAAGGATGATGCCCCCGTTACTGGCATGCTCAAGTATGCGGCCTTCGAGCACCGTGCGCGGCGGGCTGGCATAGTCGCCGGGGTCGTCGGTCCAGAGAATCATCGTATAGCCGAGTTGCGTGGCCACCTCGGCCACCTGCACGTCATAGTCGCCACCGGGGGGCCGGAACAGGTGCGGGGCCGTGCCCGTAATCCCCGCGATTACATCACCACAGGCCTTGATCTCCGTGTCAACCAGACGGTTGGGGATCCTGGTCAAATTCACATGATGGTAGGTGTGATTGCCCACGTTGTGCCCCGCGGCGACTTCCGCCTTCACCAGGTCCGGATACTGCTCGGCTTTCTCCCCCACCAGAAAGAACGTCGCCTTCACGTTCTCGGCGCTCAGTGCGCTCAAGATCCCCGGCGTAAAGTCCGGATGCGGCCCATCATCGAAGGTCAAAGCGATCTGCCGCTTGGCCTCGTTCCCTCTGAGCAGTTTGTTGAGGTGAATGCCGCGACGCGCCTCCGCCTCGTGTTGAGCCTGCAGTTCCAGCGGGCTCTTGTAGACCTCCTCCAGCGCGTTTTGCCAGTACTCATCCAGGCTGCCCTGGTCGGGCTTGGCCGCCGGGGATGTCGCTACCGGCGGGGAGGCGGCGCGTTGAGCGGGGACTGGGCTCTTGCAGCCCAACAGCAACCCGCACAGGACCGTCACGACGCCATAGACGCCTCTCATTGAACCACGCATCGCCCACACCTCATACCCGAAGGAATATCTTCTTGCGATATAACCACACCGCCACTAACCACCAAAAGAGGATGTAGGAGATGGTGTAACCCCATCCGCCCCAATACCGCCCCGCCGCGGCAAACCAGTAGTGCATGAAGGCAACGCCAAGCGGCAGGTGACTGCCATCCGCCAGTTTCCAGGTCCATACCTGAAAAATGTAGACCTTGACGAGGATGGGCACCACGTAGACGAAGATCGCGTTCATCCCCGGTATGACCAGCGGCAGGGCCCAGGCACGCCATTTGGTGATATCGATCGTCAGGAAGAAGAAGGCCAGCGTCAGGCATCCCAGCCCCGACGAATAGAGCACGTAAGGCGTCGTCCACAGCGGCTTGTTGAAGGGCAAGTCACGCGCCCACAGCCAGCCGATTACGGTCAGGCCAAAGCCCATCACCAGCAGGTGGCTCAGTTTGTATTTGGGTTCGAGGCGCTGACTGCGCAGGATGTCCCCCGCCGCCGTCCCGATCATCACCAGCGCCGCCGTGGGGATCACCGACAGTATCCCCTTCAGATGCACCGCGGTCAGGTAGACCTGATTGAGATGGTTGATCACATTGTGTTCCGGCGTGAAGACCCCGGTCCCCAGACCCGGCACCGGCAGGAACCGGATCAGTGCCCAGTAGCCCGCAAGCAGTATCCCCGCGATGATGAGACGGCGCTCCACGGGCAGTTCATACAGCAGCGCGCCGACAAGATACGCCAGGCCGATGAGCTGCAGCACGCCGAGATCGAACAGCGGCTGGCGGCTGATGCTGGAGTCAATGAGGCAGCCGAGCAGTACCAGGGTGATGGCCCGGCTAATCGCGCGCAGATCGTACTGCCACTCACTCATGCCATGGCGTTTGCGCGAGGCTGAGGAGAACGGAATGGCCACCCCCACTGCCAGCAGGAACCACGGGAACACCATATCCGCGAAGGTGACTCCCTTGTTCCACTCGGCATGTACAAGTTGCGCCGGTGTGGCCGTGTCCAGCGCGATGTTGTTGACCAGCAGCATCCCCAGGATGGTCAAGCCGCGGAAGGCGTCGAGCGCCACCAGCCGGCCCGGCTTCTTGCGCTCCTCATCCACGGTAGGCCCCGTGACGGGAGTAGCATTCTCCTCCGGCGGGGGCGGAGGCGTTGGTGTTGTCTCCATCGGCGTCTCCTAACGGCTCGGAGCGGGCGTGACAGGCGGCGTCCAGCGCAGCATTCGCGTCACGCCATGATCCGGATAGCGGTTCTGAATCTGGGTCATGGCGTCCACCATCAACCCCTCCACGCCACCAAACATGCTGAGCGGGAACGTGAACCGCACTTCCTGTCCATCCTGCACAATCGCTTGCGCCAGAGCGTCGCTTGCCACCGGCGGCCCTTCGCCGCCTGCGACCACGACCTCGGGGGCGCGCTCCGGCTGATACCGGCAGGTGATGACCTGCGAAGCCGCGCTTGACCGGCCCACGCCGTGCAGCGTCACCAGCAGCGCGTAGTGGTGCGACAGCGGCTTGACGGTGCGGACCTCAATCACGAGGTCATCCCCGGACTGCTCTGTCTCCACGGCCGCCAGGTCCGACTGCGGATGCTCGTGAAGATACGGGCTCTCGCTGACCGGCTCCTCGAACATGAAGTAGCCGAGAATGCTGCGGGGGAGACTGATGTCCTCGACCTCCGCAAACACTTCAGTCTGCCTCGCGAACGCCCGCAGTAGCAGATCGAAGCGCGCCATCTGGCTGCGATAGGTCAGAATCATGGCGTTCTTGATCCTGACCTCAGCAGCATTGAGGTGAAGTGTCAGCCATTTGTTCACTGGCAAGTTCACCAGCGACTGCGGCGGCATTAGCGGCAAGCGGGGGTAATAGCCCCACGGCACCGGCCAGCCGCGACGATGCACCACATACGTGAAGAGCCTGGTATCCTTCGCCCATGGCTGCCGCAGGCGGACACGCTCGAGCGCCAGCTTGGTCAGGCCATAGGTGGGCCAGTGGTCGGGGTGGATGTCCGAGGGGTGAGTGGTGAGCACCGTGGCAGGCCGAACTTGCTCCATGATCATAGTCAGGTCGTTCACGCAAGCTGAGCCACAGAAGACGGCTTGCGGCGTATAGGTGTTGGCAAAAGGTGCCCGCGACGCGCGAGTGAAGGGGCTGGTCCATGGCTGCGCGGGCGTCCAGTATTGCGCCGACCAGAGCTTGTCCACACCCATGTTGGGGTAGTTCAGAAAGAAGATATGATCCTGACCCACACCAATCCGGCTGAGGGTCCTTGCTGCCTCCTTGTGTCGCTTCTGGCCGAGCAGGATGAAAGCCCGAGGCCGGCTCGGTGGCCGCTTCGTATTCCAGATCGCGGCCAGTTCCTCCCCCTCTCCGGCAGTCATGAAGCACACGAACACCTCCGCCCCGGCCAGCCTCGCCTGCTGCATGTAGCCTGCGCAACCCAGACTCTCATCGTCCTCGTGAGGCGCGACAATGAGCGTCCGTTCGCCCCGCTGAAGCAGTGGCATCTGCTCAAGGTGCTCGCCTCTTTGCAGGCGCAGCTTCGCAATGGTACCCGCAGCAACGACCACCACCACTGCTGCGGCTACCAACAGCAGCCGCCGCAGCCGCCTCGCCCGAGCGCTCGGCCGCTTTTTCACTGCACCGCCACTATCTCTGCTCATGATTCCCCAACTCCCCCCAAATCGCGGACCATCACCAGCCACGGTCCCTGGCTATCCTGGATCTCACCTACGGTCCGGAAGCCGAACTTCTCGTAGAGATGCACAGCCGCCGGGTTACCGGGCCTCACCTCAAGCCGCACCTGCTCTGCCCCCTGCTCCTGGAGGTACTGCAGCCCCCGCTTCAGGAGTTCCCCGCCCACCCCGCGGCTGTGACAGGCCGGGTCAACCGCGATAGACAGGATATGGGCGTCAATATCATGCCCCGGCTCCTGGTGCGCCTTCTTCATCCGCAGCTTGTCGTGGGCCAAAAGACGCAGCGGGGTTAACCCGATATCGTACCGCCCCGTCAGCCAGTGAAGCAATAACCGGCCAATCCGCCGCACGGCCGCGCGCGCAATGCGGCTGGCATGCGCCGGGGCGAGACAGTACCCCACGATCTGGCCGTCTTCGACTGCGACCGTCAGGCAGTGCGGTTCGGACACGAGCGGCAGGCTGAAGACGTCCACCACCGCCTGCAGGGCCGGAGGACGATCTCCGAAGAAGTGCTGGAGGCTGTCTGGAAAGGCCTTGAGATAGATCCCCGCCACGCCCGCGAGATCGCTCTCGGTGGCCACCCGGTACTCAATTCCCATTCTTCACCACGCAATGAGGACTATGATCTCTTCGACGGCCAGGCTGAGGCAGCCGTTCGCCACCTGCCGGGCGAAGTGGCCCATCCAGCCTCGCCCAGCCGCTGTTGACACCATTGCGTCTTTCTGAAACATTTCGGAAACTTCTGCAGCTAAAATGGAGTATTATACTGCAGGACCCAATCTACTACGGAGGCTATAGACGAATGCGCAGAGGTTTCACACTCATCGAGCTGTTGGTCGTAATCGCCATTATCGCGATCTTGGCCGCCATTCTGTTCCCGGTTTTCGCCAAGGCACGTGAGAAGGCCCGTCAGTCGTCCTGTCTGTCCAATGTCAAGCAGATCGGCCTGGGCCTGATCCAGTACGCCCAGGACTATGACGAAAAGCTCCCCCGGCATTACTACCCGCTGGGTGTCGCCCACACCTTGCCCGACGGCCGCTCCAGCACCGACATGATCTGGGCTGAGATGATCTACCCGTATGTCAAGAACGCTCAGGTTTTCCGCTGCCCCAGTGACTCCGAGGCCCTGAACTGGGCCGACGCTGCCACCTACAACTACTTCTTCAACTACTATCCCAACGGTTCCGCTACTAATTCCCTGCTGCACCGCTCGCTGGGAGCCATCAACTACCCGTCCGAGGTCGTCATGTGCGGCGACGGCGCCAGCTACATCGCGGATCCTCTCGCTGCTCCTCCGCAAGTCCAGCGCCCGCAGTACTGGAACACCCCGACCGGCGGCAGCTACATCTATGACAGCGTCCAGGCTCGCCACAACGACGGCTGCAACATGGTCTTCGTAGACGGCCACGGCAAGTGGATAGGCTTCCCCAAGGCCATCACCGACACCACCCTCTGGGACGCGGCGCGCTAGCCGGCGACCGCCCCCTCCTGCACACGCCTACAACGGCCCCAGACCCCGTCTGGGGCCGTTTGCCATTATCTGCCACAGACGTTCGCCCCCCGAACCCCGCCTGAGGGAAGGTCTCCCTGCCCTCCATCACCAATTATCCCCCGCTCTCCTCAACTTCCGTAGAGGTGGTCCATCGTGTTCCACACCCGCCGTGCTCCCTTGATGCTCACCGCCATCATGCTGCTGCTCGTGGCCCCCTGCCTCGCCGCCGCCCCCAAGCCTGCCGTCTTCCATGTTGCCGTCAACGGCAAAGACACCGCCGCAGGCACTGCCAAGGCCTCCTTCCGCACCCTCACCCGTGCCCGGGATGCGGTCCGCGCCCTCAAGCAGAAAGGCCTCCCCGCCGGCGGCGTCACCGTGCTCATCCACGGCGGCGTCCACCGCCTGCCCGCTCCGCTCGTACTGGGCCCCCAGGATTCCGGCACTGCGAAAGCCCCCATCACCTACGCCGCCGCCCCGGGTGAGAGCCCCGTCCTCTCCGGCGGACGCGTCATCAAGGGCCTCCACCGCAACGCCGATGGCTCCTGGTCGACGATGATCCCCGAGGCTGCCGGCCACAAGTGGGTCTTCCGCCAACTCTTCATTGACGGTCGGCGCTACATCCCCGCCCGCTCGCCTAACGTCGGCCAGTACGCCATCCTCCGCGGCACCCCGCCCGCCGCCGACGCCAAGGATAGTGGTAGCGTCCTCGGAACCACCACCGGCACCGCCAAAGACCGCTTTGTCTTCCGCGGCAAGGACCTGCAGCCCTGGCCCAACCTCTCGGACGTGGAGCTTCGCATCACCTTTAGCTGGAACTCCGGGACCTTCCC
The DNA here is from genome assembly GCA_039683575.1 of Armatimonadia bacterium. GTDB lineage: Bacteria > Armatimonadota > Zipacnadia > Zipacnadales > UBA11051 > JAJFUB01. The sequence continues at coordinate 40,652 of JBDKRC010000180.1, read as the reverse complement.
GTTCAAGTCCGTGGACCCGCAGACCAATATCGCCGTCCTCGGCGGCCCTGCCTGCTGGGAGCTTCCCAAGCCCGGCATGCCGACTAACTCCTACATCGTCGAAAACCACCCCGGTGCCTGCGATGCCCCCGGCGAATGGCAGCTCAACCGGGAGACCGGCGAACTGAAGATCATCCCCTTCGCTGACGAAGACCTCAGCAAGGCTGAAGTCGTCGCCCCTGCGATGGAGCGCCTCGTCATCGCCGAGGGTGTGCCGGACAAGAACCAGTACGTCGAGTACGTCGGCTTCCAGGGCCTCTCCTTCCAGCACGCCCAGTGGGTCCTCCCCCCGCAGGGCTTCTCGACGCCCCAGGCTGACACCGGCCTCGGCGCCGCCCTTGAGTTCCACGCCGCGCGCAACTGCGCCGTCACCGGCTGCGAAATTGCCCACGTCGGCCGCTACGGCCTCATGTTCGGCATGGACTGCTCGAACAATACCATCCAGCGCAACCACCTCCACGACCTCGGCGGCGGCGGCATTCGCATCGGCACCTCCGACCGCCAGACCTACGAGCGCATCGCCAACCACCATCTCGTGGACAACAACTACATCCACGACGGCGGCCACATCCATGCCGGCTCCACGGGCATCTTCATGGCCTACGGGCGCCAGAACACCTTCTCCCACAACGAAGTCTGCGACATGCGCTACACCGGCATCTCGCTCGGTTGGACCTGGGACATCTACGCCTCCGGCACCCGTGAGAATATCGTCGAATACAACCACGTCCATGACGTCATGCGCGTGCTCGAAGACGGCGGCGGTATCTACAGCCTCGGCCTTACACCCGGCTCGGTGATCCGCCACAACCACGTCCACAACGTTGGGCCCATCGGCCACGGCATCTATATTGACGGCGGAAGCTCCGCCCTCCTCTGCGAGAACAACCTCTGCCATGACTGTGGTTCCGGCGGCATCCGCCTCCAGCACGGCACCTCCTGCATTACCGTGCTCAACAACATCTCCGCCTTCAACGGTTTCGGCCTCGGCGCCGACTCCGAGCGGACCAATATCTTCGAGTACAACATCGTGTACATGGACGGCACGGGCACGGTCTTCTACGATGTCCCTGAGTGGCAGACCTACAACAAGATCATAGACTACAACCTCTACTGGCGCACCGACGGCAAGCAGCCCAAGTTCCTGAGCTTCACCTGGGATGAGTGGCGCAAGAAAGAGGGCCTTAAGGACATCTGGTACACGCCGAAGATGGACCCCCACTCGCGCATCGCGGATCCCCTCTTCGTCGACGCGGCGAAGCGCGATTTCCGCCTGCAGCCCAAGTCTCCGGCCCTCGCCATGGGCTTCCGTCCGCTCGATCTGGATAACATCGGCCTCTATGGCGACAAATCATGGACTTCCCTGCCCTCCAAGTGCCCGATCGTGCCCCTGAGCTCCAACGAGCACGACGTGCGCACCGTCCTCCCCTCTGACAACTTCGACGACGCCCAGCCCGGCCAGAAGCCGGCCATGGCCGCCGTGGTCGAGGACGTCAAGGGAGGGGCCTTCCTGGAAGTCTCGAGCAAACGCTTCCTCTCGCCCCCGCACAGCCTCCGCATGGTGGACGCCCCGGGGCTCACATATTACTTCCCGCACTTCTACTACAGCCCCGGCCTCACCGGCGACATGAAGCTGCAGCTTGACTTCGACCTCTACCGCGAGCCGGGCGCCCAGTTCTGGAGCGAGTGGCGCAACACCGCCTCCTACGCCAAGCTCGGCCCCTCGCTCTGGATCGAGAAGGACGACCAGCTCCTCCTCAACGAGAAGAAGCCCACCGGCGTGAAGCTCCCGGCGGGTCAGTGGCTCCATTTCACCATCTCCGACGGCCTGGGTCGCTACGCAGACGGCAAGTGGGACATGAAGATCACCGATCAATCCGGCAAGGTCCTCTTCGACGGCAAAGACCTCGCCTGCGGCATCGAATTCGACCGCCTCGCCTGGCTCGGCTTCGTCAGCAACGGCGATGCGGCTACGGAAATGTATATCGACAACATAGTAATGCGCCGCACAGACCAATAAGCGCCGCGTAGACCGGTTCATCCTTGAACCGACACCATGTGGGTTCGAGACGAACCCACCTACGCGCACCCTCACGCCGCGTAGGTCGGCTCGTCCCTAGATACCAGACCCGCGTAGGTCGGTTCGTCCCGAACCGACACCACCGGCCACCTTGTGATCACAATCTGCCAGGGAGACACCCATGCCCGCACAACTCCGCGCCGGCGCTGCCAAAAGCGACATCACCACCGATGCCCCCGGCGCCGTCATCAACGACCCCCTCTACGCCAAGGCACTCGTCCTCGACGATGGCACCACCACCCTCGTCCTCCTCGCCATGGACGTCACCGCTATCGGCGGCATCTGCGAGGTCAGCGACGACTTCCTCCCCGAGCTCCGCGCGCGCCTCGAGTCCGAGCTTGCCATCCCCGGCGGCAACGTCCTCGTCAACGCCTCCCACACCCACCCCCCGGGCAGCATCCTCTGCAGCCACGAGGAGCAGGTCGCCCGCACCTTCGACGCCGTGCGCCGCGCCAAAGAGGCGCTCACACCCGTCAAAGTCGGCGTCGGCGTGGGCCGCGAAGACCGCTTCATCATCAACCGCACGCTGCGCCTCAAGGACGGCAAGCACTGGACCATTCGCCACGCCAACCCTTGCCCGCCCGATGACGAAGTCGCCGAACTGGGGCCCCTCGATCCCGAGATCGGCCTGCTTCGCGTTGACCGCCTCGACGGCACCCCGCTCGCCGTCGTCTACAACTTCGCCTGCCACGCCCTGCTGGGCATTCCGGGCGGCGCCATCACCGCCAACTTCCCCGGCGGCGCCTCCGCGGTCATCGAAGAATGCCTCGGCCCCGACGCCATGGCCCTCTTCCTGCAGGGCGCCGGCGGCGACGTCTGCGAGGTCCTATACAAGGACCCCAACCGTCCCCGCGACTGCCGCCAGGTCGGTCCGATGCTTGGTATCAGCGTCCTCGAAGCCCTCGAAGGCGTCGAGACCGGCGACGCGACCCTCAAGGTCGTCTCCGAAACGGTCCGCCTCCCGCGCCGCACCGACGTCCCCGACCGCATCGCCACCCTCCGCGCCGAGCAGGACCAACTCCTGGCCTCCCTGCGCTTCACCAGCCTCAACTTCCGCAGCTTTCTACCCTTATATATCCGCTACGCCCTCAACCCCGAGCATCCGGCGGACTATTCCTACCGCTACCTGCAAGCCGACGCCATCGGCGAAACCGATCTCAAGGGTATGGACGCCGAGAATCGCGGCAATCTCGACAAGTACCTCAGCAACATCCGCGCCATGGAGCGCCTCGCCCGCATCCAGGACGACATCGGCACCCTGCTCAAGCACAAGGCGGACAACGACGCCTCCGGCGAAGACACCATCGCCGCCGAGGTAATGGCCATGAAGATCGGTGACTTCGTCCTCATTACCGCCCCCATCGAGGTCCTCACCCAGGTCGGGATGAACGTCAAGAGCGCGTCCCCGCACAAGCACACCTTCATGTCAGCCTTCACCAACGGCTACATGCACTACGGCCCCCCTGCCGAGGACTATGACAAACAGGGCTACGAAGTAACCGAATGCCTCCTCGGCGCCGGCTGGCAGGAAATCTACGAAAAGAAAGCCGCCGAACTGCTGGCTCGCCTCTAAGCGTCATCTCACCGTGGGAGGGGTCACTGACCCCGACTTTGACACGCTTACCGACCAGGAGGCCATCTCATGCCAACCGACCACCGCTCCATCGCCCGCATCTGGCAAAGCGTCCCGACCGTCGAGGGCGCCGGCGTGCATCTCCGCCGCGCTTTCGGCTTCGACGAGGTGCCGCAGCTTGATCCTTTCCTGCTGCTCGACGACTTCCGCGGTGACGATCCCAGCCAGTACCTCCCCGGTTTCCCCTGGCATCCACACCGCGGCATCGAGACCATAACGTACATGCTCGAGGGCGAGGTGGATCACGGCGACAGCATGGGCAACGAGGGCGTCATCTACCCCGGCGACGTGCAGTGGATGACCGCCGGCAGCGGCGTGATCCACCAGGAGATGCCCCGTGGCAACCCACAGGGCCGTATGGGTGGCTTCCAACTGTGGGCCAACCTGCCGCGCTCCCACAAGATGATGGACCCGCGCTACCGTGGCCTGACTGCCGCCGAGATTCCCACTGTCACCCTCCCCTCCGGCGTGCAGGCCAAGATCGTCTGCGGCACCCTCAACGGCGTCTCCGGCCCGGTCACCGACATTGTGACCGATCCGGAGTATCTGGACCTCACCGTCCCGCCCGACACCGTCTTCGAGCATGCAATCAAGCCCGGCCACACCGTCCTTGCCTACCTCTACGAGGGCCAGGCCTATTTCGACGAATGCCGCGACCCCTACTCGCACCACGAGACCCACCAGCGGTACTTCGACCTCAAGCGCGAAGGCATGGTGGACTCGGAGCATCTGGTGCTCTACGGCCAAGAGGGCGGGGGTATCGTGGTCATCACGCAAGCCGAGCCGGTCCGCTTCCTGTTGGTCTCTGGCCAGCCGCTGGGCGAACCCGTTGCCTGGTGGGGGCCGATTGTGATGAATACCAAAGAGGAACTACGGCAGGCCTTCGACGAATACAGCAAGGGCACGTTCATAAAGACCCAATAGCAGCGGCGGAACGGCAGCATCTCCTCCGCACTACTGACCACAGGACAAGAGCATGAGACTGCAGAAACTCCCACCCCAACCACCGGAATCCGACTGGCAATTCATCGCGGACCTCCGCACCGCCAAGTACCACCAGCCCCTCAAGTGGAAGCCCCGCAGGCCCGCCAAGGGTGAAGCCGCCTTCCCCGAGGGCCTGCACCTGCAGATCGATTTCCCCGACCCGCGCGGCCTCCTCGAGACCGCCTATGCCGACTTCCGCTTCTTTCTCGGCACGGTTTCCCTGCCCGCCGATGGCCCCTACCCCCTCGTCATCCGCCCCTGCGAGACCTCGGTCAACGAGGAGTTCATCATCCACGTCACCCCAGAGGCCTGCGAGCTCTGCGCCGCCGACACCGAGGGCATCCGCCGTGGCCTGATCTACCTCGAAGACGAACTCCAGCGTCGCGGCGGCCCGTTCCTGCCCCTCGGCACGATCAAGCGCACCCCACTCGTCCGCACCCGCATCTCCCGCTGCTTCTACGGCCCCATCAACCGCCCGCCCAAGTGCCGCGAGGAGCTTGCCGACGACGTGGACTACTATCCCGAGGAGTACCTCAACCGTCTCGCCCACGAGGGCGTCAACGTCTTGTGGATGACCATCAACTGGTTCGACACCATCCCCTCGAAGATCATCCCTGAGTACGGCCGGAACTCCGCCTTCCGCCTCGAGAAGCTCCGCCGCACTGTCGCCAAGTGTGAGCGCTATGGCATCCGCATCTATCCCTTCTGCATCGAGCCTGCCTCTCTGAATCGCCCGGAACCGGTCGTCCAGGCCGCCGCCAAAGCCCATCCCGAACTCATCGGCCACAACGGCTCCTTCTGCACCAGTACCGAGAAGGGGCAGGCCTACGTCGAAGAAGCTGTCCGCACCCTCTTCGAAGAGGTCCCCGGCCTCGGCGGCCTGATCGTCATCCCCGTCGGCGAGCGCCAGACCCACTGCTACTCCGGCGCCATCCCCGACGGCGGCTCGTGGCCCACCAAAAACAACTGCCCCCGCTGCTCCAAGCGCAAGCCCTACGAGGTCCTCTGGGACACCGTCAGCGCCATGCGCCGGGGGATGGACGCCGTCAACCCCGAGGCCGAAATCGTCGCCTGGCCCTATGGCCAGTTCATCTGCTGGGGCCCGGAGAAGACCGTCGAAGCCGCCGCCCACTGCCCGCCCGGCGTGATCCTCCAACACAACTTCGAGACCGGCGGCCAGAACCTCCAGCTTGGCAAGCTCCGTCCCACCTGGGACTACTGGCTCTCCTACGTCGGCCCGAGCGACCTCTTCCAGGGTGCCGCCACCGCGGCCATCAAGCACGGTGCCCGCGCTGGCGCGAAGCTCCAGGTCGGCTGCTCCCACGAAGTCGCCACCACCCAGGTCGTCCCCGCTCCCGGCCGCCTCTACCGCAAGTACAGCGCCATCCACGAACTCGGCGTCTCCGCCGCGATGGAGTCGTGGTACTTCGGCACCTACCCCTCGCTCATGACCCGCGCCGCCGGCGAACTCTCCTTCGCCCCCTTCCCGAAGACCAACCGCGACTTCCTCCGTTCCCTCGCCGGGCGCGACTACGGCGAGTACTCCGAGCAGGTAGTGGACGCCTGGGAATGGTTTGAGAAGGGCTACCACAACTACCCGACTGCCCACGTCTTCGGCTACTACGGCCCCATGCACGACGGTCCCGCGTGGCCGCTCTACCTGATCCCCCGCCGCCTCCCGCTCGCTTCCACCTGGCAGATCGCCTACCCGCCCAGCGGTGACTACGTCGGCATGTGTGTCACCAACGGCTTCACCCTCGCCGAGATGGTTACCCTCTGCGGGCGCATGGCCGACTACTGGGGGCGCGGCGTCGAGATCCTCAAGCAGGTCCGCAAACACTTCGCCTGGAGCCCCGAACGCGTCAAGGACCTCAACCTCGCCGTCGCCCTCGGCCTGCAGTTCCGCAGCGGCTACAACATCCTGCGCTTCTATCAACTCCGCGAGAAACTCGCCGACGCCAAGGCTCCTGCCGTAAAGCAGCGCCTGCTCGCCGACATGAAGGCCCTTGTCCGCGCCGAGATGAAGGTCACCGAGGAGCTTCTCCCCCTCGCCGAGGCCGACTCGCGTCTGGGCTTCCACTCCGAGGCCGAGGGCTACAAGTACCACCCGGCCCTCCTCCGCTGGCGGCTGGACCAGCTCAAGCAGCTCCTCACCGAGGAATTCCCGCCCATCGAAAAGCAGGCCAAACAGCCCGGCTCGCTCTTCCCGGACTACACCGGCGAAGCTCCGACCGGCCGCGTCTGCTTCGCGCCCCAAGCCACCGTCGAGCCCGAACTCACCGGCCGCCCGATCGGCGGCGCCTGGGGTGACGCGCCCGAGCAGGAATGCGCCAGCTGGCTCCGCCACGTCTTCAACCCCGACCGCCGCCGCAAGTGCGCCTACGACCCGTGTGACCACCTCCCGGTGGACCCCGCCGACCACGACGGTCGCAGCACCACCTGGAAAGCCCTCCGCACCGACAACGCCATCCTCATCGGCGTGACGTGCAAAGCCGGCGGCCGCAAGTCTGGCGAGGGCGAGGCCCTGCAGATCTACGTCGAACCCACCCGCACCCAGCCCCGCCGCATCTTCCATATCAGCCCCTCCGGCGTCGCCCGCTGCCAGCAGGACGATGGCTACATCCCGCGCGAAAACGCCGGCTGGACAGTGGAAACGAAGATGGGGAAGAAGGAGTGGTCCGCCGTCCTCCGGATCCCCCTCGACTGGCTAGGCCAGAAGCCCAACCGCAAGCCCCGCCCGTTCCGCGTCAACATAATCCGCCAGATGCCGATAGCGAGCGCTCCTGGTGGCGCGGAGTGCTCATGGGCCAAACGCGAACCCGCCCAGGGCCGCCTCGTCTGGGGCGACCTCAACCCCGCCACCGACTTCGGCTGGCTCAAACCACAATAGGTCTGTAAGTCGGAACTTGGTCAGTAGCGATTGTGGGCGGGCTCTCCAACTGGGGAGCCCGCCCACGCGTAGGTCGGTGCGTCTCGCACCGACACCAACGAAAATGGGGACTGACACCAATTTCGCAACCTCCTCTCGGCTTCCTCAAAGCCACATGCGAAATTGGTGTCTGTCCCCGTTTTCGTCCCGGTCGATCCCGTCAACCTGCCGCAAACGACCAACCATCAACGCCTCCACGCAGGCCTCCCACCCCCAGGCGTCGAACCCTCTCCCCATGCCAACCCTCGGCCTCCTCCACACTGTCCGCCGTGTCGTCATGCCGCTGTCCGACCTCGCCACCGAACTCCTCCCTGGCGTCCGCCAGCTTCACTACCTCGACGAGTCGGTCCTCCAGGACGCCATCGCCGCCGGTGGCCTCACGCCCGACATTCACCGCCGCGTGACGCAGCTTGTGCTCCTCGCCGCCGAGCGCTGCGACGTCGTCCTTGTCACCTGCTCCTCCATCGGCCCCTGCGCCGAACTGGCCGCCAGGCTCACCCATACCCCGGTCCTGCGCATTGACCGTCCCATGGCCGAAGAAGCCGTCTCGCTCGGCACCAATATCGCCGTCATCGCCACCCTCGGCACTACCCTTGGGCCCACCGCTGACATAATAGAGCGAGCCGCCACCGACGCCGGCCGCATCGTGACCGTCCGCCGCCATCTCTGCGAGGGCGCTTTCGCCGCCGGCTCGTCCGGCAACCAGGCCGAGCACGACCGCCTCGTCCTTGAGGGCCTGCAGACCCTACTAACCGGCCCCGACGCCGCCGAGGTAATCGTCCTGGCCCAGGCCTCCATGGCCTCGATCGCCGCGCAGCTTGGCGAGGTAACAACGCCAATCCTCTCCAGCCCCCGCAGCGGCCTTATCCGCGCTGGCGAGGTCCTGCGCGCGCTGGGAGCCACCTGATGCCCGACCTCATCACCATCGCCGACGACTTCACCGGCGCCTCCGACCAGGCCGGGATGCTCGCGCGCGCCGGTGCCTCCTCCCTTCTCATCCTCAGCGAGCGCTACCCCGTCAACCCCGCCGACTGGGACGCCATCACCTACGCCACCCGCCTCCGCTCGACCCCCGTCCCAGAAGCCCGCCGCCTCTCCCGTCGCCTCCTCAAACGCGCCGAATCCCTGCAGCCCCGCATGGTCCAGTACAAGTACTGCTCCACCTTCGACTCCACGCCTGAGGGCAACATCGGGCCCATCCTCGACGTCGCCCTCGATCTCTTTAACCTCCGCGGCGCCATCGTCGTCCCCGCGCTGCCCGTCAATGGCCGCACCACCTACCAGGGCCACCACTTCGTCCACGGCCTGCCCCTCGACGAATCGCCGATGCGCCACCACCCGCTGAATCCCATGACGGACGCCAACCTCGTCCGCTGGCTCAAGCGCCAGACCACCCGCCCGGTCGCCCTCCTCCCCTATGAAATAGTCCAACGCGGCCCTCAGACCATCCGCCGCCAACTCGAAGCCCTCTGGGCCACGAATCAGCAATACGTAGTCATAGACTGCCTCGACCAGCGCCACGTCCGCACCATAGCCCGCGCCACCTCCGACCTCCCCTTCATCTCCGGCTCCTCCGCCCTGGCGATGGAGCTACCCTCCATCTGGAGTCGCGTCTCGCCGTTAGGAGGGGCCGAGCTTCAGCCGGCCCAGGCCGTCCCAACCCGCTCTCGCACCTCTCCTCCCCTCCTCGCCCTCTCCGGCTCCTGCGCCGCGCAGACCCTCCGCCAACTCGACCACGCCGACACCTTCACCATCCTCCGCCCCGACCTCACGCCTCTTCTCACCGCCTCACCCACCCGCGTCGCCCAGGCCCTCTGGCGCGACGTCAGCGCCGCCTTCCGCACCACCAAGCGTGTCCTCGTCGCTACCTCCCAACCCGCCGCCGAACGCCTCGCCTGTCCCGATGCCCGCGAATTCGGCCTCCGCATCGAACACTTCCTCGGCGCCCTCGCCCGCCTCGCCGTCCGCCGTGGCGGCCTTCGCCACCTCCTGGTCGCTGGCGGCGAAACCTCCGGCGCCGTCTGCCAGGCCCTCGGTCTCGGCGCCGTCGAGATCCTCCGCGAACTCGCCCCCGGCGTCCCGCTCTGCCGCGCCCTGCCCGATCGCGACCTCGTCATCGCCCTCAAAGGCGGCAACTTCGGCCCCGACGATTTCTTCAACACCGCCGCCACCGCGGCCCAACAGGTGTGGCCCTCCACCTTACAAGGAGCAACCCGACAATGCTGACCGCCGAAGCAGTGAAGAACCAGGCCAAGATGATGGGCGCCGACCTCGTCGGCATCGCCTCAATGGACCGCTTCGAAGGCGCCCCCAAACAGCAGGATCCCCGCTACATCTTCCCCGCGGCACAGGCCGCCGTGGTGCTGGCCTTCCGCCTGCCTCGCGGGTACTTCCGCGGCATTGAGGAGGGCACATACTTCGCTGCCTACGCCTCCATGGGTTACGGCGGGATGAACACTTTCTACATGCCAATCGTGCTGCGGGAGCTCTGCTGCTTCATCGAGGATCACGGCTACGAGGCTGCGCCGGTGCCCAACATGTTCAACGGCACCTCCGTACTCTTCCACACCCAGACCTTCGACCCCACCGTCAGCCGTCCGGTATCGCCGGACAAGCCGCACCCTGACGTCCTGGTGGACTATCGCATCGCTGCCTTCGCCGCGGGTATGGGGGAGTTCGGCTACAGCAAGATCTTCCTCACCCCCGAGTTTGGCCCCCGCCAGCGCTTCGTGATGCTCCTGACCGACGCGCCACTGCAGCCCGATCCGCTCTTTGAGGGCAAGCTCTGTGACCGCTGCAAGCTCTGTGCGGTGGACTGCTCCGGCGAGGCCATCTCCACGACCGAAACCGAAAAGCTCGTGATCGCCGGCCGGACCATCGAGTACGGCAAGTTCGATTACATGAAATGCTCCATCGCCTACTGCGGCGGCAAGGCCGAGTACAACCCCTTCATGCGCCCCGGCACCGATGAGGCAACCTACGCCAACAAGTACTGCGGGCGCCCGGAGCTGGCGGAAGCCGGCGGCTACCCCAATATCTACGGCAACAACCCGGCGATTGAGGGAGCGCGTGGCTGCATCCGCTCCTGCATGGTCCACCTCGAGGAAACTGGCGTGTTGACCAACAAGTTCGTCAACCGCTTCCGCACCACCAAGCCCTGGCGTCTCGGTTAGGCCGGGACTGTCGCCATTGAGGTAGCGATTCGAGTCATTGTATACAATAAACAAAACGGGGTTCGCGGGCGGCCCTCAAAGGCCCCATGCGAACCCCGAAATCAGTCCTGATTTTCGGCCCAAATCGTTACATTGGTCAACTTCAACTGTCGCGTTTGGGCCCTGAAATGGACAGCCTAGCCCCCTGTTTTGAGTCGCTTGAGCACTGCCTTCCGCGCCTCTTGCTGCCACTTTTCGTCCTTCGGGAAGTCATCGAAGTCCTTCAGCGGCTGGAGGAGTTTGTCATCGCCCGCCACCCCGGCCGTCTGCAACAGCGCCAGATCTTGCAGGGATTCGGCGAACACCTGCCCGCGAATCGACTCCACCGGACCCTCGGCCCCCGGGTACACGAGCGTCGTATCCCCATAGGCCCAACCCGGCCACAAAAGCCCGTCTGTGACCACGTACGGGTCTATGAGCTGCCGCGTCTGGCTCTTGTACCAGTAGTTGAACCCCCAGTGCAAAAAGCCGAGCCGCTGGAAGCGGTGGAACAGCCACCCGGCCATGCGCAGCTTGGGCAGCGGCGTGTCGTGCAGCCGGTTCAGGTACCGTCCCCGCGGCCCGCAGCAGAAGTACGTCCAGCTCGCGATTCCCTCGTCCGCATACTGTTTCGTGACCTTGATCGACGGCACCGGCATGTCCGTGAGCCCCTGGCGCCCATAGTCTATCTCGCTCAGGGCGTCCATGGTTTTGATCCAGGGCGCGACTTCCTTTAGCAGGGCGCGGGCGGCCATGTAGTTGGCCCGGTGCTCCTCGCCGTGGGGCTCGTCCGAGACGTGGAAGAAGGACTTGCCCAGCAGGCGCTTGCTCTTCAGGAAGTTGTAGAGTTCCGGCAGAAGCTGCCCCAGAAAGCCCCTGTAGGTCGTTGAGGTGGCCCCGGTGTCCGCGGGCCACAGCAGCTTCTCCTCCAGCCCATGCCCCTCGTAGATGCGGATCGCGTGCTGTACACCCCACTGCGTGAAGAAGTGCGACCACTCGAAATTCTGCACTCCGGCGGCCTTCGCCGTCTTCACCCAGCGCTCTACCTCGCTCCAGTCAAACTGGTATCGCCGGCCCTGCTTGCTGACCCCGAGCAGTTGCGTCGGGCGCTTGATGCCATCGAGCGGCGGGGTGAACAGCGGGGTCAGCAGCGTGTCGAACCCGTGGCCCACATAGCAGTCGAAGTAGCGGCGCAGAAGCGTCCAGAGCGGCTTTTGCCATGGGTCGAGCTTGTACCAGTCGCACAGGGAGTCGGCGTAGAACCACTGGGTCACCGGGAAATTCTGGCGCGGCTGCAGGGAGTAGGGCAGGACCTGCACAGTGGCCTGCAGCTTGCGGGTCTGATCGCCGATCTGGAAGGTCAGAGACAGCGCGTACGTGCCCTCAGGGGCCTCTGCGGGCACTTTGACGGTGATCCAGAAAGCCTGCGTCTCGTTAGGTGCAAGCCGGACTTCGGTTTCCTCAAGCAGCACATCCGGGACGTAGCCGGGGATGTGGCCGACCCCGTCGAGTTCGTCTTCCGGGGTGAGTGTGTTGTGGTGTGGCACCGGCACGCAGCCCACGCGCCGCAGGCGGGTCTGAAGCGCCGAGTCAGCGGCCAGCGAGGCGTTCATGTCGGTGTGCTGGTCGGTGCCGGTGACCTTCACACAGGCCTGGAAGGAGACCTGTTCGCCGCGAAGGGCCTGGAGCTTGAGGGCGCGGGTGGAGGCGGGTTCGCTGCCTGGGAACCAGCGGGTGAGGGAAGTGGAGAGCCAGGTGTGGATGGGCATGATGGAACCTCTTATCGTTCTGTAGGGCGGGGCTTGGCGATGTCCGCATCGCAGCTCGTACCCGCCGTTCGGGTTGTCGTGGATGCGCTACCTCGCGGCTGGAAGCCGCTCGTACGGCTTCGTTGCTGCAAGGAATTCCTCGATCCATTGCGTCACTTGAGCCGGGTATTCCTCCGGGGAGAAGTGGCCGCAGTTGGGGAGGACCTTTAGCTCGGCGTGGAGCTTGCAGGCCAGCTTCTGGCCTGCCCACAGCGGCACCACCGGGTCGTCCGCGCCCCATATTACCAGAGATGGGGCCTTGACGTCTTCTGCGAGGCGCCTTACGTCTCGCAGGGGTGGGGCAGAGGCTAAAGAGCGCCAGCAGGCCTCCGTGCCCTTGACCCGCAGGGGCTGGTGCAGGGCCTGCAGGTCGCATTCATTGAGCACGAAGTTCGGTGTCCACACCATGTCCACCAGGCGCTCGAGGTGGTCGCGGCGCGTTCTGATTCCCCGGACGATCCGCGGCAGGAGCGGCGTGCGGGCCAGCATTGAGACCAGCACATAGCCGTGGGGAGCCTGGCCCCAGTCGGCGTCGCACAGCACAAGTCCGGCGATGCGGTCGGGGTGGGCGCGGGCGCACATGAGTGACACGCGGGCGCCGAGGGAGTGGCCGATGAATATCGCGCGGTCTATGCCCAGCGCGTCGAGCAGGCCCATGACCTCGGTTACCCAATCGCGGGGCGTGATGCCCTCGGGGCGCGGGGCGGCGCCGAAGCCCCAGAGGTCGAGTGAGACGCTGGGGTAGCGGCCGGCGAGGGCCTGCTGGATAGGCTGCCAGATTTGGAGCCGCTCGCCGAAGCCGTGGATGAAGACCAGCACCGGCGTGCCCTCGCCGTGGCGGCAGTAGACCACGTCATTGCCTGCAACCCGGAGCACGCTGCAGTCGGCGCCGCGCAGGTCCTCCGGGGCGATGTCCTCGGCGTCAGGCCGGTGACGGTCGCAGAGAATCGAGGCTATCCAGCGTATGCCACCGAGGCCGGTGAAACCGGTGAGAGTGTTCCACCAAGTGCAGCGCATGAAGTGCCTTTTGTTGCTGCTATCGCCCCTTCGGGGCTCAAGATGATTTGGGCCGGGAACCAGGGCCTTGCGGCCCTGGCTAGAGGCCGGATGGCCCTTCGGGCCTGACGGCAAAGGCAACGGCATGCGGGCAGGATGCCCGCGCACCTACGGCAACGGCATGCGGGCAGGGATGCCCGCGCTCCACACGGCGAACGGCGGACGTCGCTTTGCGCTCCCGGCGAACGGCTACCTGGTAGGCCCCTTCGCCTGACCGTCAGGCTGGGAACCGCTTCCACCCACGCCTTCTGCTGCGGTGTCGGGGCTGGAAGCTCTGGGGCTCCAGTCTACAGCCCAACCGCCAGGACCCGCAAGTCCTCGGGTTCCAGCGTGGCCTTGAGGGCCTCCGCGGTCTGGATTTTGTCACCTGTCAGGACGTCGGTAAACTGCTTCGGCATTTCCTTGAGGCCGAGGGCCTTGTATTGCAGCTTCAGGGTGTACTGCTGGGGCTTGTCGCTGTCGTTGAAGAGGGTGAAGTAGACCTTGCCGCCCTTGCCCCAGCGCTCGATGTAGACGCTGTCGTTGCCGGTGGCGGCGCAGGTCACGGGCTCCCATCCGGCCGCGCTGATGGCCTGGGCGACGGGGAGGTACTTCTTGAACAGGTGACGGTCACGGTTGTAGATCTCGGGCCGGGTCCAGTAGGTGCGCTCGGACGCGTTGTGGGAGAAGAAGCTGGGGAAGAGACCGTAGAAGATCGAGCGCTTCATGTACTTTTCGATCTTTTCGACCGGCATTTCCTCGAACACCGTGTTCTGAAGGAGCAGGTACGGGCGCTGGTAGCACATGGCGCGCTTGAAGTTACAGTCGGCGTCGTGCATCGGCGACCAGACCTCGCCGCGGTTCCAGTTGGTCTCGGTGCCCATCACGTCGAGCACGGCGGCTGGTTGGGCGAAACGATGCAGAGCGGAGTTGGCGAAGATTGTCTTGCCCTGGGCGTGCATCTTCTCGCTGACGTCCTTGATGAAGTCATAGGTTCCGAACATGAGCAATTGCGCGGGGAGGCCATCGTTCATTGTGAAGACCAGCGGGCTGTCGCTGGCGCGCCAGCGGCGGTCGAAGTCGAGCGTCGAGGCGGCCATTTCGAGCGAGTCGATGTAGGTGCCGTCAATGACGGCCTTGCTGACCTGCTTGGGCTCCAGACCGGGGTTCTGGACGAGGTTCTTGTCGGAGCCCTGGGCTGTGACCGAGACATCGTCGAACCACACTTTCCCGGTGTGGTTGCCGCGGAAGAGCAGCCACAGGGAGATGCTCTGGACGGGGGTGGGTACGTCAATGACCAGTTCCTTGCGTTCCCAGTCGTGGGTGCCGAGGGTGAAGGGGACGCTGTGGCCCCAGCTCTGCTGGCCGTCCTTGAGGTTGAGGTCGCAGTACAGGGAGAAATCCCTGTCTTCCTCGCCGGTGACGCTTTCGGCCTTGCACCAGGCGCTGACGATGAGCTTGCCCGGTTGCTGCTGGGCGACGGAGACGAACTGGCCGACGCCCTGGCCCGCGCCGATTGTGGGGCGGCTCAGGTAGGCGGCTTGCGAGCCATTGCGTCCCTGGCCGGGCGCGGCGGCGTAGCCCTCTTCCCAGGGACGCCAGTTGCCGATGGCGGTCTCGGCCTGGGTGGTACCGAGGGCGCTGTTGATTGAGCTCCATAGCACAGCGGCCTGGTTGATCGGCAGCTCGGGGGTGACCGGAATGTCGGGGTCGGGGTTGTTGATGAACAGGGCGCCATCGCACCACGGCGTGTCCTCGATGCTCATCTGCAGGGAGCCGTCAGCCTTGCGGATGCCGGAGGTGAGGGTGGCGGAGGCCCGCGCTTGCGGCGGCTTCTGCGCGGCCTGTTCGTTCAGCAGCTTCATGGCAGCCTCGGGCGTGCGGGGGAGCTTGCCCATGGCGAGCCAGTAGCTGGCCGGCTCGACGTAGGTGTAGGTCAGGATGCCATGGGCCTCGTCGTAGTCGGGGTTGTTGGTGCCCTCTTTGAAGGCGAAGTGGAAGTCCTCGGGGTTGGTGACCGCGCCGATGTCATCGAAGGCCATCCAGTTGCCCTCGACGGTCGTGCGCTTCTTGAAGTAGTCGGGGAAGAGTTGGTAGTACGTGTCGAGGGCCTCGCGGAACTGGCCGGGCCAGAGGCGATAGAGGACGAAGGAGAAGGTCGCCTTGCCGGGGGTCTTGGCGTCCTTGCTCAGGCCGAGGTCCTGCACACCGAAGAGCTCGTGGCTGGTGGCGTCATAGGCGAAGCGGTAGAGCCGCGGTGGGTCGAGGGGTGTGGCCAGACAGGCGCTCTGGTCGCCGTTGCTGACGCAGGAGAAGGGGTAGAGGGACATCTTGCCGTTAGCGCCGCAGCCCACCGTGGTGGTCATGGCGTAGCTCTGGCCATCCTCGACCTTGCGGCTGGTGCGCATGTCGTCGTGCCAGGTCCGGGCGGGCATGGGGAGGCTGCAATAGACGCTGACGCCGCGATCTTGCCCGGTGAGGTCCTCAATGGTGCCGTCCACCTTGACGGCGTTGTTGGCGCCGGCGCCCAGGCCTGAGTAGTCGGCGGTTAGCTTGAGACCGAGTTCCTCGTCGGTGGCTTCGAAGTGGTAGCCTTTGGGGCCTTTGGTGACTGTGCCGAGGGGCTGGCGGAAGTCGGACTTGCGGGTGACGTCGCGGAGAAAGAGGCCGCTCGGACGGGAGAGCGAGGGGACGATCCAGCGGCCCTCGTTGTCGAGCATGACCACCTTGTCCGATACACCGCCGCCAAGGACCGCGCCCTTGAGCATGTCATCAGGTTTGGTGGCCGAGGGCTGCTGCTTGAGCACTGGCACGCCGTCGAACGTAGCTGCGCCCGACGGCAGGTCGAGCATGTAGAAGGCGAAGTCGTCGAACCACGCGGTGCCGGTGTGGCCACGGAAGATGCCGTGGAAGGAGACTTCCTTCACCGGTTTGTCGGGGACAATGGTGACGGTGCGCTTCTCCCAATCGTGGGTGCCGATGGAGAAGGGGGCGATGTTGCCCCACAGTGGAGAGCCGTCCATGTAGGTGAGGTCGATGTAGAGCGAGTAGTTGCTGTCGGCGGTGCCGCTGACGTCCCTGGCCTTGCTCCACAGTTCGGCGGTGAAGGGGAGGGGCTGCTTCTGGTCGAGAGTGACGGTGTAGGTGAGGCCCCTGTGGCTTTCGTCTCCGGCGGCGAGTTCGGTCTTGGCCGAGACTTTGCCGCTGCGGGCAACAGAGTCGACGACGTAGCCCTTGTCCCAGGGCTTGATGCCCTCGATCTGGCCGTCCTGGACCTTCTCAAGATCGCCGTTGGTCAGGATCTGCTTGCCGGCCGCGAGTTGGCCGAGGGTCTGCTTGACTACCAGGACCTTAGCCTGCAAGGCCACGGGCAATATGACGGATATGCAGAGGACAAGTAGCTTCGTCTTCATGGCGGCTCTTCTCCTGTTGGTCGCTCGGCTTCTGAGTGATTGCTTCCCCGCAGAAGTGGACAGTTCCTTCGTGGCGGGGGTTTCGCGCGCTGTAGCCTGGATGACGGTACAACGCCCGAACCATGCGCCGCGGAGCGTGCGTCTATGCGCAAAGTAGCGAGATTCAAGGAGATGCGAAATGAAGACTGTGCGGATACACGAGTATGGCGGAGCCGAGCGCCTGCAGTATGAAGACGCGCCACAGCCGGAGGCGGGGGCAGGGGAGGTCCTGGTGCGGGTGCGGGCGGCCTCGGTGAACCCCGTGGACTACAAGCTGGCGTCTGGAGCCTACCGCAAGGGAAGCCCGCCGCTTCCGTGGACACCTGGCGGCGACTTCGCGGGGATAATAGACAGCGTGGGCGAGGACATCGAGGGTCTCGAAATAGGTGCCGAGGTATATGGTGACTGCCGTCCGGGCGGCGGCTATGCGGAGTTCGTGGCCACCAAACTAGAGTGGGTAGCCGCCAAGCCCCCTAGCCTGAGCTTCGTGGAAGCGGCCAGCGTTCCGCTTGCGGCGCAGACAGCGTGGCAGGGGTTGTTTGACCACGGCCAACTTGAGAAGGGGCAACGGGTGCTGATCCACGGCGCTCCCGGGGGAGTGGGCACTTTCGCGGTCCAACTCGCCCACTGGAAGGGTGCCGAGGTGACCGCCACAGGATCGGTTCAGGATGAGGAGTACCTGCGCTCACTGGGAGTGGACCAGCTAATCGACTACAAGCAGACGAAATTCGAGGACAAAGTGTCGGATCTCGATCTCGTGTTTGACCTGATCGGCGGTGAGACGCTGGAGCGCTCGTGCGGGGTAGTCAAACGCGGCGGGACGCTCATCACAACGGTTCAGGAGCCGTCGGCAGAGAAGGCAGCGGAGCGGGGCATTCGCGCCGAGGTATACATGATGCAGCCGTCGTGCCGGAATCTGGAGCACCTCACGCGGCTAATCGAGGAGGGGGTCCTGAAGCCGGTTGTAGCGGCAACGTATCCGCTCGAGCAGGCGGCAGAGGCCTGGCGCCATCTGCAAGGACAGCACACGCAGGGGAAGATTGTGCTTGAGGTTTCGCGGTGATGAGGTGTCGGAAAGCTAGTTGACAGCCGGTGGCAGGTACGGTATCATATCGATCCAAGCGCGGCCTGAGCCATCAGGCGGCGCGCTTTGGTTGCTTAGCGCGTGCGTGGGCCGTTAGCTCAGTTGGTAGAGCATCGGACTTTTAATCCGAGGGTCATAGGTTCGATCCCTATACGGCCTACCATTCATAACCCATCGGGCGGCAGGCCAGGAGTTTGCGCCCGCGCACGGTGTTCAGAGGCCCCATGGTCTAGTGGTTAGGATACGGCCCTTTCAAGGCTGAGGTAGGGGTTCGACTCCCCTTGGGGCTACCATAAGTTGCAATCCACAAGTCGTTGTGGTGTTTGATAATCTCGGGCGGTTAGCTCAGTTGGTTAGAGCGCATGCTTTACACGCATGATGTCGCAGGTTCGAGTCCCGCACCGCCCACCATGCGTAGAGAGGCAGGTCTCAGGGGTCGGGTACAGGGGTCAGGGACGGCCTGCATCGCACATACGGCCAGGTAGCTCAGTTGGTAGAGCAACGGACTGAAAATCCGTGTGTCCCCAGTTCAAATCTGGGCCTGGCCACCATAGTAACCGAAATGGCTCTCACAACGTCAGAAATGACAGTGAGAGCCATTTTTCATTTCTGCTCGGTCTTCATCCCTCGTCAGTGCCGGCCTCGGTCTGTGGCGGTGGCAGCAGTTGCCGTCGCCGAGCTTCGCTGAGCGCCTGCTTGCGCGTCTTGACCCCCAACTTCTTGTAGATGCGGTAGTTGTGACTGCGCACGGTCAGCACAGAGATGTGCAGGTGCTGGGCGATTTCCTTCCTCGACAGCTGAGTGGCCAGCAACTCCAGGACCTCGACTTCGCGCTCGCTGAGCAGGCCGGGCTGTTTTCCCGGCGCGTGTCTAGTGAAGGCTGCCAGCAGAGCCTCAACTCTCGGCCTGTGGGTTGCCGGAAGCGTCGCCGTTTGCAGCAGGGCCTTCATTGGCGCGCCGAGATCAACGAAGGTACGGACAAAGTCGCCGGGAGCGCCGTGCTGCAGTGCTTCCTGTAGTTCCGCGGCGGCCGGCTCGGGTTGGCCGAGTTTGGCCAGGGCCAGCGCCCGGACGGCTTTGACCCCGATCCCCGCCCGCCTATCGTGAGCAGCTTCCGCCGCCTCCTGAACCTGGTCGAGCAACTCAAGTGCGTTGCCCGCGTCCTGCTCATCGCCATGCAGCACAGCAGCCCGGGCGCAAAGGTGATGGGGCAGCAACACCGATGGCAGCATCCCAAACCGAGGCGGGTTGAGTGGTCTCGGTAGCACCTGACCTCCGGCGAGTTGTCCGCGCCCCAGGGCTATGCGCATCCGGAGCCACCGCAGTTGCAGAGCATAGCTATCGGAACCCAGAGTCGCATTCTCCCGCTCCAGCGCGCAGGCGACGTCCTCGGCGGCGTTGAGGTCGCCGACCCCAAGGTGTGAGACAGCCAGTCCCACCAGACACTCCGCCCGCAGTTCCGCCGGTCCGTGAACGGAAAGCTCCAAGCCCTGCCTGAACTCCGCGAGCGCCTCGGGCAGGCGCCCAGATTCATAGCAGAGCAGCCCCCCGAAGAAGTGTGACCAGAGCCTCGCTCTGGGCCGTGCTGTGTGTTCCGCCATCTCATTGAGGCGGCTGGTGAGGCGCTGCAACTCAGGCAGATCGGCCTCAGCAACGCGAATAAGACCGTCGCAGATGTCAAAGAACTCGATGGCGTCCGCGCTGGCCGTAGATCGGAGATCACCTAACCAGCGGAGTGCCTCCTCAAGTCGTCCGAGTCTCTGCAGGGCAAGGGCGCCGAGGCCCGTGCATATGTGAGTCGGTGAAAGCTCAAATGGCGCCAGGCTTCTCATCTGCTGAGCCAGGCCCAACACGGTGTGCCAGTCGCCTTGCCAGATGGCGACTTCCTGTTTGAGGCGCGCCAGATGGCAGAGATACGGTGGGCGACTGAGAATACTACGCTGTTTCTGGGGGAAACTCTCGAGCTTGTGAAGCACCGCGGACAAGTTGGCGGGTTGGCAGTTGCGCGCATGGACGCAGGCCTGTGCAAACGTCAGGTGGATGCTGTTCTCGATGTCCCGGGGGCTGAAACGGCCCAGCCATCGCGCCAGGGTGTGGTGGTCATCATCCGCGAGGCAGCGGGGAAGCTGCTCTGCTACCATTCCGACGGCCAGGTCTCGACGGCCGCCGATGGCGGCATGACAGATTGCCTCCTCCGGCCGGTGATGGGCCGCAAACCAATCGGCAGCGCGGCTATGGAGTGCGCTGATGGCCTCGGGGTCCTCAACCTGCGCCAGCCGGGTGGCAAGGGAGTCCCTGAGCAGAGGATGGTAGGAGAACCAGCGGTCCTCATCATCCCGTGAGAAGGTGAAGAGGCCGCGCTGCACTACCTCCCTCAGGGTCGCTCGCGGCGTCCCGTCCCGTGGCAGCACGGCCGCACACAGATCCTCACACACGGCGTCGGCGATGCAGGTATGCAGGAGAAAGCTGTGGATGTGGGGCGGTTCTTGCTTCAGGACCTCCTCAGTGAAGTACTGGTGCACATACCGGTGGCGGCCGCTGAACCTGTGCAGGAACTCCGTGGGCGAGGCGCCCTGCTGCATTCCCAACAGGGCGAGGCGCAATCCCGCCGCCCAGCCCCTGGTACGCTCCTCCAGGGCATTGAGCTCCTCATCCCCGAGTACTACCCCTAGCTCGCGCCCAGCCAGAGCCTGAATCTCATCGAAGCAGAAACGCAGATCAGCGGCTCCAAGCTCGGCGATGGCGTTGGAAAGGCGCAACCGTGTCAGGGCGAAATCGAGTGGGCGTCGTGACAGCAGGAATAGCTGCACGTTGTCAGGCAGGTACCTGATCGCCAGCCGCATCGTCTCGAGCATCGGCGGCGAATGCAGATAGTGGCAGTCGTCAAGTGTGAGGATGAAGGGGTCGTCTGCTGCGGCGAGGTCGGCGACCAGGGCGTCCGAGACGGTCTCCGGCACCAATGGAGGGGTTGCGTGTAGCAGGAGTCGCAGGTGGCGCGGGGCGCGCTGCAGACCAAGCTCCAGGGCGTCTGAGACGACAGTAGTGAAGGTACTCAGATCATCGTGGTGTGCGTCCAGTGAGACCCAGGCGAAGGGATGGCCAACCTCGTGAAGCCACTGAGCTGCCGCCGTAGTCTTGCCACTGCCTGCCGGCGCGACCATCAGGACCACGCGGCTTGCCTCAACAGCAGCAAGCTTGTCGGCAAGACGCGGGCGCGGAATCACCCCGGTGATTCCGGGCGGCCGCAGCCGAAGCAGATTGCCCGGCGGTCGTTTGCGCGCGCTCATACCACACCCCTCCCCAACCGGTTCGCATACGAGCCAAGACCATAGTGATACATTAGTATTATTGTAGCAGCAACAGTATCACGCGTCCATACCCATGGCGATTCAGGGCTTTGCGAGGCCTCAGGCAGGGGTGGGGCCCCGGCCTGTGCGCAAGAGTATCACGCACTGCGGATTTCCCCCGCCGATGGAGTTGATACTTATTTGTCGCACGCTTCTAGAACTTCATCTATGACATCTCGTCGTGAAGTGGGTGATGCGCGGTTGAGTCACGCATCAAATATGAGAGGGAGGCGGATGATGATCCCACGTATGCGCCGGTTGTCAGTTGGTCTGGCAGCACTAACAGTCGTTGTGCTGACTTCGTTCAGCGTGCTGAGGGCAGCGGACCCGCCGATGAGAGTGCAGCTGGATGTCTTGAAGGTGACGGTGGACAACAAAGGGGTGGAGCAGTTCACGCCGGCGACGAAAGTGTACCCGGGTGAAGTGCTCGAATACCGGCTCTCCTACACGAACCGTGCAGCGTACGCAATGACCAGGGTCGCAGCGACGCTGCCGCTGCCGCAGGGCACGTGTTACCTCAAGAACAGTGCGACCCCCGCGCCGCAAATGGCAAGTCAGGATGCGGTCAAGTTCAGCCTGATACCGCTAAAGCGCAAGGTGACCTCGCCTTCCGGGCAAGTCAGCGAAGTTGAGGTTCCGGCTTCTGAGTACCTCGCGCTGCGCTGGATCATTGACAGTCTCAAGCCAGGCAAGCCGGTCCAATTGTTGGCTCGCGTGACGGTGGCCAACCGAGGCTAAGCTGGAGGCGCCGCAGGGGGAGTTCGTCCCGTAAGTGCTTTACTGATTGTTCCACATCCTGAGATTTGACGAGACCATAACTGGCGAGGAGGTAGGAAGATGTACCCGATGACCGTACCGCCCAAGAGGGTAGGTTTGATGATCGCAGGGGTACTAGCGGCAGTGGTCATGGCGACCACGGTGGGGCTGGCGGCACTCCCCCCGGCCGGGTCCATGATCGGTAACCAGGCAACGGCCACGTATACCGATGCCTCAGGCGTCCAGCATGAAGTGACTTCCAACATCATCTACGTGGAGGTCCAACAGGTCGCGGCCTTTACGCTGGTGCAGGACAACACGAAATACGTAACGCCGGGAGGGCAGGTTGCTTTCCCGCATACCTTGGCCAATACCGGGAATGGCTCAGACACCTTCAATCTCTCGTTCGCCCAACTTGCCGGCGACAACTTCGATCTGCAGAACGTCAGGATCTACGCCGACACCAACGGCGACGGCCTGCCGGACAACCTGACCCCGATCGCCGCGACTCTTCCGCTGACGGCCGGGTCGACCTTCCGGGTGGTGGTCGTGGCCACTGTGCCGGCGACAGCGGTTGCGGGGAATTCGGGGCAGATCACGCTGACGGGAGCCAGCGCTTTCACACCCAGCGTCACGCAGACAAACACCGACACCGCGCAGGTCACCAGCAATGCGGTCGTCACCGCGCTGAAGTCGATTGACCTGGCCTCCGGTCTCGCGGGTAGCGGCCCTCGAACCTACACCATCCAGTACACCAATACCGGCAACCTCGAAGCCAAGAACGTGGTGATTACCGATCTCATCCCCGCGAACATGACCTACGTCGCAGGCTCGGGGCTGTGGAGCAAGTCGGGCACGTCCCTGACCGACGCAGCCCTCGGGGATCCCGCCGGGATCGTCTACGACTACAACATCACGACGGCCGGGCGTGTCACCGCTACCATCGCCAGCATGCCCTCAGGCGATTCGGGAACGTTGACGTTCCAGGTGATGGTCAGTGCCAGCGCGCCTCCGGGACCCATCAACAACGTCGCCAACGTTTCGTATGAAGACGGTGCCGCCAACACCATCAGCACCCAGACCAACGTGGTCACCTTCCTTGTCACCGCGACCGCCGGTGTGACGGCGACCGGCGACACGGAGGCGAGTGCCAATCAGGGCTCATGGGTCACGTTTGAGAACGTGATTACCAATACCGGCACTGCCACCGACACGTTCGACATCACCATCGAGCCGGGCAATACCTTCCCGGCGGGGACCAACTTCGTGCTGTACAAGTCAGGCGGCGTGTCGCAGTTGCTGGACACCAACGGCAATGGCATCCCCGACACGGGTCCTCTGGCCCCCGGGGCCGCGTACAGCGTCATCCTCAAGGCGTTCCTGCCGGCGAGTGCCTCAGGCACGGCCGACTGCGTTGTGCAGAAGCGCGCGACCTCGGCGAATGATACCACGGTGTCCGCAGTGGCGACTGACACACTCGGGGAGATCGTGGGCAGCACAGTTGACATCACCAATGGCGCCGCCCTGGGCGACCCCGCTGCTACCGGCGCAGGGGCAGGACCTGAAGTGACTGCGGTCACCACCATAGCCGGCAATCCCGGTACAACGCAGACCTTCAGCCTGTTCGTGAACAATACAAGTGATGTGGCTAATACCTACAACCTGCAGGTCACTTCTGATGCCACCCTGGGCAGCATCACACTGCCGGCGGGAGTATCCGTGCTGTTCAAGAACACCGCTGGCACGGTCATCTCCAACACCGGCATGGTCAACGCCAACTCCGCCATGCAGGTGAATGCGGAGGTCACCCTCCCGGTAGGGATGCTGGCAGGGACTTACGACCTGTACTTCCGGGCAATCTCGCCGACCACCGCCTCCTACGACTGGAAGCATGATGCCGTGACCGTCAACGCGGTGCGCGGCCTGACGATCACGCCGAACAACATCGGGCAGCTGTATCCAGGCGGCTCGGTGGTCTACTCGCACACCATCACCAACCAGAGCAACCTGGTCGAGGGCGACCATGTGGGCAGCGACGTCTCGCTGTCGCTGGCGAACTCCACCAGTGGCTTCACCTCCGCCCTGTATTGGGACAAGGACAACGACGGTGTGCTCGGCGCCGGGGACATCATGATCCAGGACCTGAGCGTACTGACTGGCGGCACGAACGGTGCCAGCACTGCCGCGGGGCTGGATCTCGGAGAGTCTGCCACACTATTCGTAGTGGTATACGCGTCTCCTGGTGTGCCCATGGGCAGTCAGAACATAACCACCGTCACAGCCACCACCAGCAACACGGGCTACAGTGGCGCAGTTCCGGCGCCGGCGAAGGCCACCAACAATACCACCGTCATCGCGGGTGACGTTACCCTGCAGAAGCTGCAGGCTCTCGATGCCAACGCTGATGGAGCGCCCGAGGGTGCCTATGTCGCCAGCAACATCGACGGCCTGCCGGGTCAGTGCGTGCGCTACAAGCTGGTCGTCACCAACACCGGCATCGCTACCGCCCTGAACGTCGTAGTGACCGATGCTACGCCGGCGTTCACGCTGTATGACAACGGAGACGGCACGGTTGCCCCGACTGGTGCGGCGACGTACGTGCTGGCCGACGCTACCCAGCACGCGGCCGTCGCCCCGGCTGATGGCGCGGCGGGCAGCATCGTTGCCAACATTGGAACTCTGGGCGCGGGTGACAGCGCCACGGTCTACTTTGGGGTGAAGATCACGCAGTAGCAGTTCAGAGGCAAGAGCCTGCGAGATCGCTTGTCTATGCAGTCAGCCGCCGGCTTCCATATGCCACAAGCATGTGGAAGCCGGCGGAGAACCCCAGAGGGACTGTCCGCCATGATTAGCCACTATCCATCAGGTGCAGCCTCTCCCAGGCCCCTTATCGGGCTGGCCGTTGTCCTGTGCCTGTGCCTGGGGCAACTGGGGTGGACTGGACAGAAACAGGGCCCACAGCCTCTGGCGGGCATCTCCATCCGCAACTACGCTGACCTGACCTACACTGATTCAGTCACCGGAGTGCAGTTGAATGTGCGCTCCAACACCGTCGTTGTCCAGATCCAAGCCCTGGAGGCTCTCAGTCTCGTCGCTGACAACTCCATCGAGGCCCCGGTGGGCACCATTGCCTGCCTGCCGCACTGCCTGACCAACACCGGCAACGTTACCAGCGAGTGCCTGCTGAGCCTGGAGAATCTGCCTGCCGACGATTCCGACCTCGGTGGTCTGCGACTGGTGCATGACGTCAATGGCAGCGGAGTGGCGGATCCCGGCGAACCCACCATCCTGCCCACGACGCCGGTACAGTTGGAACCAGAGGCCTGCCTGGACCTGGTGGTCGAGGGCCGGGTGCTTGGAGCCGCCGGGGCGGGCTGCGAGGCGCGCGTCAAGGTCACGGCCAAGACCGTGCTGCAGGGGCTGACCGTATCCAATACCGATTGTGTCCGGGCCATCGGTACGGTCACGTGGAAGGTGACTAAGAGCGCGAGTGATCTGAGCCCGGAGAGGGGGCAGCTCGTCACCTTCACTCTCAGGGCCGACCTGGAGGGACGGGTTCAGCCAGGTCCACATTCCATTACTGTTGACGGGCAGACCCGCTCGCTGGTCTGCTTTCGCGATGCCATCCCGGTGAACACCACCTTCGCGAGTCTCTCGGACCCCGGGAGCGGCGTCCCTCTGTATCACCTTTCGGGCGCTCCGGCTGACACTTACGTCTCCGCCGCCCCGTCGGATCTGAGTAGTATTGATGCAGTCGGCTATGGGGTGGAATCCGCCGTTCCCGGGAACGGCTTTGGCTTTGGGTTCGCCGTGCGCATCAGCGACATTGCCTCAGGGACGATCCCCAATATCGCGTGGGTACAGTACACCGATCCGGTGACCGACCGCCCCGGGGAGGCACCCTCCAACCGGGTGGAACTGGTCCTGGCGACGCTGCCGCCGCAAGTCGCCTTCTACGTCGATGGCACCTTTGCGCGCACCACCTGCGTTGGCGCTGTAGGCACCCCCCTATATGTGCAGGCCCTTATCGCTTACGACAATAAGGAACCGGCTGTCGTCGAGACTGTGACGATCACATTTAGCTCGGCCCTGACCGGCGACGTGGAGACGTTTGCCGCCGTGGAGACTGGCCCCAATACCGGTATCTTCCGGATCGTGCCACCGGTGCCGACGCGGCGGGCCGAGCAGGGGTCGAGCGGTGATGGCGTCATCGACAGCATCACCAACGACACCATCACGGCGCGAGCCACGGGATCTGACGGTCAGACCGCCCAGGCTTGCCTCCAGATGGACCCGACGAATGTGGTTTTCGACAGCCACACCAACCAGCCTATCACCGGAGCCCGGGTGACGCTGATTGATGTCACGGGCGAGGGGAACGGCGGCAAGCCCGGAGAACCGGCCGTGGTGTATCTGGCCGACGGCGTAACCGCCGCCCCCTGTGCCATCGAAACCGCAAGCAACGGTTGCTTCGCCTTCTGCATGGTGAAGGCGAGTACCTATCAGTTTGTGGTTGCGCCGCCTGGCAACTATCATTTCCCGACCGCCCTGGCACCGACTGAGCTACCGTCAGACCGCCTGATCGGCGCCGACGCCTCCTACGGCAGGAGCTTCACCATCACTGATGCTGTGGGATTTGTCCGCTTTGATATTCCGTTGGATGCGCCGCCGCCCACGGGCCTCTTCGTGCAGAAGCAGGCTTCCCGCTCTGTCGTGACCATCGGCGACTTCGTGGACTATCGCCTGCAGGTCCGCAACGCGAGCAACGTGCTGCTGCAGGCGGTGAGCCTGTCCGACCGCTTGCCAGCGGGCTTCTCCTATGTCGCCGGCACAGCCCGGCTTGATGGCCAGGCCATTGCGGACCCCGCCGGCGGGGCAGGCCCCGCCCTGACCTTCGAGTTGGGAGAGCTGGAGCCGGAGACCGAGGTCCGCCTTACGTACCGCGTACGCGTCGGCCCCGGGGCCGTGCTTGGCGATGCTACCAATAGGGCGCGGGCAGAGGCGGAGTCGGCATGGGGTCCGGTGCTCTCGAACTTCGCCTCGGCGACAGTACGGCTTGAGGCCGGAGTCTTCTCCGACCGCTCCGTGGTCGTGGGCAGGATCTTCGTGGATGGCAACGAGAACGGCCTGCACGACCACAGCGAGCCCGGTGTGCCCGGCGTCAGGATCTATCTTGAAGATGGCACCTACGCGGTCACAGACAGCGAGGGCAAATACAGTCTCTATGGCCTGCGTTCCGGTAGCCGCGTCCTGAAGGTAGATCCGGTCACGCTGCCGCCAGGCGCGAACCTCAGTCCCATCACGCGCCGCCACCTCGATGACGGGGGCAGCGTCCTTGCAGACCTCAAGAACGGACAACTGCAGAAGATCAACTTCGCCCTGGTCAAGCCTACCGCGGCACTGAGTGCCGAGGTCGAACGCCGCCGCAGCCTGGGCGAGGTCGTGGTCCCCGAGGTGAACCGGGCGGTGCAGGAGACGGTCTCGCCCGACGGCCTGCCGCCGGAGTTGTCTGACGTCCGGGGACGCCCGGCCAACGGGATGATTGGCGCCGATGCGGGCTCATCCGACCGCATCTACAGGTCAACACTGCCGTCGGAGTCTGAGCTCGCCGACCCGTCGCTGCCTGATCCGCCGGTGCGAGCGGCAGCGACAGCACCCCTGGAAGCGCTCCTGCCTACGTTGGACAACACGCTCGGTTTCGTGGGTCTGAAGGATCAGGACACGATGCCGATGGCGCAGGTGAACGTGCAGGCGAAGGGCCGCATGGGGTCTTCACTCACACTCAAGCTCAACGGTGCTGAAGTCCCAGCTCACCGCGTCGCGTCGCGGGCCTCGGTCCCGGAGAAGCAACTGCAGGTAGTCCAGTACATCGGTCTGGAGCTGCGGCCGGGCGCCAACCAGCTCGAATTGCTGGAGAGCGACAGCTTCGGCAATGCCAGGGGGAAGGCTGAGATCACGATCATCGCGCCTGGCCGCCCGGGCAAGCTCAACGTCGAGATGCCAACCCAGGGCCAGCCTGCTGATGGTAAGACCGCCGTGCCGATCCGCATCAGCATCGCTGACCAGCAGGGCACAGTGGTCTCTGCCCGCACTCCCGTGACCCTCGAAGCCAGCCTCGGTCGCTGGGATGTGGACGATCTGGACCCCAACGAGCCGGGCGTGCAAGTGTTCGTCGAGGGCGGCAGCCGAGAGGTGGCACTGCTGGCTCCCGCAGAGCCGGGAGCCGCCAGAGTGATAGTGTCCAGTGGGCTGCTGAAGAGCGAATCCGTGGTTCGTTTCCTGCCAGACCTGCGCCCGCTGCTGGGCCTGGGCGTGCTGGAGGCCAAGCTCAACTTCCGCTCCGGCGCGGTGGGCGATGGCCTGGTACAGCCCTTCGATCCCTTTGAGAACGAGTTGCGCAGCCTCACGCACGTCAGTAGCGACGGCGACTGGCGCCTGTCCGGGCGGGCAGCGCTGTTTCTCAAGGGGCGCGTAGGCGAGGACTATCTGATTACGATGGGGTATGATTCCGAGCAGGAAGCAGACCAGCGGCTCTTCCGCGACATCCAGCCGGACGAGTTCTACCCCGTATATGGCGACTCATCGTTGCGCGGGTTCGACGCACAGTCCACCAGCCGGCTTTACGCGCGCATGGACCACGGGCCGTCATATCTGATGTATGGCGATTACAGCACCCGTTTGGACGGCGAATACGCCGAACTCGGCTCCTACTACCGCAGCCTGACCGGCGTGGCCTCCCACATCGAGAATCAGTCTTCGATCTTCGACGTGTTCGCCAGCCGTGACAGCACCGAACAGGTTGTGGACGAGTTCCGCGCCTCTGGCACTTCGGGCCCGTTCACGCTCACTGTGCTGCCCTTTGTCGAGAACAGTGAGCAAGTGGAGATCATCACGCGCGACCGTCAGCAGCCGGCTGTCATCTTGAAGAGGGATCCCCTGCTGCGGTTTGCGGACTATGAGATAGACCCTCTTACCGGGCGCATCATCCTCCGCACACCCGTTCCGAGCGTCGACAGCAACTTCAACCCGGTCTACCTCCGCGTCACGTATGAGGCGGACGGCAACGGCCCCAAGTTCTGGCTCTTCGGTGCTACCGGCAGAGTGAAGCTGAATGACCGGGTGGAGTTGTCGGGTACCCTGGTGGATGATCAGAACCCGGACGATGCCTTTGACTTGCGGAGCGCCAGCGTGGCCTTCAGGCCAAGCCGGTACGACACGGTGATAGCCGAATGGGCTCAGACGCGCAGCGACAGCCTCGGTCGCGGGGACGGCAGACGTCTGGAGTACCTGCACAATTCGCCGCGCCTGAACCTGCGGCTATATTCGGCCCGCACAGACGAGGCCTTTGACAATCCCTCGGCCTCACTCAGCCGCGGCAGACAGGAGTTCTGCGTGAAGGCGACCCAGACGCTGGGCTCAGATCGCCGGCTGCTGGGGGAGATAACCCGCACTGAGGACGTGGCAAGCGACACAGAACTCAACGGTTACATGTTGTCGCTGGAGCAGCGCCTGCGGTCGAACATGCTGCTGGAGCTGGGCATGCGCCACGCGAAGGGATCACTGTCCGCTACCGTACCGGGCCAGTCGGATGAGGAAGAAATCGACTTCACCACTGTCCGCGGCCGTCTCAGCGCGCAACTCGGACCCCGGCGGCAAACGAGCCTCTATGGCGAGTATGAACAGGATGTTCACGACTCCAGCCGCCGTGTCCTGGCGCTGGGCGGTGAACAGCAGATAGCCAACCGCACCCGGCTTTACGCCCGGCATGAGCTGATATCCTCCATAGATGGCCGCTATGCCCTGGACAGCACACACCGGCAGCAGACGACGCTCTTCGGCTTGGAAAGCGACTACATGCGCGACGGGCACCTGTTCAGTGAATACCGGGTCCGGGATGCCTTCAGCGGTCGCGACACTGAAGCGGCGATCGGGCTGCGCAATCGGTGGCACCTGAGCGAAGGGCTGGCAGTCGACACCAGCTTCGAGCGTATCACGCCCCTTAGGGGTATGGAGGACGACAACCGGTCTCGGGCCATCACGATGGCGGTCGAATACACCCGCGATCCACTCTGGGTGGGAACGGCGAGGGCCGAGTGGCGCGACGGCGCTACCAGTGATTCGACGCTGCTCACGCTCGGTCTGGCGCGCAAACTGGACGAAGACTGGGCGTTGCTCGGACGCTACGTTCGCACTAACGCCTCCTACGACGGCGGGGGCGAGCATACTCAGGATCGGCTTCGCCTTGGCGCCGCCTATCGCGACCTCGACCGTGACCGCTGGAACGGTCTGGTGCGATACGAATTGCTGCGTGACGACGATACCAGCGTACCTGACTGTCAGGTTCGTCGCCATACCAACATCCTCTCCATGGACCTGAACTACCAGTCAGATCGGCAAACCATCTGGACCGGGCATTACGCCTGGAAACAGGTGGATGACCGCTCCGATGGCCTGAATACCTCCCACATTGCGAGCCTGCTGTCAGGCCGGGTCACGAGGGACCTGGGCCGGCGCTTTGATCTGGGAGTGATCGGCAGCCACTTTGCGGACGCCTCCGGCAGACTCTGGGCCGTGGGCACTGAGCTGGGGTACATGCTCAAGCGGAATCTGTGGTTGGCGGCTGGCTACAACTGGTCGGGCTTCCACGATGATGATCTCGTTGGCGAGAACTACACGGCCGATGGGCCTTACCTCCGAATCCGCTTCAAGTTCGATGAAACGGCTTTCCCGGCACAGTTTCACCAGCGATCAGGCGATGGTGAGCAAGCGAAGGCCGGCGGCGCGCCTGCTGCCAGGGCGGCGCTACCGTGAACAACACGTGCGAACCCACGAGGACTGGTTCAATGGCACCGTATCACTGCGATAGCAGGGAGATGACGGCCACTCCCGCCGCGCTGGCGCCAGTACCGCGCCGTCGCCGCCCGGTGGTGTGGTGGGCGCTGCTTCTCGCGTCCAGCATGCTGGCTGCCACGGTGCCGGCATCGGCGGCACTCACTACCTTCCCTGCCGGCGCCTATATCATCAACATGGGGGTCGTGCCTCAGACGGTCAGCAATGGCCTGCGGCCCTACGGGCTCGTCTATGACATTGTCACCAACAGCCGCATCCCGCTCTACTGGAGCATCAACCCCGCCAAGAGCAAGGATGGCGTTGACTTTGTTGCCGACGGTATCAGTTTCTCCGGTGGCTCTTTCATTGTGCCGGCGGAGTTTGTCATCAACTCGGTTGTGACAAGCATCAACAACTGGAAATCGCAAGGCGTGGTCGTATACGGACCGACCACCAGTTCCTTCACGGCCCCGGTGTACAACACCGTCACCTACTTCCCAAGAACGCTCATTGATACCGCCAATGAAGATCTGATCAAACCCTTCTATGATGCCGCAGGCATCCCAACAACTTCGTACAAGGTTGGGCTGCCAAGCGACCTTACGCGTTGCATAGACCTCTACTCTCTGCCCCATTCCGATCCGGCCTGGAGTACTCACCACTATCTGATCGACTACATACACGCCGGAGGGTACTTCTTTTCGGGATGTCACGGTGTGAGTGCCTTCGAGAACCTCATAAACCCGGCTACCGGACAGTATGAGTGCGCCTTTCTCAGCGACCCGAGACTGACACTGTTCGGCGACCATAAGGAGGGTTCCCCGCCCTACAACTACAGGGACGACGCGCACCCGATCATGCAGTTCATGTCAACCCTCGACGGGGCCACCACCGATGGTTCGGAGCAGATCTTCATGCCGGCGCTGGGTGGGCAGTGGCGGCCGACGACTACCCTCGCAGTCTGGGATCCCACGCAGTCTGACGTCCTGAATGGCAAGTCCGCTGGCCCCGCGGCGGCTGTCGCCTACGGCCGGGCGTACGGCGATAGCAGCTGTGGCATGGCGCTATACATAGGGGGCCATGACCTCAGCGGCAGCAGTACGGCCGACGTCGCGGCACAGCGTGCTTATCTCAACTTCCTCTTGCTCAGTGGCATCGACCGCCGACCGGGGCTAGCCATCACCGTGCCAGCTCAGATCGTCGGCGGGACCACTGCACCAGTGATCGCTATCGCAAGTGGCGGTGCCGGCGGCTACACTTACCAATGGACCAGCATGGACGGGGGAACCTTCAGCAATCCCGCTGCGGCGACCACCGGCTTTACGGCCCCGAATGTTGGAACTGCCACAGTGATGGTACTTCGTTGCTTCGTCACGGACAGTCCTTGCCACAGGCAGAACTTCGCGGCGGACACGGTCCTGATCTTGCCTGCCGCCCATGTCACCGGCACCGTCTATGAGGACCTGAACCATAACCAGAAACTCGACTCCATGGAGACGGGAACGGGCGTGACCGGGATGTACGCGAAGCTGGTGCCCGCCGCCGGTGGCGCCGCCGTGAGGGCCGTGGCCGTGGATCCGACCAGCGGAGCCTACGACTTCGCCAATATCAGCAATGGCGACTACAGTGTCATTCTCGACGACAATAGTACCCTCAACGACACCACTGCCTACCTGCCGTCCGGGTGGCTCGGGATCGAGCATCCCGACCAGAAGATCACTGGCGTGACGGTGGCGACCGCCAGTGTCACTGGGCTGAGGTTTGGCCTATGGCACGGGTTCACGCTTCGTGGGATGGTGTTTGAGGATAACGGCATGGGTAGCGGCGTTGCCAACGACGGGCTGCGCAACGGGACTGAAGCGCCTCTGGCGAGTGTGGAGATGAAGGCTACCAATGCCTCAGACGTGGTCTATGAAGCGACCTCCACCGACGCCCAGGGCAGCTACGCCCTGTGGGTGCCCTACACCGCCGTCGGCACAGCCATGAAGGTCGTGGAAAGCGGACTGGCAGATTACGCCTCCACCGGCGCCTCAGTAGGCAATACCGGGGGTGCGTATGATCGTGCCAGTGACACGGTCAGCTTCACACCTGCGGCGGACGTTCAGTACGTCAATGTCGATTTCGGCGACGTGAAGGGCATCAGCTTTCTGCCGGACTGGCAGCGCACGGTGATCCCGGGCAGCATAGTCTGGTATGCACACCAGTTCAGTGCGGGTTCCGGCGGCACCGTCACCTTCGCGCTCAATTCGGCCCAGGACCCGGCGGTAGAGGGCTGGAACCAGATCCTGTACCGGGACACGAACGGGGATGGCATCTATGATGCGGGCGAACCCGCCATAACGGGCCCGCTTACTCTCTCGGCCGGTGAGACGGTCGCAGTTCTTCTCCGGGTCGTGGTGCCGGTCAGTGCGCCACTTGGCGCCATTGACCTCACCGCCATCAGCGCCACCTTCGCCTATACCAACTCCGCCCCTGTCTTGACCAGCATCACTACTCGCAGGGACTGCACGACAGTGTCGGAGCACACGGGGCTGACGTTGACGAAGGTTCCGGACAAGACCCTGGTCACCCCGGGGCAGGACGTGACCTACACCATCACGTACGCCAACACGTCCGGCAACCCGCTGAAAGACCTCGTAGTGTATGACTCCACACTCGCCTATACTGTCTTTGTCTCGGCCTCACATGGCGCCTTGCCGGCGGATCTGACCTCCTGCAACATCACGGCCCCACCGGTGGGCGGAACGGGTCCCATCGTGTGGACCTTCGGTGGCAGCCTCTTGACCGGCGGGACCGGACAGTTGCTCTTCACCGTGCGCGTGCAGTGAACTGCCCCCAGTACTCGATGGCTGGGTCCCTCAACTGCCTTTGACAGGCACCTTGTCCCGCGCATAGACCCGCACATAATCAACCTCGAGATCGCGAATCTGCAGAGCCACCTTCGCGCTGCATCCGTGTGTCCCCGGTTCAAATCTGGGCCTGGCCACCAGAACTAGACAATGCCCTCCAGATGCCACAGAATGGCACTGGGGGGCATTTTTGGGTTGTTCGCCGGCAGCGCTATGACTGCCCTGACGCGGGCTTGTGACAGGCTGAGAATGCGTCGTCCCAGGCCCGCAGACTGATTTCCTTGGATCGCCCACGAAGGTTATGTGGCTTGTGTGGCAGAATATGCGCATATTGGTATCAGCTGCGGACGACGCTGCATAATTTTGGAGGATATAGATGAGACGACGCGGTTTTACACTTATTGAGCTTCTGGTCGTAATCGCCATCATTGCCATTCTGGCGGCCATCTTGTTCCCGGTGTTCGCCAAGGCGCGTGAGAAGGCGCGACAGAGCAGCTGTCTGAACAACTGCAAGCAGCTTGGCCTGGCGATGATGCAATATGCCCAGGACTACGACGAGACCATCCCGCCCAACTATATCGCCGACAACCCCCGCACCTACTACTGCATGTGGATGGGTCTACTGCAGCCCTACGTCAAGAACCTGCAAGTGCTTCGCTGTCCCAGTGCCGATGGCCCCTGTTACAACGGCTATGCCTACTGGAGTTCGGCTGGCGGCAATATCCCCGCTCCGACCGACTACGGCGTGAACCTGAATATCCTTGGCAACAGTGCCGGTACTGCCATGGCGACCATCGTTTATCCCTCCGAGACACTGCTGCTGGCGGATTCGGACTGGACACACAGTCCGGTCGATTATCCCAGCTCCAACTCGAGCCGCTTCTTCTGTCCGTCCTGGCATCAGAGTGCCTTCATCCCCGCCCGTCACAACGAGGGCGCCAACATGGTCTACGCCGACGGGCACGCGAAGTGGCACAAGATGGCGTACGATCCGGCCTCGACCTTCGTGGGCCCGGTCAAGTACACGAAGGCGCCCCTGGACATCGCGTATTACGCCAACGGCTCACCGGCCCACTAGGGGCCTTGCCGTACAGCTAACCTCAATGGCTCTCAGAGATCACTCTGAGAGCCATTTGCGCTTCTTCTGAAAGACGCGATTCGCCTCACTGACGCGGAGGAAAGAAGGTATCGGTGGCGATAACGGCTAAAGTATGCTATAGATGGCTTGGAGTAATGCGCTTCGGAGAATGCCGCTTTCCTGATAGTAATCCGGATCAAGATAGGCAATCCCGCCATGACGAGTCCGGTAGTCATCGGTCCACCCCCCGACGCCGTGCCACAGGGCAGAACCACTGGTACGCGTCATCTCATCGCACGCGCGTCCACTGCCCTCACCGTGTTGCTCGCGGTGACCCTCGCCGCCCTCGCTGCTGTCTCCCTCAGATGGCGCTACGAGCACGACCTCCCGCTCATGCTATACGCGAGCTATCTGGTGGGCAGCCTTCACTGGGTACCATATCGCGACTACTTCGACTTCAACATGCCGGGGACGATTCTGGCCTATCGGGCCATCGGG
Source organism: Armatimonadia bacterium (assembly GCA_039683575.1). Lineage (GTDB taxonomy): Bacteria > Armatimonadota > Zipacnadia > Zipacnadales > UBA11051 > JAJFUB01. Next base: position 5,060 of record JBDKRC010000180.1, on the reverse strand, counting down.
TGGCTCTCGGCGTACGAGAACCTGCCGATCCGGCTGATTGATCTCTCCTGTCTGGCCTCGATTGCCTCGGCAACCTACCTTTCACTACGCAGTCTTGGGCGGAAGCCAGCCCTGCTGGCGGCGCTCATCTTCCCCTTGCAGTACCTATCGCTAGGCCCGGTTTACAGCCTGCAGCGGGAGTTCGTCCTGTTAGTCCCTCTCGCCTGGGGGCTGTTCGCTACGCTCGGCGCCTCCCGGCAGCCGGTCAGACTGCGGAGCGCCATCGTCGGGGTCGCTGTGGGCCTGTGTGCGGGGATAAAGCCCCACTCCGCTCTCGCACTGCCGGTGCTGCTGGGCTACCTCATGTTAGCACCGGCTCCCCGGACCGGTCGCCCGCCGACCCGGCCGGAACGGGCTTGGATTGCGGGACTCGGCCTGCTTGGCTTCGCACTGCCGGTTGGTGGCCTCATGTGTTGGCTGTGGGCCATTGGCGCATGGCAGCCCTTCCTGGACGTGCTACGGCACTACCTGCCTCTGTATGCCAGTCTCACAGGGTGGCACAAGACGATCGCAGGTGCCGACCGGATACATTACCTCATCGCCTACGGTCTCTGCCTGGGCGGGTCTCGGTGGCTGATAGCCACAGGCGTAGTGGGTCTGGTCAGCGCCGTTGCCGGGGCTACCATCCCAGATGCACGACAACGGGCTGGAGTTGGACTTCTGGCCTGCCTGACGCTGGCCTTCGCCGTCTATCCGATCACCTCAGGTCAGTTTTGGGTCTACCAATACCTGCCCTTCCTGCTGTTTGGCTCCGCCCTGTGTTCGACGCTCCTGGCGCAGAACGCGGGCGCTGCATCCTCTGTGCGTTCATTCGTCCCGGTCGTGCTTTTCTCCCTCTACGCAGCGACCGTGCTGTTTGGGGCTCAACAACCTCTGCGCCAGAGCCTGGCGGGCCAACTTCCTCCACCCAAGGACGGACGCGTAGACGTCATGGCTGGGTACCTACGGGGCCATGTCAGGCCTGGCGACACCGTGCAGCCTCTTGACTGGACTGGTGGCGCGGTTCATGCCATGCTCCTGACGCGCTCTCGCCTCGCTACGCCCTTCTGGTGGGACTTCTGCTTCTACCATCACGTGTCGCAGCCCTACATTCAGGGCCTTCGGCAGCGGTTCATGGCGGCCTTCCTGGCGGCGAAGCCACGTTTCGTGATCCGGGTAACCGGAGCACACAAGCCTTGGCCCAGCGGTGCGGACACAACGCGGGAGTTCGCCGAGCTAGACAGGGCACTTGCCGCCGACTATGTCACCGACCTGACGGGCAATGGCTTCACCATCCTCAGACGTCGTGAGTGACCGGTCCGCCCCTACCGGGATGTTTTCCTCCTGATCTGGCACCTTTCCAATACCCCGTGAAGGTCTTGCGGTTTATTGGCCGAATATATGCCGCTTAGCGTCGGCACTGACGCAAGGTTGTGAAACATTGGAGGATATAGATGAGACGACGCGGCTTCACACTGATCGAGCTTCTGGTCGTAATTGCCATCATTGCCATTCTGGCAGCGATCCTCTTCCCGGTATTCGCCAAAGCTCGGGAGAAGGCAAGGCAGAGCAGTTGTCTGTCAAACGTAAAGCAGCTCGGGCTGGCGATCCTCAGTTACGCGCAGGACTATGACGAGACTTTCTTCGCCTATCGCATGGACTCAGGTGGCGTGTACTATTGGGACGTCATCACCCAGCCGTACATGAAGAACACCCAGTTGCTCAAGTGCCCGAGCCAGTCAGGGCTCGCGGGCCGCAACTACGGCTGGAACTGGTCATACCTGGACTTCAAGAGCCTGGGCACGATCACCAGCCCCTCCGAGACGTTCATGATCGGCGACGCCGATTCGCTGATTGCCCCGCCCACCTCCACCAACTGGTCGCTGATGAGGTTCCCCCACAACGACGGCGCCAACTACGAGTTTGTGGATGGCCACGCCAAGTTCCTCGCCAAGCAGGATGTGCAGGGCAACTACCTGAAGTACTTCCCTGCCGTTCGGTAAACGAGCCCAAAATCCAACCAGAGACACAGAAATGGCTCTCATCCGCCTCTGAAGGCGGTGAGAGCCATTTTCACTTTGGGCGAGACATCCCCACGCGCAGACTGTTGCCCTACTCGATCTCCCACAATCCCGTAGCACGCGCCGGCAGATTGATGGTGAACTCCCTGGTGCTCTTGGCCACGCACTCGCCGGTCAGGGCATCGGTGATGCGGCTGGCCCGCGGGAGGTGGATCGTACGCGGCCCGGCATAGCCCGTATGGAGGCCGAGGAGGCCATTGGAGACGTAGACTGCATCATTGGCGTCACTGTAGACGTGGACGCCAGCCATCCTGGCAATCGAGCGCAGCAGGTCGGGTGGTAGGTTCGGGACCGCGGACCAGACGGAGGTCCAGCCGTCCAGACGCTTGGCGCATAGCCCGCCGCGCTTGCACAGCGTCAGTACGCCACCGGAAGCGTCCGTGGCCACCAGATCGCCCAGCGGCGCCGCCTGTGGATCATCACACCACAGGACCGGCCCGAACTCCTGCGCCGTCCCATAGCGTGTGCCGCGCGGGACAGTGCGCGTGACCGGGTGGGTGTAGTCGGTGATGACGACATCCGCGCCCTTGGCCAGACTGACCCTGGCTGACCCCATCTTCATTCCCGTAACGTCCTCGAGGCCAGCCAGTGAAAGACCGTTGTCGTCCGCATAGCCCGAGGCGTAGAGCGACAACACTGTCTTGTCCCCGGTCTGCACCCGCTGTTTGATGATCTCCCGCTGTTTGGCCGAGAGGTGGAAGGTATTGGCGAAGATGAAGAGCTTGTAGCGGTCAAAGGGGAACTGGGCGTACTCGAGGTCGCTGTCGAGGTAGACGTCATAGGGGGCACCGAGCCGGGACAGGCCCTCGACCAGGAGGCGCGTGGTCATCTCAGGGGTGTAGTCGTTCACCTTCTGGTACCACAGTGAGCGGTTGCTGACGATGACCGCAATCTGGGACACCTTGCGCACAGAGGCGAAATGCTGGTCCGCCAGCCGCTTGAGCTTCGTGACTGTGCCCAGCAGCCTGGGGTCCTGGTACCATCCGCCGTTGTTGCCAAGACAGTACCAGCTTGAGCCCATCCCTGGCTGGGAGTAGATGCCGGCGAAGTTGCGCGTGAGCACAGCAAGGCTCTCATCGACCGTCATGGAGCGCCCGAAGTTGTCGCCGATGGTCACATTAGCGTTCGGCGACTTCTCCGGGTTGTAGACATCGTCGGCCGCAGCGGCCAGTGACGTCCGCGAATCCTCTTCGATAACGGCCAGCTTCCCGTGCAGCCGAATGGTATCGAAGAGGAACTGAGGCGCGAAAACGCCGCCAGGATGGCGCTCCCGGTAGGAGTATGGGGCCATGAAGAAGTCGATGTTGGGGTCCTTGACGGTAGTCTCGAAGGCCCCCTGCCGGCGGCGGAAGAGCCCCTTGTCAGCCGGGTCCCAGTTCGGGAAGAAGTAGTACCCGCCCCAGATCCCAACCAGCCGCCGCCCCTGGCAGGCCTCCTTGGCCGCCTTGCACAGATCCGCTGCCGCTGCCGCGGCGTCCTCGTGGAAGAACTGGTAGAAGTCAATGACCTGCCGGCTCCTGGTTGGGTCGAGGAAGAGGCCAACGTCGCCTTTGTGCAGGCGGTCCCACTGCGGTAGCGTGGCCGTCTGAAGCGATACCTTCGCTTCCCCCCAGCTCCTCTGCAGCGCGGCGTCAGCGCCGTATTTGGCGGTCAACCAGCGGCGAAAGCCGGCCTCCGCGGCGGGACTGTAGTCCCAGTAGTCCAGCCACTCTCCGCCGCCGCCGCAGAGGAAATACCCGATGACGTTAGAGGCATACGGCCGGGCCTCCACGTATTTGACCAGGTCAGCCAGGCCCTCGCGCGTCAGTGCCCTCGCCTTGAGGGAGGACAGTGAGGCGCGATCACCCGGTGTCATCTCGGGCGGCCAGAGCGTCATCTCGCCCGGATTGGCCTCGGCCCATTGCTTGTTTGAATTCCGCTTTATGTCCGTCGGCACCATCAGCAGCACCCGGATGTCCGGTCCGGTAGCCTTGATTAGCTGCTCGATGACCGGGTCACTCCATTTGCTCCACGACGCCGCGCGCTGTTCGTGCGTGCTGGTGGGGCCGATGCCCATCGGCAAGAAGAAGGTGCGCACCCCTGCCTTGTAGAGGCTGACGTAGTGGGACAGTGACTGCTCTCGCGAGTTGTAATTGTAGTTCTCGCGGTAGATGACCGGAGCCGCAGGCTGCCCGTTGATGACCATCAACGGCACTCCGTCACGCACTTCGACAGTTGCAGGCTGTGCAACCGCCGTGGTGAGGAGAACCAGCAACAGGGCAAAGCTGACGACAAGTGTGCGGACCATAGGCAGTGGCTCCTGAGGGAAGCGTGATGGTATGAGGTACGTGCGGCGACTCTGCCCGCCGGTTCGCTTGAGGTAGTCCTTTCGTCTCGAGCGATAGGCGGCGGGCCAGTACATGTCATGCGACTGGGGGCCGGTCGAACTCGTCGTGAAACGTCAGTCTCCATCCGGGCTTCACAAGCGCCGGTGGTGTCGTGCCAGTAAGGCCATGCATTGTCGGGCTCCCCACACGGTCAGACATGATGATGCGTCGCTTCTCATTCGCGGCGTCCCGCACGTAGAACCGCCGTGATCGGCATTTCGCCGTCCGGCAGATGAACCCTCTGTGGGGCTCTGTGTGCCCCGGATACGCAGTACGGCTGGGCGGCCAACTTGTGAACAATACGAGAAGAACGGCAAGCAACTGTCGATATATTTCCCGCATGCAGGCAGGAACATTCGCAATGGACATGGAATCTTACTTATGTCGTTACATTGTCGTTACATTCACTAGATGGAGGACGCTATGATGCGGAGTCGTCGCGGTTTTACGTTGATTGAGCTATTGGTGGTCATCGCGATCATGTAGCCGCTGAACAACCGGCCCTTCTCGTGCGTTGAAGTTCAGCTTTGACTTTCGGAATCTGCTTTTTTGCCGGATTTTGGCTCCAGAAGCCCTCTACAGCCCGTTTCGCGCC
>JBDKRC010000179.1:0-2255 GCA_039683575.1 Armatimonadia bacterium | reverse complement strand
CCCGGTCCTCAGTTCCAGCGCGGCGCCACGCTGCGCAAGGTGGAGAACACGGACACCAAGGGCAACAACCACCCTACCGTGAAGCCAACCGACCTGATGGCCTACCTGTGCCGGCTGGTCACGCCGCCAGGCGGCATAGTGCTTGACCCGTTCATGGGGAGCGGCAGCACCGGAAAGGCCGCCGTGCGGGAAGGGTTCGGTTTCATAGGAATGGAGATGGACCCGGACTACTTTGAAATCGCCAAGACTCGAATAAAACACGAAGCAAACAAGAACACACGGTAAAGCGCCTTCGGCGCTTTTTATTTTTGCGGCCCACCGTGCCCATCGTGTTAAATTAGCCCGACAACCAGAAGGAGCCCACCATGGCACTTGCAGACTTCACCCCAGACAAAGTAACCGTTCCCCTCGGCAAGAAAGCGTCAGTCGATGTGCGAGGCCTCGGCATCCAGGACTTCAGCCAGCTCATGCACGTCCATCTCGACGATCTGGGCGGCCTGATCGAGCTCTACGAGAAGAGTGGCGGCAACTTCACGGAGGCCGGGCTGCTGCAGTTCGTGCTGCGCCTTGTCACCGACGCCCCGGGCCTCGTGGCCCACGCCATCGCCCTGGCCGCAGATGAGCCGGCCCTGGTGGACAAGGCATCCTCCCTCCCGATCCCTGTTCAACTGAAGCTGGTACAGACCATCGGAACCCTTACCTTCGAGGACTTCGGCGGCGCAAAAAAGACGATGGCGATGTTCGAGAACCTGCTGGCAAGCGCAGCCCTGATGAGCAGCACAGCGGCCGCGAACGCATAATCGCCCAGTATCACAACCTGCGCAGCGAGGTCAGCATGCTGCTGGCAAACGGGCACCTGGCCGCCCGACAATATCCGGTAGGCCTGGTGTGGGGTGAGGCGACTATCGTTCGCAAGCGGATCAACCACCAGCTGGCCACCGAGGCCATTTTGATGCAAGCGGTGGTCGGCAGTGCGCTCAACCCGAAAGAGGGGGGCAAGGCCTTCCAGAAAATGATCAAGGAGATGACAAGTGGCTGACCAGTCCAAAGACGTTGAGCTACGGATCCGGGCGCGGGACTACTCGCAGAAGACCCTGGGCCAGCTGACCAAGATCATCGGCACCCTGACCGATGTGATGACCGAACAGCAGGCAGCGGCGGAGCGCGGGGAGGGGTCGAACAAGGATCTCGCCGCGACATACCAGCGCCTGGAGGACGCAGGGAAACAGCTCCTCAAGCTGGACGCCCTGACCAAGCTGTTCGAGCGTCAGAGCAAGGCGGTAGAGGACGCGGCCAAAGCCACTGAAGAAGCCAAGAACAAGCAGGCCGCCCTGGCGGAGGAGCTGTCGAAGGTCGAGACCGTGACCAAGAAGCAGCAGAAGTCCCTTGAGACCGCGACCAAGCAGTCAGAGCGGGCCGCCAAGGCAGAAGAGAGCCGCCGCACTACTCTCGCCCGCACAGCCGACGAGATGAAGCGCTACGGCATCGACACGGCCAACGCCTCGCAGGCGCAGAGTCAGTTCAGCAGCAAGGTGGCGCAGGTCAACGCCGCCCTGGAGCGCCAGAGCAAGGCTATGGACACCTTGCCGGCGGCGTCCCGGGCGGCCAAGCTGCAGCAGGAGGCCAATGCCCAGCTGGCGGCGCAGCAGCAGGCCACCGCCCAGCAGGTTATCGAGGCCCGCAAGAAGGCGGCGGCAGAACGGGAGGCGGCCGCCCAAGTCGTGCAGGCCCTGCAGCGCCAAGCGGATCAAGCCTTGGCCACCGCCCGTGGTTACCAGAGCCTCGGTCGCGTGGTGGTCAAGTCCACCGACGACCAGAGCCGGTACGCACAATCTCTTCAGCAGATCATCTCTCCGGCGGCGGCCGCCCGGTCAACCCTGTCAGGTGTCGAGAAGCAGGTCGCCGACCTGAGCTCCGAGATCACTAGGGGCGGGAAGAACCTCAAGGACGGCGCGGCCAAGCTGAAAGAGCTAGGGGCGGCCCAGGCCTCTTTGCTGAACATGGGCCGCGGCATCGACGCCTACCGGCAGCAGGTTGCTGTAGTACGTGAATCGCGTGCGTCATACGTCGCTGCACGGGAAGAGGTTAAAAACCTGGCGGCCCAGATGAAAGCCGCCGGCACGGACGCTGGTGGACTGGGGGCCAAACTCAACGCCGCGCAGCAGAACCTGAAAGCCGCGGCCAACGCCTTGCGCAACGCCACCCAGTCCGCCCGGGATAGCCGCGAGGCCCTGCGGCAGGCAGGCATCAACACC
>JBDKRC010000178.1:0-2845 GCA_039683575.1 Armatimonadia bacterium | reverse complement strand
TCATCGGCAACGTGTTCTTCCGCTGCGGCGACCCCGGAAAGGGCTCGTTCGGCACCGTGTTCTCGCATGGTGGGCATGACCTGCTGGCCGAGAACAACATCTTTGTCGAGTGCAAGCGCTCGCTGGGTTCTGCGCCGTGGAATGACAAGCGTTGGAAAGACTACGTCAACGCGGAGCTGTGGCAGACGCGGCTGCTGAAGGACGTGGACATCACCAGGCCGCCGTACACGGAGCGGTACCCGGCGCTGGTGGGCTTCATGGACCCGCAGCCGGGGGCGCCGCGAGTGAGCCAGGCGCGGCGGAACGTCATCTGCATGGGCGCAGCGGTCAGCAGCGGGAACTGGCAAGTCAGCCCGGAGCAGAACCTGATCACCGACAAGGACCCGGGCTTTGTTGATGCCGCGAGGGGCAACTTCGCGCTGCGGCCCGATTCGGAAGTGTTCAAGAAGCTGCCCGGCTTCGAGCCGATCCCGTTCGAGAAGATGGGCCTGTACAAGGACGAGCTGCGACCGACGCTGCCGGTGGAGAAGTGGACCTATCCCGCGCCCAAGCCGTTGGAGCCGCTGGCGAAGACCGTGGCCGCCACCCAGGTGAAGAAGACCAACGCACCGGTTTTCAAGGTGTCGCCCGCGGCAGGCCCGATCACGGTCGACGGCAAGCTCGACCCGGCGGAATACCGCGGCGATGCCATGCTGCTGGCGAAGGACGTCATGGGAGGCCCCGCCTCACGCCAGAGCCGGGCGTGGCTGGCCTATGACAGCAAGGCACTGTACCTGCTGATAGACAACACCGTCCACCCCGACACGAAGCTCGACGGCAACCAGTGGGGCAGCAACGACGCAGTGGAGATTGCCATACAGGTGCCTCGCGAGGGCAAGGCCACCCCCATTTACGTGCTGCGCGACTATGGCAACGGACGGGTAGAGTTCGGCAGCGCGCCGAATGGCAATGAGGAGCCGCTGACGATGGACCCCGGCGGCATCGCCTACAAGGCGCTGGTGCCTGAGAAGGGCCGGTGGGTGGCCGAAGTTAGCATCCCTCTGAACATGCTCGATCTTGACCCGACGGTGACGCCGAAGGTGCGCTTCAGCCTGGCGGTGCGCAAGGTTCTCGATGACCTGTGGCTGATGTGGGAGCCGACGCAGGCGCATTCGTACGACGTTTCGCAAGCCGGATACATTGAATTCACTAAGTAGGTGGACCTGGAGGTTAGTTGATGCGCGATAACAGGATTTTGGCCGCGCAAGTCGGTTACGGGATGTTCGGGGCCGACGTCGTGGCCGGGACAATGTGGGACCTGCAGCGCAATGGCCTGAGCCCTTATCTGGACCGGCTCGGCCTGGACGACTGGTCGGGCAAGTACCACGGAATCGGCTTTGAGATGGTTGGCATCGGCACGCGCTCGGAAGCGTCAGCGCTGCGTGCGGTCAGCGAGAATGAAGAGCGCACGGGCGGGCGACCGAAGGCCTACCATGGCGACGCACCGTGGGATGACATCATCCGCGACAATCCCGACCTCGATGTGCTGATCGTCGCGACGCCCGATAATCTCCACACCGCGCCCATCATGGCGGCCCTGAACGCCGGCATCCACGTCATCGCCGAGAAGCCCCTGTGCCTCGACCTGCGTGAGTGCGACCAGATCATCGCTCTCGCCAGGGAGAAGGGCCTGATAGTGGGCGCGGACATGCACAAACGGTATGATCCGGACCACCTGAAGATCTTCAATGATCTCCGGCCGCAGCTCGGACCGCCTATCTTCGCACGGGGCGTGCTGGAAGAGCCGCTGGAGGTGTCCACGAAGACCTTCAAGTGGGTCGAGGAGAGCGATCCGTTCACCTACGTCGGCATTCACTGGGTGGACCTGTTCTGCCACTATCTACAGTGCACGCCGGCCAGCCTGTTCGCCATCGGGCAGAAGGTGCGCCTGCGCAGTGAGTTTGGCAAGGACGCTTTTGACGCCACGCAGGTGCTGGTGACCTTCCGCGAGGGGTTTTCGATCTTCTTCGACAACAACTGGCTGACACCGGTTGATTTTGAGGGGCCGGTCAACCAGGAAAGCTCGATGGTGGCGTCATATGGCAAGGTGGAGTCGGATTCGCAGTATCGCGGTCTGAGGTACTGGATCGAGAACAAGGGCTCGCGGACCAGCAATACGCACTTCTTCCGCAACGTGACCCGCCCGGATGGCTCACTGGCGTGCACGGGGTATGGCAAGGACAGCCTCGTGGACTGCCTGGAGAAGATCTACCGGATCAAGACGCAGGGCGCGACGGCGGCTGATCTGGCGTCGGCATACCCCGACGCCGCGTCGCAGCGCATTCCGACGGCAATCGTCCATGCGGCGCGGGCGGTCATGCAGCGCAATCAGGAGCATTTCGAGGCCGGGAACGGCCAGCCGTGCACAGCGACGTTCGCGCCCGAAGCGATCACGCTGCGCGATCCGCTGCGGGGCGATGAGGTGATTGTGGCGCCTGGGCTATAGAGCTCTGCTGTAGGGCGGGGGCTCGTACCCCGCCGGCCGTTATCTCCGACTACCAGAGCGGCGGTGGACAAGCCCCCATTGGCGCTAACCCAGACCAGTATGGCGGGGGGCTAGCCCCCCTTGGGGTGCCTACTGGCGGGCGAGCCGCCCGCCCTACTGGTGAACTGAGCCCTAAGTTGGCGCGTATGGGACAAGCCCCCGCCCTACAGCGCGATACGCGTGCAAAGAAGCCAGGCTCTTCCTCAATTAGTGTGGGTAGAACCTATTGACATGTCGTAAGTACGTGCTGCAGCGAGGGCAACTGTCCGCAGCGTTGCAGTATTTTGAGCATGAAGAATTGGACGTCGCGGAAGCCGTAGG
>JBDKRC010000177.1:0-2915 GCA_039683575.1 Armatimonadia bacterium | reverse complement strand
TATCACCGACCAACCTACAAAACCAGTCCGGCTGTAGGGCGGGGGCTACGTACCCCGCCGCGCCGCTATCACCGACCAACCTACAAAACCAGTCCGGCTGTAGGGCGGGGGCTACGTACCCCGCCGCGCCGTTATCACCGACAACCCATCCGCCCCAGGTAAAACCCAATGCGACCCACAACCCTCCTTCTCGCCTTTCTCCTCCTGGCCCCCGCCTTCCCCGCCGACCCGCCTCCTCCCCCCATCCTCGGCGACTACGACTCCGAACTCCGCCTCCCCGACGGCCACGTCGACCTCGACCTCATGATCCGCCGCCTCCAGGACCTCCACGCCAACACGTACTTCTGGCTCATCTGGCACAAGCCCACCGACTGGGAAGACCTCCAGGCCTTCCTCCCCAAAGCCGCCGCTGCCAACATCAAGGTCTGGGCCTACCTCGTCCCGTGGAGCGAATCCGGCTTCGGCGGTCTCTACTCCGAGCCCTACCGCACCGACTTCGTTCGCTGGGCCACTGAGATCGGCAAACTCTCCCGTCGCTGCCCGAACCTCGTCGGCTACGTCATTGACGACTTCTACACCAACTTCGCCCTGACTCCTCGCCCGGACGGCAGCGGCTTTACGCCCGAACTCCTCACCAAAATGGCCAAAGCGGGCAAAGCCGAGAGCCCCAACCTCAAATTCTACCCGCTGATGTACTACCCCCAACTGGGCCTCCGCTTCGCCACGACCCTCGCCCCCTACATAGACGGCGTGGTTGCCGCCTACCCCAGGGACAAGGCCGAGATCGAGCAGGCGCTCAAGTACCTCAGCGAGGACTACCTGACTAACGGCGGCTGCTGGACGATGTTCCCGCCCCACACTGCCTCAGCGTCCGGAGACTACTCTTCCCTCTCCCAAACCGCCGACGTCACCGACCCCCGCTTCGCCACCATCAGCTTCGACTACCAGGACGACTACGAAGGCCCCACCGAGGGCTATCACGTAATGCAATTGCGCGTGGATGATAAGGTCGTCTGGTCCGAGGACGTAGGTGGCAAGGATGACAGAACGATCCTCATCAACCTCGCCCCCTTCGTCGGGGTCAAGCCCTCGGTCCGCCTCAGCCTCGGCGTCTGGGACCTCAAGGGCGTCTCCGAATTCGCCGCCCAGGTCGCGTTCAGCAATCTCAAAGTCACCGGCCTGCGCCTCGCCACCACCGACCTGGGCAAGCCCATCGGCTGGGAGCTAAGCAGCAAGGGTCCCTTCTTCATGGAATGCCGCGCGCCACAAGCCAAGCGCCCCCGCCTGCCGCTGATAGTAATGCCCGCCGGCAGCCGCGGTGAGTACAAACACCGCTTCAACGAGGAGGCCACACCGGAGAACATAGCCGCCCGCCTCAAGCAAGCCGCAGACTTGGCCCGCGAGGGCAAAGCTGAGGGAGTAGTGATCTACTGCCTCGACAAAACCCCCGACAATCCGGACCTAACCGCCGCCGCCCAAGTCTTCAAGACCCAATAAGCCTCACAAATCCGCGTAGGCGGGTTCGTCCCGAACCCGCCTCACCGACCAACCTTCGCATCGATACTCGGAGGGGCCGAGCTTCAGCCGGCCCGCCGTCATCACCGACGAACCAACAATGAACCCGCCCTCCCCTCCGGGGCCGCCGCCGTTTCGTCGGAGGGGCCGAATGCCGACAGCCTCATCGTCGGCATCCGGCCCGCCGTCATCTACGACCAACCAATGCAAAAAACCACCTTCGCTCCCATCCACACAACTGATAACTGATATCTGGCAACTGAAAACTGACCACTGCCCCCAGGAGACCACCATGAAAATCCACATCATCACCGACCTCGAAGGCCCCGCAATGATCAACCAGTTCACCCAGACGCGGGACGTCACCCCCGAGGAGAAGAAACGCTCCGAGTACTTTCTGACCGGCGAGGTCAACGCCTGCGTGGACGGCATCCTCGACTTCGACTCCTCCACCGAGGTCATCGTCTGGGACGGTCATGGCAGCGGCGGCATCGAGGAGATGAACTTCCACCCGCGCGCCAAACTGATCGCCCGCGGCCCGATCCGGCCGCCCTACTACCTCGACGAGACCTTCGACGCCCTCATGTTCGTCGGCCAGCACGCCATGATGGGCGAGCGTGGCGTCCTCTGCCACACCTACTCGTCCAAGACCATCGAGTACTACAAGATCAATGATGTGGAAATGGGGGAATTCGGCTGCCGCGCGCTGATGGCGGGCACCCTTGGGGTTCCGACTGTCTTCGTCGCCGGGGACGATGTCGCGGTCGAAGAGGCTCAGGCCCTCGTCCCGAACATAATAGGCGCCGCGGTCAAGCAAGCCCTCGCCCGCGAACTCGCCCTCCACCTCTCCCACGCCGCGGCCTGCGAGCTAATCCGCGTCAAGGCCAGGGAAGCCTGCAGCAAGATCGCGGACATCCCGCCGTACTATTTCCCGGGCCCGTACACCCAACAAATCCGCGTCCAGGAGGGCTGCAGCATCCAGGGCTACCTGAACGGTGGCTGGCAATTCATAGACACCCGCACGATCCAGAAAACCAGCGAAAACATCTGCGACCTGAGCATCTGATCGCAGTGCGGCGTCCATCATTGCCGTTCGGAGGGGCCGTGTCGGAGGGGCCGTGTCGTCAGGAGGGGCCGTGTCGTCAGGAGGGGCCGAGCTTCAGCCGGCCCACGCCGTCATCACCGACCACCCCTCCGCCCCCAAGCCGTACGAGCGGCATCCTCTCCTATTTCGCACTTTGACAATTGGTCTTCGTTTTTTCTGCAGAAGGAGTCTGTCAACGCAAAGTAGAAATGTCCCTCTATCTGCCAGCTAGAAATGTCCCTTTGTAGGACTTGCGCCAGGGGTGGTCGGAGGCGGGTTGGTGGCCTGTCGGCTTGTGCGCCCTTGGTTGGGAGGC
>JBDKRC010000176.1:0-36982 GCA_039683575.1 Armatimonadia bacterium | reverse complement strand
TAACGGCGCGGCCGGGTACGAGCCCCGGCCCTACAGCGGACGGCGAGAGGTTGTGGAGACGTTTAGTTTTTGTGAGTGAGGCGGGGGGAGGGGGAATCGGGAATCGGGGTTGGGCGAGGCGAAGGTGGTGGAGGTGAGGGTTGGTGGAAACGGGGACAGACACCAATTTCGCATCACGGTTTGTTGAGAGAAGCTTGGGAAGGTTTCGAAATTGGTGTCAGTCCCCATTTCCTGGCGAGGCGAATGTTGGTCGGGGATAACGGCGCGACGGACCGCGGTCCGCCCCTACGGGTCGAGATGAACGCGATAGACGAGCACTGGAGGCGTTGATGGACTACTTTGGGTTGACTGAGGGATTTGCTGATCCGGCGGCGGCTTACAGGCCGATGCTTTTTTGGATCTGGAATGGGAAGCTTGACCGCGAGGAGATCGCGAGGCAGGTGGCTGACTTTGCGGCCAAGGGCGCGGGCGGGTTCTTTATCCATCCCATGGGCGAGAATTTCCGGCTGGGGGATTTCGTCGAGGGGATCACGCCTCCGTACCTGAGCGATGAGTATTTCGAGTTCGTACGCTACGCCGTGGAGCTGGCGGAGGAGCATGGGCTCTATGCGTGGCTCTATGACGAGGGCGGTTGGCCGTCCGGGACAGCGCAGGGGAAGGTTACTGAGGGGCATCCGGAGTTCCGTGGCAGGCGCCTGCATGCGGTGCGGCTGGACTGCGGTGATACCAGCACCTGCGAGGGGGAACTGGTGGCAGCGGTCGGGCTGCCGGAGATGGGAGTGCCGGTACCGCTTGATCCCAAAGAGCTGGCGCAGGGGCTTTGCCCGTATGATGAAGTGATTGCCTTTACGCTTGTGCCGGATGGATTTCCGGTGGATATCCTCAACCCGGATGCGGTGCGGCGCTTTGTAGAGGTGACCCACGAGAAGTATGTAGAGGCGGTCGGGGACTACTTTGGCACGACCATTCCGGGGATGTTTACCGATGAGACGCCACTGGGCGGGGGGATCGGGGGCGAGGCGATTCCGTGGACGCGGCAGTTTCTGCAGATGCTGACGGCGCGGATGGGGCGGGATGCGCGGATCTATCTGCCGCTGCTGTTCAGCCCGGAGGTCGTCGGGCCGCATGTGGTGGAGCGGTATTCCGAACATGAGCTGTTGGCGGCGCGGTGCGAGTACTACAACTGCCTGACCGACAGGTTCGGGCAGGCTTACTGGCAGCAAATCACCGAATGGTGCGGGGAGCACGGTCTGATCCATACGGGGCACGTGGGCGGGGAGGATAACCTGCCGGACCACGTGTCATTCGGGCACTTCTTCCGGACAGCGGGGCAACTGCACGCGCCGGGGGTGGACTCGATCTGGCGACAGATATTCCCGGGCAAGGCGAACTTCCCGTTCCCGCGGCTGGCAGCCTCGGCGGCCAAGCGCAAGGAGCAGGTGCTGCCAGAGCCGTGGCGAGGGCTGGCGATTACCGAGACGAATGCGGTGTATGGAGCGGGGCTGACGTATGAGCAAGCGCGGTGGGTCGCTGATTACCAGTTCCAGAGCGGCATCAATCTGTATGGGCAGATGGCGTACTGCTACACGACCCAGGGCGGGCGAGTGTTTGGGACGATAAGCCACTTTGGGGAGGGTAGTCCGCAGTGGCCGTACTACGGCGGATTTGCGGACTATGTCGGGCGCATGTCGATGCTGGTGCGGAACTCGGCGGAGGCGGCGCCAGTGGCGATCTACTACCCGGCAGAGGCGCTATGGACGCGAGAAGGGGTGGCGGCGGCCTGGGAGACGACAGAGACGGCCGCGCTGACGCTGACTGAGATGCAGGTCGCGTTCGACTTCATTGACGGGGATTTGCTGAGCCGGATCTGCGGGGCCGGGGTCGGAGGGGCGGGCTGCAACCTGTCCTATCAGGCAGTGATCGTGCCCAGGTCGCTGGCAATCTCGGCGGCGGCGCTCGAGGAGTTGGCGGAGTTTGCGGAGGCGGGTGGGCGGTTAGTGATGCTGGGGCAGTGGCCGGTGCAGCCGGCGGAGATGCAGGGGCTGGAGCAGTTCGAGCGGGCCATGGAGCGGCTGGGGCAGGCGGGAGTGAAGCCGGTGGAGGCCGATGATCTGGAGACGGCGCTGGAGGGGCTGAAGCTGCGCGATCAGTGGCTGAAGCTGCTGGACCCGTTGCCGGATCTGTTGATGAGCGTCAGGGAGGTTGAGGGGGCGAAGTTGTATCTGTTGACCAATAGCAGCGACAAGACGCTGGAGCCGTTCTTTGGGTTCAGGCCGCCGCAGGATCGCGGTCTGGTGACCGCTCCTACAGGCACCATAGCGGGCGACGGTCGCGAGGGTGGCGCACGCGGTCGCGAGGGGAGCGTACCCGATCGCGCTCAGGGGAGCGCTCCTACCAGCGACTCCACAGGGATGGTGCTGGAGGCTTGGGACTTGCGGGATGGGGAGCGGAGTGTGCTGGCCGAGGCGGAGGCTGGGGAGGCGCATGAGGTTACGCTGGTGCTGCCGCCGTGGGGGACGCAGGTGCTCGTGGCGCGGCCGGTGTTGGATACGGGCGAGACGCCCGTCCTGCGAAGAGGTGAGGAAGCAACAGAGGAGCTGGGGACGCCGGAGAGTCATGAGTTCGTGCGGTGGCTGGCGAACCCCGAGCACCGGTCGTCGCGGGTGCCGCATGCGGATGTGCTGGTGGAGTTTGAGGGCGCGGACGAGGCGCGAGTGGTGCGGCAGCATGTGCTGATGGATGGGACCATTGAATATGTGGTGGAGGAGGACCTTCCGCAGGTATTCCCCGGGATGCCGGCACCGCTGAAGCTTTGGGAGGAGTGGCCGCTGGTGGACTTCTCGGGGGAGGTCGAGTATGTGTTCCGCTTCCCGGTGGCGGAGGAACTGGCAGGGGAGCCGCTGCTGCTGGATCTGGGTAAGGTGTACTGGGCGGCGCGGGTGGTGCTCAATGGCAAGATGGTGGCGGAGGCGATCTGGGCTCCGTATGCGGTGGATCTGACAGGGCAGGTGGCGGCAGGGGACAATGAACTGCGGATAACGGTGGCCAATACGCTGGCCAACCAGTTCTGCAGCGAGAATGTGATAGAGGAAGCTAAGGCAAAAGGTTGGCTCAACCCCTACTACCAGAGGACGCTGCCGATGATGGAGGAGGACTTGCGGGGAGGGCTGGTGGGTCCGGTACGGGTGCTTGTGGGACGGATACGGCGCGGGTGAAGCGGCGACGGGCGAGACGCCCGCCGCACAGCGGGTTGGTACGGGGATAACGGCCGGCGGGGTACGAGCCCCCGCCCTACAGCCGGAAGGGAAGAGGGGCGGGCGCACGGCGGGTTGGTCGGGGATAGCGGCCGGCGGGGTACGAGCCCCCGCCCTACAGCCGGAAGGGAAGAGGGGGCGGACGCACCACGGCGGGTTGGTGCGGAACGGGAGGGTTGGGGCGTGGGGTGATCAGGGCTAACGGCCGGCGGGGTACGAGCCTGCGGACGCAGGCGTCCGCGCGCCCTACAGCCGGGAGGGGCGAGGGGGCGGGCGCACCACGGTGCGCCCCTACGGGGGAGAGGGGGTGGCGGCGCGGGAACAAGTAGCTGCTTTACAGATTCGCCTACAGAGGGTAGAATTCGCGCTTCCAGATGGGAATCCGTCAGCAAGTTCCGGCGTTGCCGCGCAGTCTCAGGAGGACACGATGTCTGTTTCGATCCCGGTCATGAAGTTCGGTGGGGTTACCCTGCAGGGGCTCAAACGGTTTGGTCCCGATGAGGAGCGGCTGCTCGAGGAGTGCAAGCGGCAGAATAACCTCACTGATATGTACCGGCTTCTGGCCGGGCGGCGGAACCAGGCGCGGGCGCACCGGCTGGAGGAAGTGGCGCGAGACTTTGTGCTGCCGCGGTGCAAGAGTGGCGCCGTGCCGGTGGTCGTGGTGTCGGCCTTTGACTGGGCAACCGATAAGCTGGAGCAGCTTGCGGCGTCGCTTTCTTCTGATCCGGATCCCCGGGAGTATGCGCGGCTTTTGATGTCGGGTGAGCTGCGGGCCAATGCGGCCCTGGCGATCGCGCTCAAGGAGGCGGGGCGGACGGCGCGGTCAATGACCGGGCGCGAGGCCGGGATTGTGACCGATAAGCGGCCGGTGGGGGCGCTGGTGGAACGCGTGGACATCGCGCACGTGCAGAATCTGCTGCAGCGGGGCATCGTGCCGGTTGTGGCGGGGTTCCAGGGCTACTACTGGGATGATAACGAGCAGCGGGACGAAGTGTCGATTCTGGGGCGGGGCGGGTCGAATCTGACAGCGGTGGCGCTGGCAGATGCGCTGGGGCAGAGCGAGTGCACGATGTTTACCAATGTGGACGGGATCTATGACAAGGACCCGAACACATATGAGGATGCGGAGAAGCTGGATGAGATCAGCGCCGAGGAGCTCCTGAAGTGGGAGCCGTTCCCGCAGGTAATCCAGAAGGAAGCCGTGATCTATGCGTGCGAGCGGGGAGTTGACATCTGGATCTGTGACGGATTCGACAATAATGTGCGGGGAACGCTGATCCGCTGCAGGTAGGCGGGAGGTCGGGGTCTGGAGACCCCTCCCACAGGTGAAGAGGTTGGTGCCGTCGGGGCCAGTGGCCCCTCCCACAGGGGCAGTTCCCCTCCCACAAGGTGAGGGGGTTGGTGCCGTCGGGGCCAGTGGCCCCTCCCACAAGGGCAGTTCCCATCCCACAGGTGAGGCAGTTCCCCTTCACAGGGGCAGTTCCCATCCCACGGGTGAGGCAGTTCCCCTGTCACAGGGGCAGTTCCCCTTCACAGGCTGAAATAGACCAAAAGGACCGGCTTCGGCCGGTCTTTTACTTTTTTGTGAAGAGCATGTTTGCCGATGTTATCTATTGGGTATAGTAGATAACAGAAACCCTCCCTTGACGCAACTGGATCGGAACATAAGGGGTACCCCGGAAAGCCCCCGGTTTCGGTTCAGTGAAAGAGCCCGAGAAGCTTGCTTCTCGGGCTCTTTCAATTTGTGCCGGGGGCGAGGCCATTCGGGCGGAGGAGGGCTTCGAGGGAGCGGACGTTCTCGTCGAAGGAGGGGGACCAGGGCCATGGCGGCGGCACATTTTTGTGGAGGCGCGACCGGGGCAGGAACCGTGGAGGGGGTGGCGGGTGTTATTGACCGGACAGGGTAGCGTCAGTATACTCTCTGTGACCTTATCCATGACAGATGGTCCAGTTTCGTTCTTCATGGATGAGGTCATGTGCTGTTTGGTGTTACTGGTTGGCAGTCGCTGATCGTGATTGCTAATGGGGGAGAAGCTCCCACCAATCTCCCGACCTCGGAGGTTCAATATGATTGAGGTAGAGGGCCTGACTAAGTATTACGGCCCACATCCAGCCATCATGGACGTTTCTTTCAACGTCCAGGCGGGTGAGGTGGTCGCGTTCCTGGGGCCCAACGGCGCCGGAAAGACCACCTGCATGCGGATTCTGACCGGGTTCATGCCGGCCTCGGCGGGATCGGCGAAGATCGCCGGCTTCGACGTCATGGAGCAGTCGCTGGAGGCGCGGCGGCAGATCGGGTATTTGCCCGAACATGCGGCGCTGTACCGAGACATGCGCGTGCGGCAGTATCTGCGGTTTGCGGGGAAGCTGCAGGGCATGGGCCGGGTGGAACTGCATGACCGGATGGACCTGGTACTGGAGAAGTGCGGGCTGGCCGAGCGGGCCGATCAGATCATCGGGACGCTGTCCCGCGGTTACCGGCAGCGGGTGGGGATTGCGCAGGCGCTGCTGCACGACCCGCAGGTCATGATTCTGGACGAGCCTACCATTGGCCTTGACCCGAACCAGATTCGCGAGGTCCGCGAGCTGATCAAGAGCCTGGCAGGCAATCACACGGTGATGCTCTCGACGCATATCCTGCCGGAAGCGCAGATGACGTGCGAGCGGGTTATCATCATCAACCAGGGCAAGGTGGTCGCGACGGATACGACCGCGGCGCTGACCCACCAGGCTCGGGATGCGGAGACGATGATGTTCCGCGTCGCCAAGGACGATGCGTCCATTCCGACGGTGCTGCGGGAACTGGCGGATGTTAAGGCAGTGCGGCCGGTGAAGGGCGACCCGGGGGCCTACCAGGTAGAGACGCAGATCGGTTGCGATTGCCGTCCGGACGTGGCCCGGGCGATCGTGGACAAGGGCTGGGGGCTTTTGGAGTTGCGGCCGCTGGAGATGACCCTCGAGGACGTCTTCCATGAACTGACCACCGAACTAGAGGGAGAGAGTTAAGTCATGCGCAACGTGTTAACCATTGCTCAACGGGAGCTGGTGGCGTATTTCACGTCCCCCATGGCCTATGTCGCCATGCTCTTCTTCCTGGGCGTCTGCGGGCTGATTTTCGTGCTTTCGACGTCGATGCAGATGCCGAAGGCAGACATGTCCGGGATGTTCCACAGCATGATCTTTTTGAGCCTGCTGATGTGCCCGGTTATCACAATGGGCCTGATCGCGCAGGAGACCAACTCAGGGACCTATGAGATGCTGATGACGCGCCCGGTGCGGGACGTCGAAGTCATCCTCGGCAAGTACCTCGGCGCGGCAGCTCTGTACCTGATCATCATCCTCATCACGTTCGAATTCCCCATCATTTTCGAGGCCTTTGGCGCGCCGGACTGGGGCATGACCCTCACCGGTTACCTCGGCATTGTCCTGGCCGGGCTAGCGTTCCTGGCAGTTGGCGTCTTCACGAGCTCGCTGACCTCCAACCAGATCGCGGCGTGGCTGATGGGCACGTTCCTGCTGCTGTTCTTCTGGCTCGTGGGCTGGCTGGGCTATGGCGGCGGCGGTCTGCTGGGTGATCTGGCCAAGTCACTGTCGGCGTATGAGAGCTTCGGGGACTTTGAAAAGGGCATCATTGACGGCAAGAACCTGCTGTATTTCATCACTTTGGCAGGGTTCTTCCTGTTTCTGGCAGTGCGGTCGCTGGAGAGCCGGCGGACGGTGTAGGGCTGGCGGGGTTTGTGGGGCTGTGGGTTCGAGACGAACCCACCTACGCGGGGGATTGAGGAAGTCGGGCTCTGGAGAGCCCTCCCACGATATTTCTCGGGAGAGCGCTCCCACTAATATGGGAACAGCGGGTTGGGGTCAATGACCCCTTCCACGAAGAAGTAGACAGTTATCCGGGTAGGTGAATCAGATATGGGTGGACCGAATCCCGAAACACGGCAGACGGCTCGCGACCCGCGACTATTGCCCGTGCATGACGAATCGTTTACCGCACTGGCCTTCTATGGTCGCGTGGCCGGCTGGGTAGGCAGCCTTTTCCTCTTGGCCGCGCTGTTCTGGGCCAGCATTGCCAAGACGATCAACAAGATGCCGATCAAGGTCATTGGCATTCTCGCGTTGATCTGCATTGCGTTCTGGGTGTACAGCAACGTACACCAGCTAGTAATTGCGATCAAGCGCAGGGGCTTTCAGACCGCGCTTAGCTCGGCCCTGTTCACGGTGATCGTGCTGGGCATCCTGGTGATGGTCAACTACATCGGCGGACGGCATGAGATCGTGCGGTTTGACCTGAGCCGGGGCAAGCAGTTCTCGCTGTCACCCCAGACGGTGAAGATCCTCAAGGAACTCAACCAGAAGGTGACGCTCACGGCGTTTATCTCCGATGAGGCGATGAATGCCGAGCAACTGCGACGGCGGCTGGATGACTACAGGCGCAAGTCCAGCCAACTGGAAGTCAATATCTATGACACGAAGACGGCCGTCGACAAGGCACGGGAATACGGCGTGCGGTTTGATGGCACGATCTTTGTAGAAGCCGGCAAAGAGGGCGCGAAGCGCAAGGAAGAGATCCAGGGTGGCGGCGAGGAGCAGCTTACCAGCGCCATTTTGGCCGTGACCACCGGCGAGAAGACCCGCGTGTGCTTCCTGAGCGGCCACGGCGAAGCGAGCTTCACCCCCGGGGCGACACCTGACAAGGTCTCCTACAGCATGCTCAAGAGCGTGCTCGACAACCAGCAGTACAAGGTTGATACACTGTCGATCATCACGCAGGCCAAGCCGGAGATCCCGGCGGACTGCAAGCTGCTGGTGATCGCAGGGGCGAAGGTTGCCCCGACAGCGGCCGAGATGGGCGCGATCAAGCGCTACCTCGACCAGGGCGGGAACCTGCTGCTGATGCTCGAGCCGACTCCGGCTCCGAACTTCGCTGAGCTTCTGAAGCCGCTGGGCGTGACGCCGATTCCGGGCCGGGTCCGGGACCTGCAGGGCAGCTTCGGCGGACGGGGCGAGATCCTGGCAGCCCGCGCGCAGCCGGGACATGATGTGTCGGGCCCGCTTGAGATCGTGGTCATGCCGACCGCGACAGCCTTCGATGTCCAGGCTTCGGCGCCACCGCCGTCCATGCCGGGCGCGCCGCCGCCGCCCACCAACCAGAATGCCGTGCCACTGCTGAAGACGTACAGCTCCGAGGCGCAGATCGTGGGCGGGGCTGCCCGCAAGGGCGAGCTGACGCTGGCTGTGGCCATTGACCAGACCCCGCCGACGCCGCCGACAATGCCGGGACAGCCGGCGCCGCCGCCGTCGCAGGAAGGGCGCAAGTCACGGATCATCGTCATCGGCGATGCGGACTTTGCGGCTGATAATATCCTGCAGCAGGCCGGCGACTTCGCGCGGCAGAACATCTCTCTGGCCGCGATGTCGGTGAACTGGCTGGTCAGGAACGAGAAGCTCGTCTCCATCCCGCCCAAGGAGCCGGTGGAGAACCCGTTCGCGGTCACTGACACGCAGAAGCGGTTCGTGTGGGCGCTGGTGGCCGGGATCATCCCGCTGCTCATCATCGCCGCCGGCGGCTTCATGTGGTGGCGGAGGAGGGCATAAGCAAGATGAAGCGGCACTCCAGACTAATCGTCACCGGCCTCATATTCCTGGTGTTGCTCGGATGGGTTCTGACCCAGGAGCGAGGGCGGAAGGTTGAGAAGGGCGAGGCGTTCGGGATCGATGCCAAGACAGCGACGAAGCTGCAGGTAAAGAGCCTGACGACGTCCCTGACGCTCGAGAAGGCCGGGGATCAGTGGTGGATTACGGAGCCGGTACGGGGCTGGGCGGACAAGGATGCGGCTGAGCGCATGATCAATGCAATGGCGCAGCTTAAGCCCACCGGCAGTCGCAAGGAGAACCCGGCCGACCCGAAGTATGGCCTGGACAAGCCGGGCCTGACAGCGACGCTGACGCATGGTGGAAAGCAGTCTGTCATCTACTTTGGTGCGCAGCTCACGGGCGGGTCGGAGTACTACGCCCGGATCGATGCGCGGAACAAGCTGTACTTCGTACCGACGAGCCTGTATACCGACCTGACGCAGCCCACGGACAGCCTACGGGACAAGGCGCTCACGCACCTGAAGAAGGAAGACGTGGTGGCGGTCACGCTGCAGTACCCCGACCGGGCGCTGACGCTGGAGAAGCGCGGGACTGCTGAGAAGCCCCAGTGGCTGCTGACGGCCCCGTATGAGGCGAAGGCGGACGAGTGGAGCGTGAAGCAGGTCGTGGATAAGCTGGCCGACATGAAGGCCGACGACTTCGCGCCTGAGAAGCCTGCCGCGGGGCAGAGCTACGGGCTGGAGAAGCCGGTGCTGAAGGCGACGCTGCGGACCAAGGATGGCAAGCAGTCGATCGTGAACTTCGGCGCGAAGGGCCAGCAGCCTGGCGACGCGACCAAGGAGATCAACTACGTGCAGGTCGAGGGGCGGCCGGAAGTGCTGCTGGTCGCGTACTCGAACATGGCGGATCTGCAGAAGACGGACATGGACTTGCGCGACAAGCGAATGCTCGAGTTTGAGAAGAACGACGTGAGCGAGATCCGCGTGGAGCGCAAGCAGGGCGTGTCATTCACGGCGCGGCGCACCGGTCCAGACCGCTGGGCTCTGGCGACGCCGATTACGGCACCCGCCGAGAACAACAAGATCAACGACCTGCTCTGGGACCTCAATGAGCTCGAGGCGAAGGAGTTCCTGGGCGAGCAGAAGGAACTGTCGCCGTACGGGCTGTCGATTCCCGAGACGATCTTCACCCTGACGGTGAAGGGGCAGAAGGAGCCGATCAAGGTCTTCGTCGGGTACAAGAAGGCCGAGGGCGCGTACTATGCCCGGACCTCACAGGGCAACCAGGTCTATGTGATCGCCGATATGCTGCTGCAAGACCTGCCCAAGAAGGTCGAAGAACTGAAGGAAGCCAAGCCAGCGGGTGGGGCGGCGCCGGTCACTCCGGCGATGCCGACGCCACCGGCGAGCTAAGGTTGCGAGAGACTGAGAGCTAAGCGGCGAGCCCCAGGTGGGCTCGCCGCTGTCGTTTGTGGGCACCAGGCAACCCTGGGCGGGTGGCACGGCAGGGCTGGGCGCGGCGGGCCCTCGGGGCGGCGACGGGGTTGGGAGCAGGTCTGTGGGCCTGGCGAGGGAATATGAGTCCAGGTCGAAACGTCTATTCATCAATGGAATTCGCTGATGATGACTCCGGATGCTCTGCTGGTTGAGCGGGCCAAGCAGGGAGATCAGCAGGCTTACGCCCTACTGTACACCCGCTACCAGCGCACCATCTTCAGCCTCATCAGACACCTGACCAGTGATGAGGAGGCAGCCGCTGATCTCACGCAGGAAACCTTCGTCAAGGCGTGGCATGCGTTGCCGCGCCTGCGGGCGGAACAGGCTTTCGGCGGCTGGCTACGTATCATAGCGACGAACCTGGTCCGGGATCACGGGCGGCGGCGGAAGCCGGAAGTGACCGTGACGGACAGTTCGAGTGAGGATGGGCGGGAGCGAGAGACGGCGGATGAGGGGCCAGGACCAGAGGAGCAACTGGCGCTGCGCCAGCATCAGATCGTGATACGCGAGGCAGTGGCGAGGTTGCCGGAGCCGCAACGGGTAGTGGTGGTCATGCACCATTTTGAGGATATACCGGTGGCTGAGATAGCCGTACAGTTGAAGGTCCCGCTGGGGACGGTGTTGTCGCGGCTATCGCGGGGGCGAGAGGCGTTACGGAGACGGCTGGGGCCGTATGCGTGAGGGCTGAGAAGACGGGCGAGACGCCCGTCCTACGCAATGTAGAAACAGACGGGCGGGTGCCCGTATTGCGGGGAGTGGAGCACGCCCAAAGGGCATGTGAGAAAGATGAAATGCCGATACTGTCGGAAACTTAGCGACTACCAGGTGGGCCTGCTGAAGGCGCCGGAGCGCGCTGCGCTGGAGCAGCATCTGCGCGAGTGCGTGTGTTGCCGTGAGGAACTGGCGGCGCTGCGGCGGACGGCCGAGCTTTTGCGGCCGATGCCGGTTGCGGACGCGCCGCGGGAGACTTGGCAGCACGTACAGGCGCGGCTGACCCCGCGAAAGCAGCATCATCATGTACCCGCGCGGTACTGGGTGCCGGCGGCGGCGGCGGTATTGCTGCTGCTGGTAGTCACCATGAGCCTCGTGGTCCCGCTTCTCAATGGCGGCGGGGCGCTGCCGGTGGCTGATGACGGGTATGCCCAGGTGCAGCTTGCGGCGGACTGGGGAAGCCCGCTGGCGGACAAGGCGGCACTGGGGCTGGCGATGCTGGAGATGGAACAGGACCACCCCCGGATTGAGGAGGCTGTGTACTAGGTGTACAGGCGGACCGCGCTGCTATTGGCTGTGCTGGCGACCTGTACCATCTTTGGGTGCGGACGCAGACTCACGCCTGAGCAGTCGCGAGAGGTGCTGATGGGGGTGCGGCAGGCACGGCAGAGGGCGACGCTTGAGGGCAAGGTGGCGATTTCCATACGCGTGCGCGACAAGCTGGTGAAGGCGGAGGCCGACATCAAGCGGGCGCCGGGGATCGTGCACTTGCAGTATGAGAGCGGGCGATTTGCCAACTGGAAGATCATCGAGCAGAATGGAATGGTGTGGCGGGTGGGTCCGGATGGCAAGCCGCAGACGTGGGAATATGGGGTGGAGCCGGGCGGCGGAGGACTGCCGATGCGGCCGAACCTGAAGGTGATACGCACCGGCGGCGGGCGGGTGGCGGGCAGGCAAGTGGATAGCTACAAGGTGGAGGCGCCGGATGGTGGCCGGGCGCGGGTGGAGATTGCGGTTGATCGTGAGACACATTACCCGTTGCGGCTGAGCCGGTATGATGCGCGGGGGCAGTTGGTGTCGGAATCGATCTATGAGTCGGTCAACTACTCGGCGACGGCGCCCAAGCCGCTGCCGGTGCCGAAGGTGGCAACGGAGCGGCGGCATGACGGCGGGATGAGGCGAAGCGTAGGCGAGCAGGACCTGGTGAAGATACTGGGAGGGCCGCTGCTGAAGCCGGGTTACGTGCCGGAGGGCTTCCAGCTTCGAGGGATGTTCAGGCATGATACGCCGCGGCGGACGCTGGCGGAAATGCGCTATTCCGACGGCCTGCGGTCACTGTCGATCGTGCAAGTGAAGCGCCCGAGCGCGGAAGAGCGGCGGAAGTGGCAGCAGGGGCAGACGGGCGGGCAGTGGGAGCAGAGGCGGCAACAATGGCAGGAGGGGCAAGAGAAGCGGCAGGAGGGGCAGCGGAACGGCGGGTTCTGGCAGCGCTTCAGTGGCAGACAGCAGGGCGAAAGAGCCGCGGGGCGGGGACAGGGCATGTGGCGCAGCGGGTTGCGGGGCCATGTGGTGCGGGAGCGGCGAGGGGACCGGATGGTGATCGTGACGGGGGACCTGGAGCCACCGCAGCTTCAGAAGGTTATGGACAGCATACCCTTTCCGGCAGGCTCGAAGCCGACGTTGCGGTTCTAGATCACGTTTGCGCGTTTCTCTGAGGCCATGGTTAGCGATAGCCATGGTCTTTTCGTTTTTGTGCGGCGGTCAGGCTGGGAAGCGGTCTTCCAGGTCGCGCATGGCTAGGGGCTGGACCTGCAGGCCGACTTCTGCAGCGGCGGCGGTGATGAGGTCGGCGACGGCTTCGAGGTTCTGGCGGCCGGGGTCAGCCGGGGCGGCGTAATCGCGCGTGTTGTGGGTCATGACGTGGAGGGTCTTGAGCGGCAGGGCGAGCTCCATCTGCCGCTGGAGGTAGCGGCGAATGAGGTCGGAGGCCCAGTCGGTGATATCGTCACGCTCGAGGCGGAGGTGGCGTGGGTCGCCAGCGTGGCCCTGCGAGTTGAGGTCGTCGAGATGAACGGTGATCGGTAGCTCCAGAAAGCCGGGGAGCGGGCGGTTGGCGAAGGGATCGGCGTTGGCCCAGAGGGCGGCGAGGTTGGGGAGGTTGCGGCCGGGGAGAGTGAGATTGCCCTGGGTGAAGCCGAGTTCGACGAGAAGGTCGAGGGTCTCGCGCGTGGCGGAGAGGCAGCCAGGGCGGAAGCTGGTCGGCCGCCGGCCGATGGCGCGCTCGACGCGGTCGAGGGAGACGCGCAGGAGGTTGCGCTGGATGGGCGCGGGGAGTTGGCCGAGGTGCCGGGTGTAGCCGAAGTCGATAGTCTGGGGGTGGAGGTGCAGGCCCGGTTCGGCTCCGGCGGCGATCAGGTCGAGGACGACGGGCGCTTGCTTTTCGGCAACGCGAGGAGTGAGGAATAGCGTGACCTTCTGGCCACGGGCGGAGAGGGCCTCGACGTAGCCGCGCATGGCGCGCTCGCTGAGGCCCCAGTCAGCGACGCCGCCGGTCGCCATAGACTCGGGCTGCACGGCCTCGCAGTCCATGGTCCACATCACGTATAGCGTGTCGGGCATCGGTCAGCCCTGCCTTGGGGTAGTGGTCATGACGACCTCGCGCAGCTCTTCCATGAAGTAGCGGTAGCTGGCGAAGGTGACGTCGGAGAGGACGAAATGGTCGGGGCCGGGGATGAAGCGGCCGAGTTCGATGAGGCGGCGGGCACGGTCCATTTCGCGGTCGATGGCGTCCTTGCCCTCCGCCATGGCCTGCTTGTTGAGGCCGCCGACGCAGCCCATCTCGGGGAAGCGCTCGCGCACGCGGGCGACGTCGTTGTTTGACTGCACCTCGAAGGGGTACATGGCGTTGACGCCGGACTCGAGCATGACTTCGCAGAGGTCCTCGATGTAGCCGTCGGAGTCGACGAGGATGATCGGGATGTTGTGGGCGTCGGCGAACTGCCGTATGCGGCGGAAGTTGGGGGTCATGAACTCGCGGAAGGTCCTGGGGGAGATCAGAGAGCCGCTGCGGTAAGCCATGTCTTCCCAGCACTCGATGAGGTCGAAGTCCACCTCGGCGACCATCTTCTCCCAGACCTGCAGGCACATGTCGGTGTAGGAGTCC
The DNA here is from genome assembly GCA_039683575.1 of Armatimonadia bacterium. Lineage (GTDB taxonomy): Bacteria > Armatimonadota > Zipacnadia > Zipacnadales > UBA11051 > JAJFUB01. Next base: position 22,760 of record JBDKRC010000176.1, on the reverse strand, counting down.
ATGAGGTCGTGCATGAGTTCGGGCTGGTCGTAGAAGGCGTAGGCCATGTTCTCGTCGCCCATGCGATTGCGGGCAAAGCCGTAGACGCCGCGGTGGGTTAGCTGGAGCGGGTAATCGCGGCTCTGGTACTCCCGTACGAGGTCGGGCCAGTTGGCCGGGAAGCGCGAGGGGTCGTCCGCCTGCAGGTGCTTCGCTTTGTACTCACGCCAGTCGGCCATGGTCTTGATCGGCCAATCGACATCGTGGCGGTTGTAGTCGCCGATCTTCTGGATCATCTCGACTGTCCCGTCGCCGCGGCGCTGCACGAGACGCTCAGAGGTCTCCTCGATGACCTGCACCGGGTCGAGTTGCGAGGGGTCCATGTTGACGGGGGTAGTGCGCCAGCCGCGGTAGCCGCCCTCGAACTGGAGCAGGTCGTCGATGACTTCGTGCAGGTTGGGGTATTCCTGCTCCCACTGAGCGAGGATGGCGTTGTCGCCGCCGAAGACCTTCATGAAGGGGACGCGGTCAACGGGCTGGCCGGTGAGGGTACGGACGAAGCGTTCGCGAGTGGTCAGGTCTGGTAGTCCTCTTACGAGTGAGGTTGATGGGCAGAAGAAGATCGCGGTCTGGTGACCGCTTCTACCTGATCAGTCAGCGGATTCCACGGCGATTACCCGGTCTACGCGGATGGTGTTCTTGGGGGCGGTGCCGCCGTAGCCGGGGCCGTCGTATTTGACCGAAGCGTAGACCTCCCACTGTTTGTCCGGGTGCGCGCGGTCGTAGAGTTGGGCTATGGCCTCGAATTGTATGAGCCAGGTCCAGTCGAACCAGACGTAACACTGCTCGTTGAGGGCGGTGCGGCCGATAGGGATGAGTTGGTACTTGCCCGTGACGAGGGGGGCGTCTTTGCCCACCCAGGCGTGTTGCTGGCGCTTTTTGGTCACGTCATAGAAGCCGAGGTTGGCCGGGACTTTGCCGTCGGTGTCGAGTTCTGCGGCGATGCCCGCGGCGGCGTCAGGGTCGGCTACGAGCCGGCCACGGCCGTGGAGGCGCGCGCCCTGGGGCGTGAACTGATGGACGCGCGCGGCCGGAATCTGGTCGAGCGGGGCGGGCAGGGGCGACAGTTCGTCTTTGACCGCCATGTGCCACTGGAGTACTTCATTGCCGACGTACTTGGGGTCGATGTTGGCCCGCACTGTGGCGATGTAGGTGTCACGGTAGCGTTTGATGAGGCCGTCACGAGTGAGGCCGTGGTCGGGCTGCTGACGGACGGCGTCCCAGTTGAGGAGAGCGGCCAGGTCCATGCCGAGACGGGCTTGCTTGACGCGCATGAGAATGACGGGGTCGGAGGCAACTGTGGCCTCGGCGCGGTCGAACAGGCGCTCTGACCACAGGATCAGCTCCGGCGTGAGGTGGCGGAACTGGGCCGCGGGGGCATTCCAGCTCATGCGCTCCGGCATCTTGCGCGTGTCCGCTTCGAGACGGGCCGAGTACTCGCGGATGAGCGGCGCGGCGGGGCCGTAGTAGCGGTCGGTGAAGTCAGTGATGAGCTTCTGCAGGTCCTGGTCGGGGTTCCACATGAGCTTGAACAGCAGCCAGTTCTGCAGGTCGGCGAGGCCGAGGGAGCGGTAGACGCCCGCCGTGTCGTGCTCGGGGAAGAGGCCCCCGACGCCGACCTTCTTGAAGAGGCGGAAGTCAGCTGCGAGTTTATCGAGGTTGCCGAGGGGGAGGGTGTCGCCGTAGGTGTTCGGGTAGTACCACACCCAGAGGTGGCTCGTGTGCTTCGGCCACTCGCTGATGTTACGTAGCGTGGCGGCGTTGCTCTCGTCCTCGATGGGCTGGGCGAAGTTGTCATCAATGGGCGCGAAGATGATGACGACATTGTCGGGGAGCTTGAGGGTCTGCGGCGGGGGCTCCGTTTGCTCCTTGCGGTAGGCGAGAGTGGTAATGAAGGCCTTCGGGTACCTGGCCTTCACGGCGTTGCCCAGTTCGACGAGATAGTCGAACAGGGGCGCGCCGGGGGTGCCTTCGCGCTTGACGAGGGCCTCGCAGTCGGGGCATTCGCACAGCTTCCCTACATCGTCCTGGGCCGAGACAGCGTAGTTGGCCTCCGGGTCGGTCTCCCCTATTCCCTTGAGGATGTTGGCGGTCATTTCGCGGCGCAGGCCGGGGTTGGTAAAGCAAAGCTGTGACTTGCGGCGCTCGCCGCGGATCAGTGAGTAGTACTCGGGGTGCTCGGCGAAGTACTTGTCGGGCGGCATCCAGCCGAAGAAGGTGTGCACCATCCAGATGCCGGGGGGGCGGCCGTAGCGGTGGGAGGTGCCGCCGTAAGGGGCGGCGTCGCCGAGGAAGTTGAAGTCGGGGCCCTGATCGCGATTGCGGGCGAGGAAGCGGGCGACGTCGGGCCGGCGCGCGCCGGGGACGCCTCCCTGGACGCACATGTCACGGACGGCGAAGGCGGGCTTTTCGACGCGGCTGAGGTTGCCGACTACGAGGCGCTTTTGCTGCGGTATGCTATCTGTTCCGAACCAGGTCAGCCAGCGGTAGCCGAGATCGTCTTCGAGGAAGGAGTAGACCGCATAGAGGGTGCCGCGGGGGGTGCCACCGACGAGAAGCAGGTTCTGTCCCGACACTCTGACGATGAAGGCGTCGGGGGCGAGGGACTCTAGCTGTTTGCCGAGAACGGACTGGGTGACCTTGCTGTTGCCGAGGATGATCCGGGGGCCAGTGACGGGCTGGCCGGGCTCTGCGAGCTTGAACGGCGCGCCGGTGATCTTCTCGAGGTGCGCGCAGAGCTCGTCCGCCGCGGTCTGTTCGGCGGGGGCGGGGTTGTCCGGCAGGCAGATGGTAGCGAGCGCGCGGCCGTTGTCGGCGAGGGTCAGCGGGAAGGCCGCGCTGGCGAGAAGCAGTCCGAACGCGACGCTGAGGATGTGGCGCTGCATGCGTGTTCTCCCGTGTCAGTCCCCTGTCCGGGTCAGGTTGTGTTGAGGCATTGTCTCATTCCGCCTCTGACGAGGCATTTCCTGCGCCAGCCCGTTTCAGCGTCTCGTCGCGTGTTGTCGGCAACAGGCAGGTGTCAGGGCAGACACACCGAATGTAACGGCCTGAGGTGACCTGATGGCCAAGCAAGTGCATCAACTACTGCCTGACGCCAAACCGCTGACCTGGGAGGGCGACCTTGCCGCGCGCATGGTCGCCGGCATTCACAAGTACCTGGACCGCGCGACAGCGGAGAGTGTGGGCCAGCGTGAGGCCTACTGGAAGCGCGACTTGACTTCGTGGGCGAAGTACCTGCGGTCAGTGGAGCCGAACCGGCGGCGGCTGGCGGAGATCGTCGGCGTGGTGGACAAACGCCAACCCCCGAACGCGGAGTTGGTGATGCCGGCCAAGCAACTGGCGCGGCTTCGCGCGGACCCGTTCGGCACCTACGAGGGTACCGAGATCGGCGAGGGTAACGGTTTCACAGTCCATGTGGTGCGCTGGAGCGTACTGCGCGGCGTGGAGGCGGAGGGGCTCCTGCTTGAGCCGGAACGCGCGCTGGCCAACACCGTGGCGCTGCCGGACGCGGACTGGACGCCGGAGATGCTCTGCGGTCTGAGTGAGGGGCTGCCGCCTGGGGCGCAATATGCCAGGCGTCTGGCCGAGAGCGGGTGCCGGGTGCTCATCCCGACGCTCATCAACCGCGACTGCGAATGGTCGGTGGTGCGGGACCTCAAGACCAACCAGCCGCACCGGGAGTTTGTGTACCGGGCAGCGTATGAGTTGGGGCGGCATGTGATCGGGTACGAGGTTCAGAAGGTGCTGGCGGCAGTGGATTGGTTTGTACGATCTCAACGCAGCCTGCCTGTGGGCGTCATGGGCTATGGCGAGGGCGGCTTGATCGCGCTACATGCGGCGGCTCTCGACCAGCGTATTAAGGCGGTGGCGGTGTCAGGGTACTTCGGGCCGCGCGAGGGCGTGTCTGGTGAGCCGATCTACCGCAACGTGTGGGGGCTTTTGCAGGAGTTTGGAGACGCGGAGGTTGCGACGCTGATCGCGCCACGAACGCTGGTTGTGGAGGCTTCGCCGGTGCCTGAGGTCACGGGGCCGCCACCGGTGACGGAAGGACGCAGCGGGGCGGCGCCGGGCGCGCTGGTGACGCCGGTCTTCAAGGACGTGGAGAATGAGGTCAAGCGGGCGCAGTCCTTGCTGGGAGGGCTGGAGGCGCCGATTACGTTGGTGAAGGCCACGCGTCCCGGGACGGAGAGGACGTTGAAGGCCTTTCTCAAGGCGCTGGAAATGGGCTTAGGTCGTGATTGGGAGGAGCAGCCGGCGCTTGTAGCTGATCTGCCGGACCCGAGGGCGCGGCAAGAGCGGCAGTTTGACCAACTGGTTGAGCATACGCAAGAGGTCATGCGCGAGGCGGAGTTTGTGCGGCGGGATTACTGGGCGAAGGCGGACGGGACGAGTGTGGCGACCTGGAACAAGAGTGGAAAGCGATACCGGAAGCTGATGTGGGACGTGATCGGGCCGTTGGCAGAGCCGGAAATGCCGATGAACCCGCGGGCGCGGAAGGTGTACGAGACCGAGAGCTTGACCGGGTTTGAGGTCGCGCTGGATGTGTTTGAGGACGTGTTCTCGTACGGCATCCTGCTGGTGCCGAAGGGGATAGCGGAGGGGGAGCGGCGGCCCGTGGTGGTTTGCCAGCACGGTTTGGAGGGGCGTCCGCAGCATGTGGCTGATCCGACGGTGATTGAGCCGTATTACAAGCTGTTCGCAGTGCGGCTGGCCGAACGCGGATACGTGACCTTTGCGCCCCAGAATCCGTACATTGGCGGTGATGACTTCCGGGTGCTGCAGCGGCTCGGCAATCCGCTGCGGCTGTCGCTGTTCTCGTTCATCACACGGCAGCACCAACGCATCCTCGATTTCCTGAAGACGCTGCCGTACGTGGATGGCAAGCGGATGGGGTTCTATGGACTGAGCTATGGCGGGAAGACCGCGATGCGCGTGCCGGCGCTGCTTGAGGATTACTGCCTGTCCATCTGCTCCGGCGACTTTGACGAGTGGATCATGAAGATCAGCACGGTGCGGCATACGTATAGCTACATGCGCACGGGCGAGTATGAGATAGGCGAGTGGAATCTGGGCAACACGTTCAACTATGCGGAGATGAGTTGGCTGATATGTCCGCGGCCCTTCATGGTCGAGCGCGGGCACTGGGATGGTGTGGCGCCGGACGAGTGGGTGGGGTATGAGTATGCCAAGACCCAGAACCGGTATGACCTGCTGGGGATCGGGGACCGGACGGAGATTGAGTACTTCAACGGGCCGCATGAGATCCATGCGGTCGGGACCTTTGCGTTCCTTGACAAGCACCTCGGCGGACCGTTTGAGAGCAAAGGATAAGGGAGCACCATGAGCAAGCAAAGCACACTGGCGTGGCCCGTATTGCGCAGTTACACGGGACGGAACCTGCGGCGGATCGCGCTGCCGCTCGGAGGGATTGGAACCGGGACGGTGTCACTGGGCGGGCGGGGTGACCTGCGGGACTGGGAGATCATGAACCGCCCGGCCAAGGGCTACACGCCCGACCGCGCGTTCTTTGCGATCTGGGTGCAGGCGGAAGGGCAGGAGGCGGTGACGCGGTGTTTGGAGGGCCCGATTGACCCGGAGGACTACGAGGGCGCGTCGGGGTCCAATGTGCCGAACCATGGGCTGCCGAGGTTCAGGAAGTGTACCTTTCATGCCGCGTATCCGCTGGCGCAACTCGAGTTCGCCGACGCGTCAGTGCCGGTGCGGGTGAGGCTGGAGGCGTTCAACCCGCTGGTGCCGAGCGACAGCGACGCGAGCGGGCATCCGGTTGCAGTGCTGCGGTATGTGGTGACGAACCCGACGAAGAAGGCGCTCAGCGTGGCGCTGTGTGGGACTGTGCCGAACCTCATCGGCGCGGATGGGAGCAGCGGTGTGCCGGTGCGCAACAGGAACAGCTTCCGCAAGGGAGGGGGCTTGCAGGGGATCTTCATGAGTTCGGAGGGAGTATGCACTGAGGGGCCGCAGTGGGGGACGATGGCGCTCAGCCTGATGGGTGAGAAGGGGGTGACGTACCGTGAGGTATGGCACCAGGAGGGCTGGAACACCGACCTGCTGCACTTCTGGGATGACTTCAGCGCGGATGGCAAACTGGACAATGTCCCTGCCATGCCACAGGAGAACAACTTCCTGCGCGGGTCGCTGGCGACGCAGTTTGAACTGGCACCGGGGGAGACGCGAACGGTGACGTTCCTGCTGACGTGGCACTTCCCAAATCGCCTGACGTGGAGCCCCAAACCGGCGCCGGAGGGCAAGTGCTGCGACCCGAGCGACTGGATCGGGAACTACTACACGACCAAGTCGAAAGACGCGTGGGACGCGGCGGTGAAGGTGGCGAAGGCGCTGCCGGAGTTGGAGCGGCGGACTGTCGGGTTTGTGCGGGCGTTTTGCGACAGCGACCTGCCCGGGGTGGTGAAGGAGGCGGCGCTGTTCAACCTGAGCACGCTGAGAAGCGAGACTTGCTTCCGCACACCGGACGGGCGGTTCTATGCCTGGGAGGGCTGTCAGGACCGGGGCGGGTGTTGTCATGGCAGTTGTACGCATGTGTGGAATTACGAGCAGTCGACGGGCTTTCTGTTCGGCGATCTGGCGCGGACGATGCGGGAGGTGGAGTTCCTGCACGCGACCGACGCCGAGGGGCGGATGGCGTTTCGGGTGGGACTGCCGCTAGGCGAACGGGCGCAGGAGTTTGGGCTGGCGGCGGCGGACGGGCAGATGGGTTGCCTGATGAAGCTATACCGGGACTGGCAGCTTTCGGGGGATAGTAGGCTCCTGAAGGAAGCCTGGCCGGCAGCGAAGAGGGCGCTGGAGTTCTGCTGGATACCCGGTGGCTGGGACGCCGATCAGGACGGCGTGATGGAGGGCTGCCAGCATAACACGATGGATGTGGAGTACTACGGGCCGAACGGGCAGATGGGGACGTGGTATCTGGGGGCGCTACGGGCCTGTGAGGAGATGGCGCGGCAGGTCGGGGAGGCGGACTTCGCCGAGCGGTGCCGGTCGCTGTTTGAGCGCGGGTCGAAGTGGATGGATGAGAACCTGTTCAACGGGCAGTACTACGAGCATCTCGTCTGGCCGCTGCGGGAGGACCAGATCGCCAAGGGGCTGCGGCATCCTGGGATGGGGGCGAGGAACCTGGCGGATCCGGACTTCCAGCTTGGGGCGGCGTGTCTGGTGGACCAGCTTGTGGGGCAGTACTTCGCACACGTCTGCGGGCTAGGGTATCTGACCAAGCCGGGAAACGTGAAGAAGACGCTGCGCAGCATCATGAAGTACAACTTCAGACCCTCGCTGCAGGGGCATTTCAACAATATGCGGACCTATGCGCTGGGTGACGAGGCGGCGCTGCTAATGAGCACCTACCCGCTCGGGCGGCGACCGAAGCGTCCGTTCCCCTATGCCAATGAGGTCATGACGGGCTTTGAGTACACGGCGGCGGTGGGGATGCTGTACGAGGGGCTGACGGAGGACGGGCTGCGGTGCATTGCGGCCATTCGCGAGCGGTATGACGGGCTGCGGCGGAGTCCGTTTGACGAGGCAGAGTGCGGGCACCATTACGGGCGGGCGATGGCGGCGTGGGCGGCGGTGCCGTGCCTGGCGGGGTTCCAGTACTCCGGCGTGACGGGGACGATGACCTTCGCGGCGACGGCGGGGAAGCACTTCTGGTCGACCGGCAACGCCTTTGGCACGTGCGAGATCAAGCAGAGCGCGAAGGGGTATGCGGTGAAGCTGCGGGTGGTGGAGGGGAAGGTGAAGGTGCGGCGAGTGGAACTTAAGGGTGCCGGCGCCAGCGACGTAGGGAAGCTGACGGCGCTGGGCGCCGGCGATGAGTTGAAGGTTCCGGTGCGAGCCGGGTCGTAGACTGCGGGTTCAAGGATGAACCCGCCTACGCGTCTCATTCTCCGCGTAGGTGGATGCGGGTCGCGCTCAGGGGAACGCTCCCATCACAAAGAGCACCGGCACCGGTCGCGCTCAGGGGAGCGCTCCTACCGGTACCACGACCACGTAGTCCAGACCCACGCCTCCGCCGAGGTTTGTCAGGCGGAGGCGATGTTCTCCTGCCTCCAGATGGACGGGCTGGCCTGCGCCGGCGGTGTAGAAGGCCCAGTTATCCTCCTGCGTACAGAACCCGCCGGTTAGCGGCAGTTCCATGCTGTCGAAGGCTGCGCCGGGGGACTTGCCGTCCACTGTGAGCGCCCGATGCGGCGGCTTGTCCGCGCCTGAGGCGTAGCGCAGGAAGATGAGGTAGTCGCCAGTGGTCTTCACCGGTAGCTTCCACTCCAGCCAGTGACCCAGCGTCTGGTCCCAGTACGTGATCATCTTCCCGCTGTTGCCGATACGCTCGAAGGCCTGCACCTGCGCCAACCCCTGATCCGTGAAGCTCTCCGCCTCGAGTCTGATGACGCTCTCCGGCCTGGCGGCCTTCAGCGCCGTCGGCGGGGTTGCACGCTCGATCTCCTCCTTCGTTCTCTCTCGCGGTTTGGTCGAGAACGCAAAGCCCTTCTGTTTGAGCAGATCGATGTTGTAGATCAGGTGCGGGGTCCAGCGCAGGTGGGCGATGGAGCCGATGCCGTCGCGGAAGGCCGCGCCCATGGCCCGCATCGCTATTTCCCCGTGCTGCTTGTCGCCACCGAGACGATACGCGAAGAAGAGCACTTCGGCGGTCATGTCATTGTTAGCGACGTAGCCCTTCATGTTCGGGCAGGACGTGTAGCGGAAGCCATCGCACTCGGGCACCCACATCTCCGCCACGGCCTGCTTCGCGCCGCCGACGATGGCCTGGGCGACGCGCGGATCGGGGACGTCGCGGTAGTACTGTTCGAGGCCGTTGGCGAGTACGCCCAGCATGAAGTTGGCCTCGCCACGGTGGCGGGGAAGGTCGAGGCAGTGCCCCGGGACCATCTGGCGGTGCCAGCCGGCGAAAGTGCCGGGCTTGTCGCCCGGCGTGGCGCGCTCAATGGTGCGCTCGACGATGATGCGCGCCGCGTTGAGGTAGTAGGGGTCGTTGGTCGCGCGGTAGGCGGCCATGGTCAGCAGCAGGTGCCAACCGTTGTCGCGGCAGTTGCTGAAGTCGTAGTTGTTCAGGTACGCGCCGCCGTAGTGGTCTGCCACCAGCGCGGCGTTGGCTGAGGCGGTCGCATCGCCACTGACGAAGTACCAGTCGCAAAAGCCCTCGGTCCAGGTGTGGCTGGCGCTGAAGCCGCCGCCGGGGATGCCGTTGCCCTCATACTGTTGGGTGAAGTACCCACCAGTATGGCCCATGGAGTGGATCCACTCGCCGCCGAGGCGCGGGCCGTAGTGGCAAGTGTCCACGTCAATGGCGTGGCGGGCGGCTTTCTCGCCGAGGAAGTACCAGCGGCGGTCGCCGGTGCGGATGAACTGCATCAGGAAGGCGTGGTGGTGGTCGTATTCGCCGTTGGCCCAGTTGACCTTGCGCTCGCCGAACTGGTCGCCGAAGTTGAGCAGGCCGTAGTTGCGAGAGGTGGCCTGAGCGCCGGTGTAGGCGCTGTGGACGTTTTCGCAGACAGTCTCATACTCAGGGGAGCGCCCGGCGGTGGCGGGGAGGATCTCGCCGAAGACTTCCGTGCCGCAGTAGCGCTCGGGGGTGCAGACGGCGATGAGGGGCTCCTGGAAGACTGTGGCGGCCTGTTTGAGGGACTCGCTGAAGCCACCGGAGTGGGGGTAGAGCAGCAGTTCGTGCTGCTTTTGCACGCCCTGCCGCACCTTGTACTTGCCGCCCATCAGGTAGAAGTACAGCTTGATCTCGTCGAGCTTGCTGCAGCTATCGTACGTCCCCGGCGCGAACTTTGGGCAGAGGTCCACTTGCACGCTGTCGCTTTGCACCTCAAAGGCTTTCGGGTAGAGCTGCCAGAAGTCGCGGACGGCCACCAGAAGGCCACTGTCGCCATCGGTGACGTCGAGCCAGCCGTCGGCCCGGCTGGCAGTGCCGGAGGGTAGCTTGCACTCGTTGTCCTGCATCTGCCGCAGGCTGAGCTTGCCCGAGCCCTCGAGCACTTTGCCATCGGCGGAGGTGGTCCACTTAGTGCTTGTCATGGGCAGGGAGAGCGAGAGGCCCTTGAAGCTGGTGAAGTCGTTCGCGCCGTCGTTGCCCCAGGTGTAGTACAGGCGGTAGAAGGGCTGGCCAGCGTAGAATTCGTAGCGGACGATGTACTCCATGAAGGGCTGCCCGGCGGCATTGCGGTGATGGCCGACGGCCTTCACGACGGCGCGCATGGGGCCGACTTCTTCGAGCTCAAAGCGTTCCGGGGCTGCAAGCGTGGTGAAGGCGTTGCCCTGTTCGTTCTTCAGCGTGGCGAGGGGCTGTGAGCCTGTGGCGCTGACGGGCAGGGCCGACTTGCTGAAGTCGAAGTCAAGCTGCAGGGCGCCGGTTGCCACTTGGACGCTCTGGCCGGAAGCCGTCACCTTCAGCGGGGTCGCGAAGGGCTGTGTCTTCACCTCGGTCCCGTAGCGAAGGCGGTAGGTCGCCTGTCCCCTGGCGGGTGCGCCGCCGGTGAAGCTGACCTGCAGCCACTTGATGCTCCCATCCAGCCAGTAGGCCGTCGGCTGGTACTGCGCGGCAACTGGCTTGCCGGCAGCGTCCACGAGTTGCACGTGCGTGGGGTCGCTCAGTTCACCCTTCGCGAAGGGGACGCCGGAGGATATGGGGGTCGCAGTGACCGCGAAGTCGTAGGGATTGTCTACCTTCAGCGGGGTCTCGGCCAGCCTGGCCTTGCCCGCGAAAGGCTGCGGGCCGCGGAAGGTGAAGCTCTGGTCGGCGCTGGTCAGGTTGCTGCCATCGGGCTTCGGTGCGACGAGGCGGAAGGTGTATCTGGTGCCGGGCTTGAGGCCCTCAAGGTATATGCGGTGGTTCGCTACGGGCGCGGGCTCCTGGAGCTTGGGTGTCTTGCCGTCAGGGCCTGCGTACTCGATAGTGCAGGCTGTGGGCCAGGTGCTGATCCAGGTCAGACGCATGAGGTTCTGGCCGTCCTGGCGGGCGAAGGTGCTCTCGATCTGCTGCAACTCGAACTTGCGGCTGCGGATGGGGGGCTTTTGGGCCAGGAGCATGAGGTCTTCGGTGATGTGGGGGCCGACGCTGCCGACCTTCACGCTCAGCTTCTCGCCGCCTTTGAAGGCGAGCGGCTGGCTGAGGAAGTGAAGGCGTTGGCGGCGGTCGTCTTCGGCGGCGACGAAATGGCCCACCGGCTTGCCGTCCACGAGCATCTGGTAGGTCTCGGGTCCAGCGTAGTCATACACGACAACCGCGGGATAGTAGGTGCCGGCTTTAGGGACAGTGACGGTGATGCTGCCATTGCCGCCTGACACCGCCCACCAGCGGTACTCGGTGTCGTAGTACTTCATGTTCTTGAGTTGGGCATTGGGGGAGCGGAAACAGACGTTGGCCTTGTCGGCCTGCAGCTTCCAGATAAGGTCGAGGCCCTCGGTCTTAGCGAAGTTCTCGTCAGCGCTGATCTCGTCGATCGTGAGGGTCACCTTCTTCTCACTGTCCGGCGGGCCAGATACAGTGATGACAGGGGTGGAGTCCGCGGAGACATGAGGCTCTTTGGTCTCGGACAGGATGTTGTAGCGGAAGACCGACTTGCCGTTCTCCTGCTTGAGCGGGCAGTCAACGGACATGTACAAGATGCCGTTGTGGACCGCCACTCGCGGTGTCGCGGCGGTTGCCGCGGTGCCGTCGGGGGCGAAAGCAGTGTAGCTGCCCTGCCCTTCGCTGTGCGAGAACATGTACTCACAGCCCATGCCGGTGCGACCGGTGGCGGGGTTATTGTCGGCGTCGAGGTAGATAATGATCTGGGCATTGGTGAAGCTGTAGGGCTTCTGGAAGTGCAGCGCCCAGAGCCAGCGGTTCTTGCCCACGTTGCCGAAGTCCACGCGTTTGAACTGCATGGCTGCCTTTGGGCCCTCGGGCCGCGTGAAGGTGCCGATGGTCTGCAGGGGCTCGGCAAACTGCGGGTCGGTGGCGAGTTGCTCCTCGACCTCATCGGGCAGCCCGTCCCGGTCGCTGTCCACTTGCGCCAGCGCGGGCAGGGCCGCTGCGGCGAGCAAGATGATGAGCGCGGGCAACATGATCCTGAAGCTGCGGGGCATTATCTTCCTCCGACAGTATGGCAGTTCGAGCACAGGAGAAACCGTTGCGTACGGTGAAACGTTTATCTTTACGCACGCGTGCGCGCCAGGAGTATGTAGGTCTGATGCCTGATCGTGGTTCCTGCGGCGAATTCATCTCAGTCTGCTGTCCTGCCTGCGGCGGCCAGGAGACTACCGTGCGTTGGGAGACTTCGCTCAATGGCGACCCGGGGAGCCATCTGGAGGCGTTCTTCCGCTGCACCAACACCCAATATGGCCGCTTTGGGCGGATTGTGCGCTGCCGCGCCTGCGGGATGATGTACCGCAACCCGCAGGAGGCGAATCTGATGGACGCCTACGCGGCGGCCGTGGATGAGGATTATCTGCGGGAATGGCCGGCGCGGCGCGAGACGTTCCGGCGGAGTCTGCGGCAGCTACACCGCTATGCGCAGCCACCGGGCGACTTGCTTGACGTCGGGTGTTCGACCGGGTTCTTCCTGCAGGTGGCGCAGGAGGCCGGGTGGCACGCGGTGGGCCTGGAGCCCTCGCACTGGGCGGTGGAGCAAGCTCGCGTGCAGGGGCTGGAGGTGCGCGAAGGCGACCTTGAGGCCAATCCGCCGCCACCGGCAAGCTTTGACGTAGTCACCCTCTGGGACGTGATCGAGCACGTTCGCGACCCGCTGCAGACACTGCAAGCGGCCCATGCGGCACTGAGGCCCGGCGGCGTGCTGGCGCTGACCACCATGGACATTGGCAGCCTCGCCGCGCGGGCGCTGGGTTCGCGCTGGCCACATTTGATGCGGATGCATCTGTGGTACTTCCGGTACCACCACGTCGCCAAACTGCTGCAGGAGGCGGGCTTCACCGACTTGCACCGCCACGGGCACGTGCGAGTGCTGAGTGCGTCCTACCTGGCCTCGCGGTTCAAATTCACCGGCGGACCAGTCTCGCGGGCGCTGGGGTGGCTGATCCAGGCGCTGGGGCTTGGCAAGGCCCTGGTGCCGATCTACCTCGGCGACCTCATTGCGGTCTACGCCCGAAAGCCCCTCGACGCGGCACCTGACGGAAGCTGAGCAGGTGCGCCTGCGCGTCAAACACGGCCACATAGGCCCCCGGTGTGTCCCCTTTCCCCTCTAGTTCCACCCGTATCGGCTTGTTGTAGACGACCGGCAGCGCCAGCGTGGCATCCTGCAGATGCTGCGGCAGGCCGCGCACGATGAAGGTTGCGCCTGGCTCTGGTATGGCGACGTGCTGCATGATCTGTGTCACGACATTCATGCGCAGTTCGCTGTCGCGCAGGCGATTGCGGCACATGTAGCGCGCGAAGCCGAAGGAGCCAACCAGATACAGCAGCGCCAGCGCCAGCAGTACGACATGGCGCGCCCGAAGGCGCTGCTTCATGGCGTCCGCCAGCCACACTGCCGCTAGGCTCGCCAGTAGCGCGAGGCCGATCGAGGGGATATACAGGTAGCGCGGGGCGCGGGCATAGGTGTACGTGAAGGGGGTGAAGGGCAGGAATCCGGCGTAGCACCATAGGACGGCGAGGCGCACACGGTCATTGCCTCGCCAAAGGGCCCACAGGGCCAGCGCAGAGAGCGCCAGCAGGCCGATCTGTCCCGCGCCGACGGTGATGCCTACAGCGGCGGGCGGCAGGAGGCGCTGGAGGAGGCTCAGGTAGTTCTCGAAGCGCAGGTCGGGCAGCACCATCTGCGGCACGCAGCGCAGGAGATTCCACAGCATGTGCGGGCCGAGGTGGAAATCCGCGCCGCCCAGGGCCAGCGGGTCCCGCACCGGCGGCATGGCCACTCGCCACGCCACGAGCGCAACCAGCGGAGTTGCGAGCCAGATTAGAGCGCGCTTGTTCAGGGCTCGGAAGACAGTTACCTCCAGCGCCAGGGCCAGAGGCAGGACGGCTATACCGCTGTCCTTCGTGAGGGTGGCGGCGACGGCGAACAGCAGCGATACCGGCAAGGCCCAGCGGTGGCCCTGGCGGTAGAGTACCCAGCCGATGAGCGAGAGCAGGATGCCGAAGGCCGCGAACACATGGGGGCCGCCAGCGGGCCAGGCGACTGCTTCGTGGTGGCAAAAGAGGATGGCGAAGAGCACGCCGCCGGCCCAGGCGGCCACCAGGCGGCGGGTGAGCAGCCATATCAGGCCGAGCACGAGACATGAATCGACAACGTGACACGCCAGCAGCAGGGCGAAGTACGGGACTGGGTTCAGACCCCAGGTGTGGTAGGTGAGGTAGTACAGCAGGCTGTAGAGCGGGGCGACGCCGGCGGGGGCATACGTGAGAGGTAGTGAGCCATCTGCCCAGCGCTGGGCGGTGCCCAGCCACCAGAAGTCGTCATGACGAAACCAGGCGCCGAGGATGGGCGAGTAGGCGAACCAGGCGAGGGCGGCCACGCTGAGGAAGGCTACTATCGTGGGCCACACGCGCTTTGAGTGCTGTGCTGAGGCTGTCATAGGGTGAAAGAGTTCGGCGTACGAGGGTGATTCTCCTTACCCGCGAGAGGCAGGTTTGTCGCGGGAAAGGGTGAACCATGGGGATCTGGGGCCCGTATGCCGACAAGCGGAACCGGCGCTGCAAAGACTTACCAAGACGGCAACCCAGTAGGCGTGACAGACCTTCCTGCCGCGCCTACTGGTTCTCCTTCGGTTCTTCGTCCTTCTTGCCAAACAACGTGTCCCACGCGTCGAGCTTGCCGGTCGCCTCGGCGCGGCGAGACTTCACCTTCTCGACGTCCGCCAGATCCACGTGCAGCTTCGTCACGCCGTCGAGATCGAGCGCGCGGATGTCTATCTCCAGCCACCCCTCTTTGCTCGGCGCACCATCGGCGGTGGAACTGATCTTCAGGAAGCGTGCGGGAACACGCATGCTTGCACCTCTATGGTCCTTTGCCCCTCGCCCTTAGTTGACCCTAACCACCGTCTCTGTCTCCAGCGACTCGATTGCGGCCGCGAGGACCTTTTGCGCGGCCAGACCATCCGCGCCGGAACCGTCAATATCCTCCGGAGCGACGCCCTCGTCCACCTGCTCGACGAACCGCGAGAGGCGGTTGCGGAAGGTGTCTACGAAGTCCTTCATGCCGCCGAAGAGCGCGTTGTTGGTGTACACGGTCTTTTGCAGCGTCTCGGCCGGGTAGAGCGTGACCTGCTGGAAGATGTCCTCGATCACGAAGCGCCCGCCGGTTCCGGCCACTTCGCAGCGTTCCATGGGATGGCCGCGTGCGATGTCATAGCTGCCCGTCAGCGAGCCGACGACGCCGTTTGTAAAGCGCATGTTGAACTGCGCAGTGGACCAGATCTTTCTGCCGGGGGCCTTGGTGGCGAAGCACTGCACCGCTTCGACGTCGCCGCAGAAGTACCGCATGATGTCCACCGTGTGCGGGTGGAGGGCTTTGAGCTGGAAGTAAGGGGAGCTTTCGCGGGGGTTCATGATCCACATGCTCATGTTGACGAAGAGCAGGTGCCCCAACCGCCCCTCCTCGACCCACTGCTTGGCGAGGCGGTGGGCGGGGTTGAAGCGGTGATTGAGGTCAATGCCGAAGCAGAGGTTCTTCTCGCGGGCCTTGGCGACCATGGCCTCGGCCTGCTCGATGGAGTTGGAGATGGGCTTTTCGCACAGCACGTGGCAGCCGGCTTCAAGGGCCTGAATCGTGGGGAGGTAGTGGTCGCTACCGTACTCCTCGCCGCCTGTTGCTACGCTGCAGATGTCGGGCTGCAGGGCGGCGAGCATCTCTTCCACCGAGTAGAAGGCCGACACCCCGAGGCGAGCGGCGGTCGCATCGGCACGCTCGTGGATGATGTCGCAGACGCCGACGAGGTCCGCGAGGGGGTTCTCGCGGTGGAGGTCTGCGTGTCGGTTACCGATGGGCCCGAGCCCGATGACGCAAATACGCTGCATGATCCTGATCGCTATTCCTTCCTGGCTTTGTGCAGGAGCGGGCGAGACGCCCGCACTACGCGGTATTGTGGCGGGCATGGATGCCGCCGAAGCCGGGCGGGACGCCCGGCCTACGAAGTTGGTTTGTGGTACGTGCGACTGGTTCTGTCGCGCCGGAGCCGGGCGGGACGTCCGGCCTACGAGGATTGTGTCATGTGACGGACGACGCGGTGAACCGTGTCCGCGATGCGGTCTTCGACGTCTCCCGCCCAGCGCCACGCCGGGCGGCCGTACTCGTCCAGATGCGGGCCGCCCTCGTAGCCACCCTCTTCCCACACCCGGCGCGAGGGGATGTAGGCCGCCATGTCGTTGGCATAGCCGCAGACCCAGGTACCAGGGCCGTACTCGTGCTTGAAGCGCAGGGAGTAGTCTACCACTGCCTCGCCGCCAATGCCAATGAAGAGTAACTCGCGCCCAAAGCGCCACGCCTGCACGGGATAGGGATAGGAAGTCGGGAAGACCACCCCCGCCTCAATCTGTGCCAGCATTCGCTTGGCCCACCTGGCATGCAGGGGGCTGTCGCCGTCGGCGACAGGCTGCAGTGTCTCACGCGTTACCAGTTCGTCGTAGGCAAGGTCCACGAACTCGAACGCGGTCTTCAGGCCGCCTGTAACGGGCTTGAGGGACTGCGTCAGCGCCTGCTCGACGCCCTCGGCCAGCATCTTGCCGTACTTCTCAGCCAGTTTGAGCGTCCGCCGCGGGATCGGGTTCTGATCGGCTCCGCAAGCGTTGAAGAACATCGCTGTGGTGCCCGGATGGCTTTCCTCGAGGGCAATTTGGGCAAAGCCCGGGTAGTCCCCGCACCAGTAGTTGAAGCTCAGCGTAGTGGGGTGGCAGGCATAGCCGAACAACACTGCCCGTAGCGCCCCATCAAGCCCTCGCACGACCAGGACCGGAACGTAGTGGTCAACCGCACCCTTGAGCGGCTTGCCCTCGGCCAGAGCAATGTCCACCTCGGCCTCGGTGTTCTCCCTGCGGTTGACCGCGAAAGTGCAGCTTCCCTGCCCCGTGAGCAGCTCCGCGGGCTGCAGCTCGGCCAGCGCCTCCCCGACCGCCTCCACGACTTCGTTCTCCATCCAGTCAGAATACTCCGCCACCAGCCGCCGCTGCTCGTCGTCGGCGGGATAGTAGTCCACCAGATCGTCCTTGAGGCACGGGCCGCAGTGGTTGTGCGAGAAGGTGATCATGAACTCCGCGCGGTCCAGCCCGAACCGCTGGTGCACCTGCTCATAGAGGCTCTCGTAGATCGTCTTCGACATGCCCATGTGGTCGGTGGTGGCGAGGACCACAGTCTTGCCGTCGGCAGCACGGATGGCCAGGACCTTGACCCAAAGATCATGGATCGTACCCTCCGGCGCGCGCTTACTGCCATAGCCGGCCAGCCAGACCTGCGTTTGCGGGGTTATGATGCGGCGAGAGATACCGACCTGCCAGTCCATGTTGTGCTCCGTACGTTAGCTGTTACCTGCGATGAAGTCTCTGATCCAGGTCGCCTGCTCCAGGTGGCCATCGATCAGATTGCCCGACAGGATCGAATAGCCCTGCAAGGACCCGTTCTCAACGTTGCGCAGGATGGATTCCCACTGGATCCTGACCCGGTCCATGGGCACCGGTGCACGGAGAGGGTAGTCGCGCAGGTAAGCGCCCATCATTACGGGCTTGCCGGGGAAGACCTCGCGGCAGCGCGCGAGGCCCGCGTCCTGCTGCGGCAGCTCCGACGAATTCCACACCCACAGGTTGACGATGTCTATGAACTGCGCGAAATCCGACCACTCCGGCGCCTCAAGCTCGTGAGTGTACACGACCACCCATAGCTTGAGGTTGGGGTTAGCGCTCTTCAGGGCGTCGTAGACCTTCGCATACTGATCCGGCGTCATGTTATCGCGGCGGGCCAGCCCGAGCATGTCGTCATGGAACGCGCCGGTGAGGTTCGGGTACTTGAGCGACAGGCGGCTGACGATTTCGGCCTCGTGACGCACGGTTTCGGGCGCCGCGTCCACCCACTGCTCAGAACCGCCGCTCTCAGTGTCTCTGAACTTCCATTTGGCGATATCGCAGGTGACCTCGCCCAGCCATGTCATATGCTGCATGGCGAACTCGGTGTTAGGGTGGAACATGTAGTTGGCGCGAGTCAGGCCGAAGAAGCGGCAGCCGTCGCCGACGCCAAGAATGGAGGGGTCTACGCCGGGATCGAGCCCCTGGCCCTCCCAACACCAGCCGACATCCTTGAGCGACATGGTGAGCCTCCCGTGGCAGCGTGAGTGGCGGACATTTCGCGTCCGGCAGCGTGTCTCCTGCCGGCTTCAGCCGGAACTCCGGCGGCTTGTTGGGGTTTCTTCGTCAGGGTGCTGCGTCAATACCTGCTTCCGCGGCTGACACGCCTGCTGTGCAGGCTTTGCGCCGTGCGGTGGCGAACCGTGGGGGACCACACCCGAGGTGATATTATGCGGAAGTTGTACTGGATAGTCCTGATTGGTGTATTAGCGGTCGCTGTGGCCCCAGCGTGGGCAGCCAGCGCAGAGGAGCTTGCCCGGCAGCAGGCGCTATTGCGGAG
The DNA here is from genome assembly GCA_039683575.1 of Armatimonadia bacterium. Classification (GTDB taxonomy): domain Bacteria; phylum Armatimonadota; class Zipacnadia; order Zipacnadales; family UBA11051; genus JAJFUB01. Next base: position 4,122 of record JBDKRC010000176.1, on the reverse strand, counting down.
CATGGAGATCAAGCCGGAGCAGCTAATGCCCCTGTGCCTGGAGACGCCAGTAGTGGCCGAGGGTAAGCCGGTGGCCATCATCTGCCATCCCGAGGAGGCGGCCTGGCGCGCGGTTGCTGTCAGTGTCCAGAAGACGATTGCTGATACCACCGGCTGCAGCCTGAACCTCGTCAGCGATAAGCAACTGGCGCCGGAAGACTTCCTCAAGCAGCCGACCATCCTGATCGGTAATCTCGACAACAACCGTCATGTTGCGAGGCTATACCACAACTTCTTCGTCTGCTCCGACGCGGGCTTCACGGGCCGCACGGGTTACGAACTGCGTAGCGTGCACAATCCCTTCGGGACCGGGCACAATGCGATCATGCTCGGGAGCAGCTATCCTGAGGGTGCGATCTGCGGGGCCGAGGCCCTGGCCAAGCTGGTGAAGGCGCAGGGCCAGCAGGGCAAGCTGGCGCTGGGCCGCATCATGGATCTGAAGTCCGACCCAAAGGACCGTCTCGACCGGGAGATCAAGCCCTGTACTCCCGCGGAGGTCAAAGACGCCGTTGCACGCTATCGCAAGACGATGCTCAGCCCCGGAGAGGGCCGCACCGGGGTGAACGGGCTCGTGCGCTATGGAATTCTGTACCATCGTACGGGCGATCCCGGCTATGGACAGATCTACAAGGGCCTGATGGCGGCGCTGCAGGAGTACTACACCACAGACAAGGTCATCAACCAGGACGGTATGGCGCGGTATGACAATGACTTCCGCGATGCCTGGACCTTCACGGTGGCCATCCTGTGGGACCTGCTTGAGGAGAGCGGGCTGTTCAGCGACAAGGAGCGGGTGGACTATACCAATCTGGTGGTGCGGCTTGGGCTCGAGTGCGTGCTGTATCAGGGCTATGACCGGCCTGAAACGAAGGCGCAATGGCTGAGTAACACCCGTATCGTCCACAACCACAACACCTTCCCCGGCCTCGGCATCCTCTTCGCCGGGCAGTACATGAAGCGCCACTACAACAGCCCGTGGGCGAATGACTGGATCACCACCGCCAACGGCATCTTCAACGGCCTGAAGCACACCAGCAAGCCCATGGAAGACGCCGCAGCCTACCAGTGGCTGCCGATCCTGCATTGCGCCATCTACTCGCTGTCGCAGGGGGATATGACGTTCTTCGAGGAGGGCAACCTGCGGCGCTCGGCACTGGACGCGATGCAGGTGATGGACAATGCGGGCTACGAGGTGGCTTTCGGCGACCACCCGGACGAAATGTCATCTTCTCTGCTCGGAGAGATCATGCAGCTTGCTGCCTGGTATTACAAGGATCCTGAGTTCGCCTGGGGCGTGCAGAGGACCAGCCAGGGCCCGTCACATCCTCTTGATCAGGGCTACTGGCCCGTGGTGCAGCCGGTGGAGCCGCATGATCAGATCGGGATAGTCGTCAGCCCGCTGCCGCGGCCCAACTATGATGACTGCGCCCGGAACCCGCAGTACCCCACCCCGCCGAACGTGCCCTATGAGCAGACCTTCAACAAGCTCTCACTGCGCGCCGGATGGGAGCGTGGCGATGAGTACCTGCTGCTGGATGGCTACGGGCGCGGCACGCACATGCACTTTGACGCCAACGCGATTGAGCGCTATGCCCGCGGCGGGATGCCGCTGCTGGTGGATGGCGAGTACATCAAGAATGCGCCCAAGTACCACAGCAGCATGGTCATCATCCGCAACGGCCAGGCGGAGCTTACCCCGGCGGTGACGCGGCTGGACCGGGCCGACATGCTCGGCGGCGCGGGCTGCTCGCGCACGACGCTGACGAAGTACAACGGCACCGACTGGTCGCGCACGATGCTGTGGCGACCGAACGAGTACCTCCTGGTCGCGGATGACGTAACCGCGCTGGAGCCGGACAACTACACTCTCAGATGCTGCTGGCGCCCGTGGGGCGAGTCGAGGATCATTGACGGCTCGCTGCAGACGATGGCGCCGCCGCTGCGGCTGGTGGTGCTGAATGTGACCGGCCAGCCGGCGCGGCTTGAGACACTCAAGCAGAGCGGTTCTTTCCCCATCAGCCGCTTTTCCGAGCAGGTGGGGCTGCGGCTGGAGGCGGGGCAGTCACACCGCTTCGTCAACATCGTCGCCGCTGGCAAGAACGACGGGTGGCAGGAGATCAAGGCGCGGCAGGTCCAGCCGGGAGCAGTCGTGATCGACCGGCCCACCGGCGCCGATCTGGTGTGGCTCGGCGGGAACGCGTCATTCAAGGGCGAGGCGGCGATTCTGTCACGCGATACGGTCCGAGCCTTTGGCGCAACCAGTCTGGGCACTCTCTTCAGCGCCTCGGCGCCCGTGTCTGTCGAACTGGCACCCCAGCAGGGCACGGGGACGGTCGTGACGACTGTTGAGACCGAACTGACGCTACAGGGCGGTGTCCGCCAGAAACTCGTGCCGGGCAAGCACGCGCTCAAGTTCGCTGCGTTCGCCATGCCGGAGGAGCTTGTGAAGGCTGTAGCGCAGGCCGCTGCCTTGCCCGCCATGGCCCCTGCGGGAGCGGCAAAGGCCGCTGGCGCAGCCGCGGCAGCCCCGGCGTGGGAGCTCAGTGGCTTTGAGGCTCAGCCCCTGCCCCTGCCGGTGACGGAGGTCAAGTCGGACCCGGAGCCTGTGGCAAACCGCGGCCCGATCATGAAGCTCTTCGATGGCGAGTACACCAGCTCTGCGGGCTCCGTGATGTGGCCTGCGGGCAAGACCGCGACCATCACCGTTACCCTGACCGACGATACAGAGGTCAGCGATCTGGTGCTGCGCGAGTGGCACATGAACGATAGCTGGGCGGTGAAGGACCGCAAGCTGGAACTCAGCAGCGACGGCTTCCAGAAGGACATCCGCACCATGCCCGGCGGCTTCACCGAAACCGGCACAGAAGCATGGGGCGGCAACGTCAATACGCTGCTGCAGATCCCGGTGAAGCAGAAGGCCCGACAGTTGCGGCTGACCATGACTCCGGCGACGCCCGAGGCCTCGGTTTATCTTGCCGAATGCGAGATCCGCGGCGTCCGGCAGGGCCGTTTCCCTGAGATCACGGCGCTCACCAAGGGCGACCTGAACGCCGATGGCAAGCCTGAGGCCGTGGTCGCCAGCGACACCGGCAACATCCGCGCCCTCGATGCCAGTGGCAAGGTGCTATGGGAGTATGCTGCCAGGGAGCGCGCACGGATGTACAGCCTCGCGTGTGCCGACGTGGACGGCGACGGGCGCGACGAGGTCATGTTCGGCCAGGGCAGGGAGACGCTGGGGCTGCTGTCGGGTGACGGCAAGCTGCTCTGGACCGCCAACCCGCCACGGTTCCGCTCCATCAACAGTGACGTCATCACGGTCTTCCCCGGCGATGTCAACGGCGACAAGCGGCCGGAGATCATCTGTGGCTGCCTGAGCTGGCAGTACTTCGCGTACGACGCCAAGGGCAAGATGATCTGGCGCAATGTGATCTACGCCCACTCAGCCACCACCGGCACCGCCGCGGACCTCAATGGCGATGGCAAGGATGAGGTCATTGCGGGCGACACCTACTATCAGCTCAACGTGATCGGCCATGACGGCAAGCGGCTGTGGAACGCGGGCTCGATTGGGCCCGAGATGACCGCTGTCGCGGCTGCTGACATTACCGGGGATGGCAAGCCTGAGGTGTTCGCGGGAGTAGACGGCGGGACGCTCTTTGCCTACGCCGCCGACAAGACGCCGCTATGGGAGGCGAATCTGGGCGACAAAGTCACGCGACTGCTGCCTCTTGATGTCAATGGTGACGGCAAGCAGGAGCTCATCTGCGCGGCCGAGAGCGCGCATGTGTTCGCCATCTCTGGCGAGGGCAAGATACTGTGGCGCACGGCCCTGCCGGACGGCTGCGCGAACCTGGCGATAGACAAGTCGGGCAAAGAGCCACGGATTGTCGTCTCCTGTGGCGCAGCCGGTGTCGCAGTACTGTCCCCCGCTGGAAAGGTAACGGCGCAGTACCCGCTGGCGGCAAGGGCAGGCAGCCTGGTTCTGCTGGGGGATGAGGCGGTCGTAGCACAAGAGACGGGGACGCTGGCGGCAATCAAGCTCCAGTAGCCCGCGTACAGGACAGACACAAAAAAAACGGGGTG
>JBDKRC010000175.1:0-3138 GCA_039683575.1 Armatimonadia bacterium | reverse complement strand
ATCAGGCCCTCAGCGAAGCTGACCTGAAGGAATTGCGCGGGCTGCTGGACACGCTCGCGAAGGAGGAGGCCGCGCTGGCCTCGGCAGTGCGCGAACAGGTCCCGGCCTATGCCGAGGCGTCGGGTGCGCCGGTGCTGACGGGGACGCGGCTGATCGAGAAAGTGAACGCGCAAAAGGACCTCGCGCTGCTGCATTACACGCTTTGCGACGAGGGCCTGGTGGTGGTGGCGTGCAGTGCGGGGGCGCGGGCGAAGGTGGCTCTCATCCCCATCAAGGGCGAGGAGTTGTGGCAGCAGATCGGCAAGTTGCGGGAGTTGATCTGGGAGCGCAAGCCCGAGGCAAGCGCGGAGGCCGCGAAGCTCTACAACCAGCTCGTGTTGCCGGTTGAGGGGTGCTTTTACGGGGCGAAGCGGGTGCTGATCGTGGCCGACGGCGCGCTGCAACTGCTGCCCTTCGGCGCGCTGATTGGCACGGACGGCAACTATCTCGCATCCAAGTATGCGGTCGCGACAACGCCGTCGCTGGCGATGGCCTTGTCCTCGCGCGGCAAGCGCCAGGCCGGTCAGGGCGCCGTCATCTTCGCCGCGCCTGACACCGGCGCGATTGCGTTCTCCGAAAGCGACGACAAGCGCGGGGCATACATGCCAATTCGGGGGATGTACATGCCAGTGCGGGGAGCCTATATGCCGATTCGTGGGGAGGGCGTGAGCACTGCGCTGACCACGATGGCGAGTGTGCCACTGCCCGGCGCGAAAGCCGAAGGCGAGGCGCTGGGTAAGCTCCTCACGAACGCCACGGTGCTCACCGACAAGCAAGCGACGAAGGCGAAGCTGCTGGAGGCTGGCAGCAGGTGCGACCTGCTGCACATCGCGACCCATGGCTACGCCGATCCGGACGTGCCGGAGTTCTCAGGCCTGCTCCTGGCTGGCGAAGGCGAGAAGCAATACGACACACTGACAGCCCTCGACATCTACATGTGGCCCCTCAAAGCCCGCCTGGTCACTCTTTCAGCCTGCCAGACAGCCCTCGGCAAGACCGTGGAAGGCGAGGGGATGATGGGGCTGACGCGAGCTTTCATCTACGCCGGCGCGCAGGACGTGCTGTGCACGCTGTGGCCGGTGGCCGATGAGAGTACGAAGGCGCTAATGACAGCGTTCTACGAGAATCTGGCGCAGGGGCAGGCGGTAGAAGAAGCGTTGCGGGGGGCGCAGACGGAGCTGGCGGCTAAGGCTGAGACGCGGCACCCGTTCTTCTGGGCTGGGTTTGTGGCGGTGAGAGGGCCGGAGTGAGGCTGCGGAGCTGAAATCGCTATCGCAAACTGGAGGCGGATCGTGACACGAACTTGCCACAGACTATGCCTGCTGTGCCTGGCACTGCTGTTGCTGGCGATGCTGCCGGGGCAGGCGCAGGATCAGGAGCAACTGGATGACCTGAAAGCGCTCTTCGAAAAGGACCCGGCGGCGGGATTTGTGGAGGCGGAGCGGCTCTTTGAGAAGCCGAAGCGGGAGGGGGATTTGGAGGGGATGTTGGCGGTGTTAGGCCTCGTCGCGCGGTGGTCATCCTCCTGCTGCTATACTCTCCCTTGCACAATCATGGCGGAGGTTACACTGCCTTTGGCAGTAGCACGCGGCAATTGGAAAGCCGTGGGCGACATTCGCTGGGCGCAGGCATTAATGGGCTCCGCCGGCCGGGGCTTACTCCGCATTCGACTCCTCGACCAGATGGCCACCGAGGCCTACGCTAGGGCGGGGCAGGAGCCTGCTGGCTTCACGGCCTGGAAAGCCGAGATTGAGCCCGCTATGGCGCGGCTTCATGACCTGACCGCGTCACAATTGGCTTCGATTGGCGAATTGCCCGCCGACATTCGACCGGCGTTTCAGGATTTTGTCGATGCCTTTGACAAAGCGGAGGAGACCCGCGCCTGCGCACTGGCGGGAGAATTGCTGCCTGCCGGGGAGGGTACCGCCTTCTGGGTCAGAAATCGCATCGTCGCCTGGATTTGCGCTCGCATGCCACTGCCGGGCGCTGAGCGGCTCTTGCCACAACTGCGTCAGTACATCCTGGATGCGAACTCCGATGCGGAGGCTGCCGAGCTAATCGGTCATGTCATGTTGGGATGCGCTAAGGCCTGGAGCGGTCGCCGGGATGCCTATGTGGATACGTATGACTGGTGTGTCAGACGATTGCACGCTCTGGACGTTCCGGCCAGGGTACAGGATGCCCAGTTTCTGCCGGTGAAGTATGTAAGGTTTCACCAGGGTCAGATGTCGGACCAGGTAGTCCGTGCTCTGCTGGATATTCCGGAAAACCCTCAAGACCCTCCCGCGCGTTGGTTTAGCGTCGCCAGATACCTCATGCACGCGAGCATCGCTCCCGACCTGCGCCGGCGCCTGGTGTGCGAGCAACTCCGCTACTACTTGTGGGCGGTACAAAATGGCCAGTCCGACGTGATGGAAGTGGTGGACGGGGGCTTTCCTGGTTGGCTGGTTGCTCAAACAGCCCCCGAAGCGGATCGGGCTACACGCTGTCTCGAAACGGGATATCAACTCGCAGAGTACGCTCCAGAGTTCCCAACAGCCGCGTCGCGCAGCAGGCTCGCCACTGAGGCTGCCGCCTATTTCACAAAGGCTGGGCGGGCGGACCTCGCTGCGGAGGCGACGGAGTTGGCGAGGTCCTTTGCGGCCGATGATCCGAAGCTGCGGCTGCAGGTGGCCTTGGCGGCGGCGCAGTCGGCGGCTTCGGCGGGGAAGTGGGAGGAAGTCATCAAGGGGCTGGAGCCAGTTGTGAGCGGCGCCCCGCCGTCGGTGGCGGCGGTGCAGGGAGCGCTGCTGATCCGGCAGGCGCAGCTTAGCCTCGGCAAGGCGGACGAGGCTACCGCGTGGCTGGGCAAGGCGGGGGAGATACTGGGGCAGGCGCGGGTGCCGGCGTCGGAGCGGGTTGCCTACCTGATGGATATCGTTGGGCTAACGCGCGACAAAGCGAAGAGACTGGCGCTGCTGAAGCAGGCGGATGCGGCGGCTGGCGAGGCGGAGTTGGAGCCACTGCGCGAGAAGGTGAGCCAGCAGTTGGCGGAGTTGGCGCTGGCTGCGGGGGATCTGGACACGGCCGAGACGGCTTTGCTCGACATCATCGACCGGC
>JBDKRC010000174.1:0-10942 GCA_039683575.1 Armatimonadia bacterium | reverse complement strand
TGGGCCATGCTGCTGATGCCCTCAAACCAGCGTCCCGGCCGCTTGTACTGCATCCACGCGTCCTCAAACGTCTGGTACAGCCCCGCCATCTCCGGCGCCGCCGGGCCATACAGGCACTGGAAGTACTCACGCAGCAGCTTGTCGCAGTCCAGCGCCGGGTTGTAGAGCATCCGTGCCGCCACGTACACCTGCGGCCCAAACTCCGCCCACAGCGGGTACGCCTCTGAGTGGAAGCCCTCCAGCCCCACCTGCTGCGAGTGCTTGATATCCTTGGCGATCAGGTGCGGGTAATACCGCGGGATGACCGCCCCCAGCCCGTAGTAGTCATACTTCCCGACATGCGCCGCCTTCTTCTGCCACTGCTTGATGAAGTCATAGTCGGTTTGCCGGTACGATGGGTCGAAGTGCTGCGCGCAGTCCTGGGTGATGCTGACATACACGTTCGGCTCGATCTTGTCGATCCTGGCCGGCACCGGCTCGACCCCGGCGTACGCGAACACGCCGAGGAACTTGTCCGGATGCGTGGCCGACAGGCCCCTTGCCACGCCATTGACGTAGGTGTAGTAGCGATCCGAGTAGATCGTGCGGCCCCTGAACTGCGGCACCGCCACATCCTGCGCCTTGCACGGGTCGCACTCGCACCAGTCGTTGTTGTCATTGATGCACAGCGAATGCGTGTGGGCCTGCGGGTGGTCATCGAAGTACTTGCTGATGGTGTCCACGGCGACCTTGACCACCGCCGGGTTGCTCGTGCATGGCTGCGCATACTGGTCCTGGTCGTCGCTGTTCACATGCCGCTTGCCACCCTTGAGCGGGTAGTACTCCGGATGCTCCTTGCCATACTTGCTCGGCGGGTAGAGTCGGTACAGGATGTGCCCCTGCGCCAGGAACGGCGCGTTGGGGTTGCCCGGGCGGTCCAGACGGTTGCGGAACTGCCACTCCCCGCCCTCCGTGACGCCGCTGAAGTACCGGAAGCGGAAGCCGGGGTTCAGCGCCACGTTGAGCGTCGGCAGCACCACCTCGGCACGCTGGGGCACATACTCAAACAGCTCGCCGGGCATGAACCAGTGACAGCCCAGACTATCCTCCAGCAGCCCATAGACCGCATTGGCGCTGCCATACTCGCTTGGCCCGCGCAGCACCAGGTCCGAGCCCACCTGCCTGATGATGTAGCCGCCGTAGTCCTGCTTCGCTACGTCCTTGGCAACCGCCTCAGGCAGCGCACAAGGCCCCACCAGTATCTTCGGCACGCCCGCCTGCTCCGCGCCCTCGCCCACCAGCGGCACTTCGACTTCGGTCATGAGCTTCAGACACCGCGCCAGGTCCTTCGCCGCCTGCTGCTCCACCGGCTGGGCACCCTTGCCCAACACAATCTGGCACCGCGCCTGCCCGCCCTGCACCACCGGGAAATCCGCCACCGCCGCCGTCAGACACGCCAGCATCGCCAGCAACACCAGCAACACCAAGATCGTTCGCATGAGCCTCAAGTCCTTTACTAAGTTGCTCTGCTCATCTCACTGACATTCGATCATCAGCCGTGGTCGAGTGCTTTCGTCCGTGGCCATGCCATTGGCCAAATTCCAGGACACGAACGGCTGCTGCCCCTCCGTCACAAACTTGAACATCAATCCGTGGTTATCAGCCGGTGCCTTAAGCCACGCGTTCACCTGCTTGGTCACGTCGAACTCCAGCCACTTCACCGCCCGCTCGAAGGGGACCGTCACCAGCGGTGCCTCGGCAAACTTGGGCATCGTCGCCCACGTCACCTCCGGCTCCCAGCCCTGCGTCACCTCATGCAGCCCCAGCAACCGCTCTCCCGGCTCTCCGGTCGCCACAGGCTTCTCCGCATAGACCCTTAGCGTCGCCTTCTTGACCGCCATGCCCGCCGGGAGCGATACCCGTGACAAGTCAAACCGCAGCAGTGCCCGCACACCCCTGTTGTCCGACACCGCCGCATACGGCGCGCCGGTGAAGAAGCGTTCGGCGAGGTACTGGATCACCATCGTCGCCACCCCATTGCCGCCCCGCATCACATACTCATTCCGCCCGGCCACGAGCTTCAGTTCCTGCGGCAATCCCTGCGTTGGCGTCCCCGCCGGCGCCTTGGCATTCACCGCCGCCGCGTTCGGCAGTCCCCCCGGATATGGAACGTAGGCCGGGTCCCCATAGAGCACTACCGGTGCGATACAGTGTGACAACCTCTGCGTTCGCGAACCGCATTTCTGCGGCGACAACTGCCCCTCGCGGTAAGCACACACCGAGACGGACCGCAGCTTAGCCCGCTTGATGCTCGCGTCCTGTCCACGCCGGAATGCCTCTCCCATGCTGAGGCCTTGGTCAACCGCTTTCATGGCGTCTGAAACCAGCATGAACCCGCTTGAGCAGACGCTACCCACACGGCCAATGGCGCCGGCGTGGATCAGCCCCAGTGTGACACTGTTCGGCGGCGCCAGCTTCACTAGCTGCAGTTGCCTGGTCTTGTTGACCTCCATCCACAGTTCAGAAACGGCATTGGCATAGCACGTCCCATCGAACGAGATGGCACCGTTGAGCGTGACATTGAAGAGATCAGACCCCTTGATGCCCGCCGACCAGCTACCGGAGCCATGGCCACAGAAGACGACGACGGTCGCGCCCTCAAACTTCGCCATCTCCGCATCCTTGTGCTGCGCCCAGTCCTTGTCCGCATCGTCAAACCGCACGGTATCGGTCTGCATCCCCATCCGCTTATAGTCATTCGCCCGGTTCTCCATGGCCGTGAAGCAGTGTGCCATGCCATCAAACACATGACCCACGCACACCGCCCGTCGTGGCGCCGGGTTGTTCCGCTCGGCCATCACGGTCCGCGTGACCATATCCACGGCGTCCTGCGCGGTTGCTCCGGTGATGATCCCATAGGTGAAGTCGAGTTCCGGATCATGGTCCATGTTGGCGGCCGCCATGAACAGCGTGCCGGCGAAATCCGGTCCCACGTCGCTGGGCCGCGCCACTACCGCGACCTGCTCGGCCCCCAACTGCTGCAGCGCCAGGTAGAAAGCCTGATACGGCGTAAACGGAATGTACGTTACCTCGACCCCACGGTGCTCCGCCAGCGCCTCCGCCGCCTGATAGTACGGATCATCAGGCTGCAGCCCTGTCACCACCGCATAGCGGCCCTTAACCGACTCTCGGTCCAGCCGCGCCTCGTCCACTCTCACCAGCGGCGGCGCCAGGTTGGTCTGTGACTCGATCACCATCTGGTCCAGGCACGGATAGATCGCGGCCCAGTCAATCCCCAGCGCCTCACAGACCTCCTGCGGATCGTAGTCAGCCGACAGGAATGATGTCTCGAAGCTCCACAGCACATATGGGACGCCTTGCGCCGCGGCTTGTCTGTCAAACTTCGCCAGGTAATCGGCACTGCAGGTCACGTCGTACTCGGAGGTGATCCTCGCTAGGCAGGAGCCCAGCTTGTCGCCAATCAGCGGCCGCAGGCCAACCATCGGCGACAGCGCCCGGGTGTATGCGATCTGCTCATTCATGTTCATGAGCGGGTGCGCCACGTCAATCTGCTGGAGCACTGGCTGCCAGTATGGCGTGGAGAGTCCTCCGGCGAGACCTAACTTGGCCTCCGGCCGGTAACGCTTCAGAGCCTGCCGTGCCTCACCGAGGAATTGCACGATGCTGGGGGTAGGTAGTGCGGTGGGCGGCAGTGTGCGGTCGGCACAAAGGCGGCAGTGGCATCTGTCTTCGGGCTGCGAGATGATGACTTCCTCCCAGGCAGGGGAGAGAGCCAGAATCGCCGGCCCCCACGCCGCACCCCATTGCCGCGACTTCTCGTCGGAGTAGCAGATCTCGAAGCCCTTCAGATCAGCGGGGAAGCCATTGGCCTTGACCTGAGTGGGGACCGTCGGGGATTTGAGGAACCTCGGCCGGTACATGGCCGCCACCTTTACGTCCCCGAGCGCGAGGGTATTGACGAGTTGTGCCACCGCCGGCCCATTCGTCTTCGGCCAGGTCTCCGGGATACAGTCCCAGTCGATGATCACCTGTCCGACCTTCGCCGTCCGGACCAGGCCCAGGAGCGCCGCGACCGGGTAGTCGCCCCCGATGCCGGCCGCCGGGATCGAGATACCTCGAGTCTTCGCCGGATCCGCCGGATCGGCGTGGGCCGGTACCAGACCCGCCAGCAGCACCAACATCGCCAGCGCAATGAAAGAGCGACAGTGGTTCATCGCGGTCACCTCAGCGCAGACTGAAGGCAACAATCCCATGTCGTACGCGCGGCTTCCGACCAGACTATGTCAGGTCCCTTCAACGTCGTACGAGCGGCTTCCAGCCGCGAGATAACGCCACTAGAGCCCGGCTTCCAGCCGGGCGGAGACACGATAGCCAATCCGCCTGCGGCACTCGCTCCGACAGCCGACAAGAGCCCCTGCCGTACCTAGGACGGCCTGCATCCGTATGTATACAGATTCGGGCTCCGGATCGCCTGATCGAGGCTCAGCGTCACGAGCCTTTCGTCCTCCACCAGCCCGCAGTCCCGTGCCTTAAGCTCCTCAACCATCACCTGCCGCCACTTCTCCAGCGCCTCCCCGCCCTGCCCGGCTGTCACCAGGTCATGCTCCTCGCCGGGGTCTTCCCCCCGGTCGAAAAGCTGCTCGGTGCCGAGATACGGGAACCAGATGTACTTCCAGCGCCCGTCGGTGACGCTGTAGTAGGCCTGCTCGTGGCTGTAGCACCAGTCATGCTCGCCGAGTAGATAGTCCCGCCATTGTCGCGTAGGCGGGTTCATCCCTGAACCCGCCTCCCCGGCCCCGGCCGGTTGTGGGTTCGAGACGAACCCACCTAGGCGAGGGCTGACCAGCGGCATCATGCTCATGCCATCCACAGTCTCAGGTATCTCCACCCCTGCCGCGGCGAGGAATGTCGGCATCACATCCCGCAGTTCCACCACCTCATCACGCACCTGCCCCCGTGGCGCGTCCCAACCCAGCGGGGGCCGCACAATCATCGGAATCCGCGCTGAGCCGTCGTACGCGTACGTCTTGCGCCATAAATGGTGGTCGCCCAACATGTCCCCGTGGTCCGAGGTAAAGACGATCAGCGTGTTGCGGTGGTCCTCAGGATACCGCTGCCGCAGCTCGTACAGCAGCCGCCCGACCTGGTGGTCAATGAAGGTCACATTCCCGTAGTAGCAGGCCCGTGCCCGCTGGATCTCAGCCTCGGTGCGGTGGGAGCGCCAGGCGTTGGTGTCATCAGAATGTATATCGTGGATATGCGACCAGTTGCCCACCCGCGCGGGCGGCATCTCGCGATCGCGGTACATATCGTAATATGCCTGCGGCGGGTCGTAGGGCGAATGGGGGCGGGCGAAGCTTACTTTCAGGAAAAACGGCTTCTCCGGGTCTCTGCGGTCCAGCCAGTCAATTCCCTGCTGTGCCGTCCACCACGTGGGGTGCAGGTGCTCGGGCAGGTGCGAGGGGCGGCTCATCCACGAATTCCAGTCCACGCTGTGGTCGCGATAGCCGTATGGCCCGTCTTTGTTCTCTTCGAACCACCGGCGGTAATCGCTCACAAATTCCGAGCTGACGGCGCGGCTGCTTTCATCGAGAATCGTGTTGTGGAAGCCGTACAGGGCCCTCTGCGGGTGAAAGTGCATCTTGCCTATGCCCTGGGTATGGTACCCCGCCGCCGCCAACTCCCCCGGCAGCGTATGGGCGTAGTGCTGGGTCATATTGCTCCGGCTGCGCCCCATGCCCAGGACCCCGGTATGCCACTGGTCCATCCCCGTCATCAGCGTCGCGCGGGCGGGAATGCAGGACGGACAGGCCGTATAGGCCGCGGTAAAGCGCGTGCCCTGCGAGGCCAGTTCGTCGAAATAGGGGGTCTCTATCACTTCATTACCATCACACCGCAGACAGTCCCCGCGGTGCTGGTCGGTCATGATGAGGAGCAGATTCGGGCGTTTCTGGTCGGACATGGTACGTCTCCCTTGGAGAGCTGCAAACTATAGAATTGACCATCCGCGAAGTCCTCACCTGCCCGCGCAAAAGGCACCACAAATGCTTCAAAACAGCCATTCATTGACACAATCAATCTTGACCGATAGTGATATTGGAAGATTTCCTCTACCATGTCAGTGACGACTTTGCACAAAGCGAAAGCAGGGGTGGAGGGAGAGGCAAAAATGGGGACCCAGAAGGTTCTGAATCCCCCTTTGGGGAAGTCTGCTACCATGCGTAGTAGGTGAGTCGAGGCTGGCTAGTCGTCGGCGTCAGTTTCAATCTGCATCTGGCCGGATTGGCGACCAGCCTTCGGGGCCTGTTTGAAGGTGCCGGCGCTATGGTGGAGGGGACCGCACTCAATCTGCTTTCCGGCGAGCAGATCGGCGATCGTCAATATCTGCAGCTTCGGGTATTTCTTCGTCTCGTCATAGGGCAAAGTGTAGAACCCGGCGTCAACTGCCTCGCGAATCATGTTGCGAGTTGGTTCGTGCAAGGTAATAAGAACCCCAATCGCAGCCTTCTCCCGTTCTACCACTCCCCGAAGCTCTGATACCACGTTGGAGTGGACATTGCCGGACTTGACGGAGATCAGCGCCTCGGTCCAGTCGTACGTGTTCATACCCTGATTAAAACGAATGCGCCCGTCAATGCCCCGGTCGGCACCTTGCTTGGCTTCGAAGGGCCGGGCATGGACGAGACCGAGCGCCCAGATTTCGAACTGGTGGCGGTCCTGCAGAGCGAGGGCCTCGGCATCGGGCAGCGAAGTCGGCTCGCCGACGACCTGATACTCCACAGTCTCGCCGAAGTGGTCCGCCAACCGCTGTTTCATCAGGGTGATGGCGAGATGAGTCACGTCAACGCCAATCCATTTCCGGCCGAGTTTCTGCGCGGCGGCGATGGTAGTGCCGCAACCGCAGAAGGGGTCGAGGACAACGTCGCCCTCATTGGAGGAGGCGGAGATAATGCGTTCGAGCAGCGCCTCGGGCTTTTGGGTGGGGTAGCCGAGGCGTTCGGCTGTGAGAGCATGAATCGGCGGAATGTCATCCCATGAGCATGTGACAGGCATGCCCGGTTGCTCGTCCAAATACCGTTTCAGTTGTATCCGACCGTCGGGCTTGGCAGGGCAATGGAGGCGTCCTTCCGCATCGAGTTGCTCCATCCGTTCCCGCGAGACCGCCCATCCGTTCTTGTGCGGTCTGTGCCCTTTGTAGTCATACATGAGATTCGGACGCGGGTTCGGACTCCTCAGATCACCGCGCCGCCAGCGCCGACCATCCGGGTCCTTATGAACGTAAAACGTCTCGATGTACTTCTCGGAATAAGGGGCGTATTGAACGTTGAATGTGTGCTTGGGGCCTTTCGAGTAGAACAGAATGATGTCAGTAGTGTCCGCATACTTCCGCTTCGCATCATTGTGGCCGCTCGTCCGCCGCCACGTGATCTCATTGCGGTAGTTCACCGCGCCAAAGACCGCATCCAGCAACACCTTCAGGTAATGACTCGCCGTCGGATCGCAGTGGAGGTACAGGCTGCCCGTGGGCTTGAGGACGCGGCGGAGTTCGACGAGGCGGGGGGCCATCATGGTGAGGTAGGCCAGCATGTCATTGGTGCCCAGGAGGCGTTGGAAGGCAATCATGGCGTCGGCGACGCGGTCCTGCCGCTCTGCCAGTTCCTCGAAAACCGCGCGCGCTTCGAGAGTCCAGGTCCAGGTATCGTCGAAGGCCTTGATCTGCGAGGCGGCCTGCGTCCCGTCCTTTTCAGCGAAGAGCACGTTGTAGTTGGCGTTGGAGTTGAAGGGCGGGTCGAGGTAAACAAGGTCCACCGACTCGTCGGCGATATAGCGGCGGAGGATGTCGAGGTTGTCGCCGTAGTAGAGGGTGTTCATTTCAAATCTTCTTCGGGCATAGGCTTGTCATCTGCTTGCGCATCGCGCGCCGCCTCCCACTCTTCTGGAAAGGGATCGCCGTAGATCATCATGCTGTCATCCCACTCGACAGACTGGGGCGGGATATCTCCCTCGCTGGCTACAACTCGAGGATATATGGGAAGCGTTGTGATGGCCTCGACCTCTATCAGGTGCCGCCACCCGTCGCCGTAGTCGAAGAGATATGAGAAATCGTCCCCAACCTTGAGGTAGAGCGAACTGAGCTTTGTCTTGGTGGCGTCGTTTCTTGTCGCCTCTCCCATACTGAGTCCCTCTTCAAGATCGAAGGGCAGGACAAAGTACGGGCTAAGATTCTGTCTCTTACCTCTTGGCTCAATCTCAAACTCGTAAAGATGAGCATCCCAGCGCTGGAACTCCTGCATAATCGCCTCATGAAGATCGTCCAGAGTCTGATCCCCCCGAATCTCAAAAGTGCGAGCGACAGTCGGATTCGCTCTGGCGAACTCCTCTGTGACAGGACCACGCTTCAGTGTCACTCTCAGTCTGTAAAGCTTCAGAGTTGCCATGACGATTCCTCCCTAGGTAACGTAGTTATTTTGCCAGTAGCGCCACGGGGGGGAGCATAGAGGGTGTTCATGGTGGGAGGCTCCCCCGGAGTGATGGGTGGTAGTTCGCCGCAGGGGGCGGGGGGGCCTGCGTAAAGGCGAAGGCTCATTCCTCGGTCACGGGCGGGCGTGGGTTGGTCGGTGATAACGGCAGGCGGGGTACGGAGCCCCCTGCGACGCAGACGTCGCTACGCCCTACAGCCGGAAAGGCACGGCCAGGCAACGGCGGGATCGGAGGGCCGTTACTTGAGGTGGCTCCACGAAATCTCGTCCCAGATATCATTGTCGTCGTCCGGGAAGAGTTCATGCCGGGATAGGTGCTTGACCTGCCACTCTTCGGGCGGGGGGTGGGAGCCGTTGACCCAGGCTTGCTCGAAGTTGGCGTTGGTGAGATCGGCTCCCCTGAGGTCGGCACCCCGGAACTCGGCGAACTCGATGTCTACGTCGCGCAGGTTGGCGTCGCGCAGGCAGGCGCCGTTGAACTCGGTGTGCATGCCCATCGCCTTCTCGAAGCAGGCCCCGGTGAGGTCGGCGCCGTCGAAGGTCACGAAGCTAATGCCGGCCTCGGAGAAGTTGGCTCCGCGCAGGTTCGCGCCGTTGCACAAGAGCCCCTCCGCACCCATGCCGGAGAAGTCAATCCCGGGCAGGTCGAGGTACTCAAGGCGGGCCTCGGAAATGTCCGCGCCCTCTTCTATGAGCTCCAGAAGGAGCTCATAGAAGCATTCAGGCTTGCGGCGGGCGTGCAGCAGGCAGCGGGGCTCCGGCTGGCCAGCCTCCTCCCAGGCGGGCAAGCCGCAGATGACCGGGCGGCCCAGGCTGTCGTCGAAATTGAGCTTGTACTTCCAGGTGCAGCGCGGGCCATCGTAGCCATCGGGGACGGCGTTGATGGGGTTGGCGGCGGGTCCGTCTCTCCAAAGGCGCTTCATGGTCTCTTACCCCCTAGTTGCTCTGGTAAGGTCTGGGGAGGACCCCCAGCCTGTGGGGCTGGAAGCCCCACAGGCTGGCGCTACCCTCGCGTGGCGACCGCGGCGGTCGCATGGATGCCGCTCGTACGACTCTTGCGAAGCTGCTCGGAGGCGGGCGGGACGCCCGCACTACACGGCTGGTTGGGTTGTGCGAACGGCGACTCATCTACCACTCGCACAGGAACTGCATCGCCTCATCGTAGAATCCCGGCAGGCCCTCGTGGCCGAAGTCGGGGAAGATCGCGAGTTTCTTTTCGGACGTGATCTTGTTGAAGGCCGCGAACTGCGTCGACGGCGGGCAGGTGGTGTCCATCAGGCCTACTGCCATCAGGACCTCGCCCTTGATGCGCGGGGCGAGGAACTGACAGTCAATGTAGCCGAGCTTGGTGAAGATCTCCTGGTGGCGGTCGTGGCGCGGGTCGAACATCCGGAAGTAGGTCTTGATCTCATCGTACGCGCCAATCGCCAGGTCCATCTCCCACACGCGCAGGTAGTCGCAAAGGAACGGGAAGACCGGGACGGCCTTCTTGATGCGGGGCTCCAGTGAGGCGCAAGCGAGGGTCAGCCCGCCGCCCTGGGAGCCGCCCATGGCGGCGACACGGCCAGGATCCACTTCGGGCATGCTCATGGCGATGCCCGCCAACTGGGCGGTGTCTAGGTACATCTGGCGGAAGAGCAGGTTGTCCGGGTCGTCGTCAAGGCCGCGGATGATGTGCCCGCGCTGGGTGTTGCCGATGACGCAGCCCGCGTCCTCGGAGCGCCCGCCCTGGCCGCGGCAGTCCAGCGCAAAGACCGAATAGCCGAGGGAGACGTAGCCGAGCTTGTCATGCCAGTCGCCACAACTGCCGGTGTAGCCGTGGAATTGGCAGATTGCCGGATGCGGGGCAGGAGCATTGGTGGGTCGGAGATATTTGGCATGGACGCGTGCGCCCTTGACGCCAGTGAAGTACAGATCAAAGCATTCGGCGTTGGGGACCTGGAAGGGAGCGGGGACGAGCTCGAGCTGCGGATCGAGGGCGTGCATCTCGGCGAGCGCGCGGTCCCAGTAGTCGGTATGGTCGGCGGGTCGGGGGTTGCGGCCTTCGTAGGTCTTCAGTTTTTCGAGCGGCATGTCTACTAGTGGCATTTGGTCAAGGCTCCCGTGGGTTGATGGAGTACGGTGGAATCCATGTGTTGCGTTGGTTAGTCGTAGATGATCGCGGTCTGGTGACCGCTCCTACAGGCGGCCGGGTCGGTGATAACGGCTTGGGCCGGCTGAAGCGCGGCCCCTCCAGCAGAAACGGCCGGAGACGGGCGAGACGCCCGCCCTATGAAGATGAACCAGGATATTCGTCCAGCGCCTCGTACCTCGCCGTGATGTTCTCTGGCGGGACGTTGGGTTGGATGTTGTGGACCTGGCAGAACATGAAGCCGCCGCCGGGGGCGAGGTCGTCGCAGCGGCGGCGGACCTCGTCTTTGACCTCCTGCGGGGTGCCGGTGCCGAGAACTATTTGCGTGTCG
>JBDKRC010000173.1:0-5157 GCA_039683575.1 Armatimonadia bacterium | reverse complement strand
GCTACGTACCCCGCCGGCCGTTATCTACGACCTCCCGAGCGGCGGGGTACGTAGCCCCCGCCCTACAGCCCGATGTTCCCGCCGTTCCCCGCCCCTCAAAACTGCCGCAAGAACCGCATATCCCCGCTATAAAACAGCCTTATATCATCGATCCCGTGCCGCAGCATCGTGAACCGCTCCACACCCACACCAAACGCGTACCCCGTATACTTCTCCGGGTCATACCCCACGTTGGCCAGCACGTTCGGGTCCACCTGACCCGCCCCGCCGACCTCCAGATACCCGGTGTTCGAGCACACCCTGCACCCGCTGCCGTCGCAGATCGTGCAACTTAGCGCGATCTCCGCGCTCGGCTCGGTGAAGGGGAAGAAGTCCGGACGGAACCGCACCTTGCACCGCTCGCCGAAGATCTCCTGGGCGAAAATCTGCATCGTGCCCTTGAGGTCGGCAAACGTGATGCCCTCATCCACCAGCAACCCCTCAAGCTGATAGAACGTGTGGCAATGCGTCGCGTCCACGGTATCCCGCCGGTAGCACCGCCCCGGCACGATGATCCGCACCGGCGGCTCCATCTTCTCCATGGCGCGAATCTGCACGGTCGAGGTCTGGCTGCGCAAAAGCACTTCCGGCCCCGCATAGAACGTCATCTGCTCATCCATCGCCGGGTGATACTCCGGATAGTTGAGCGCCCCAAAGCTGTGGTAGTAATCCTCAACCTCAGGCCCCTCCGCGACGCGGAAGCCCAGCCCCAGGAAGATGCCGATCATCTCGTCAAGCGTCGCCAGCAGCGGATGCCGCTTGCCCACGCGCGGCGAACGGCCGGGGAGGGTGACGTCGATGGTCTCAGCGGCCAGCGCCGCATCGGCCGTCCCGCTCTCCAGCACTTCCTTGCGCTCGGCCATAGCCTGCTCGAGACCCTTGCTAAGCTGGTTGAGTGCCTGTCCTACCGCAGGCTTCTCTTCCTTGGGCACCTGCCCCAGCTTCTGGAACAGCGCCCGCACGAGGCCATTGCGCCCCAGGTACTTGATGCGCGCTTCCTCAAGCGCAGCCTCATCCTTAGCCGCAGCAATAACGCCCTCGGCTTCCGCCTGCAAGGCAGCGATTTGATCTAGCATGTTGTCTCCATCCTTCTGCAAAGCAACTTCCGTATACCGCACCGCGCGAGCAGCGCCTGGAGGGGCCGAATGCGCGGCTGTTTCGCGCATCCGGCCCACCCGCTACGCCAACTCGCGTCTTCAAAAACTACCGATCCGAAAGCAACTGCCCGCCCACCGCAATACTCTCCCGCGAATGCTCATCAATAACCACCACAAACGCCGCCTCCGGAATCTTGGTGATCTCGGCAGCGGTCTTGGTCAGCGCCTCCGCCAGACAGCGCTTGCATTCCACTTCCTGCGGCGTCAGCGTCACGGTGATGATGGGCATAGTTCTATCTCCTCCGGAATTTCCGCAAAACCAGTAGAGCGTGCGGCAAATACCCTTCTAGTAGAGCGGGCGGCTCGCCCGCGGCCACCAGGCGGGCCACCTTGCCCCGCCTGGTCTACTGTGGCATCCTACTCAAATCCATCGTCGCCCGCCCCGCGCTGCTCCCCTCCATACTCCACACCACCGAACGCAGCATCGTCCACGGCAGGCTCACATACAACTCTTCCGGCGGTAGCTTCTCACTTCGACGCTCGGTAATGTCGCCAAAGCTCACATTGAACCGCCCCGTCACCAGCGGATACGTAATCACCGACCGGCACGAAGCCCCGCTCGGATCGCACTGCAGCGCCTCCCCCGTCTCATACCACGCCAAACTCACCAGCCGCGCCGCCTGCGCCGCATTGCAGAACACCACCGTCACATCCGGCCGCAAGGGCATCTTGTCCAGCGGCGCGAACACCGCATAACGCGCCATTCCCAGCGGCGGCTGCGGCCCGGTCTTTCGCATCCTGTATGCCGACGCCGGACACGACACCAGCTTCTCGCCGTTGATCAAAAAGTCCCGCAGCCTCTCCGCGTCCGCCGCGTCCTGCTCCCGTAAGCCCAGAAACAGCGACCCACCCGGGCAGACCGAATTCTCCGCCCCCAGTGCGATCAGGCTCCCCTCGGACGCCTGGTGCAGCGCGCTGCACACGCGACACTTCGGAACCCCCACCCCCTCCGGCAACTCATCACTATACGTCACCCCCACCGGCGTCTTGCCCAGCCCCAGGACCTCGACAAGCTCCGCACACCACTGTTGCCACTCCATCTCACACCACCTCTACGCGTGGTAGGCACACTCCGTGTGCCGGAACATGCCCTTCTGCCGTAACATGCTCTTCCCCTCACCTGGCAAAAAACCCCGACATCCTTAGGGACGCCGGGGCTACAAATAGCAGCACCAAACACGTACCACCCTGTCAGGCGGCGTTCCGGGTAACGGTGGAACATGCCGGCACAGCCTACGCATGGCCCCTCCGCCCGCGCTTGCCCCTGCAAGCGCAGCGCTTGCGGTTACAAGCGCAGCGGACTGCCACTTCAGCCTGCGGTTCGGGAGGGAACTTCGGCGGCACGTCGGTCAGGGAAGCTTCCAGCCCATGGCTTCCTCTCTCTCGAGGCCCCGTCTACCGCTTACTTTTCTCCGTCAAGACCTTGTCGTATGAACTCGTAAAGCACTATCCCACCGGCGATGGCGGCGTTCAGACTCTCCGCCGCACCGGGCATCGGTATCGTAACTTGAATGTCAGAGGCTGTCAATAGCGCCTGCGGCAGCCCGCGCGCCTCGCTGCCAATCAGCATCGCACATCGCTTCGGGAACCGGATTTCGTTGCAAGGCTGCCCGCCCTCCACCACCGTCGCCGCGATTGGCGTCTCCGATGTCCGCGACCACTCGATGAGTTCGTCACTAGTCGCCGCGACCAGCGGCAGATGGAACATCGAGCCCGCCGCCGCCCGCACCACCTTGGGCATCCAGTAGTCCACGCAGTGGTCCACGGCCACAACCGCCAGCGCCCCAGCCGCATCCGCCGTCCGGATCATGTTGCCCATGTTCCCCGGATCGCGCAGCTCATGGACCGCCAGAATGACGCCTTCGCGCGCCTTGATGGACTTGAACGTCGGCTTCGGTATCCGCACCGCCGCCGCAATCCCCTGCGGCGCCTGCACTCCGCTCATCGCTTCGAAAGCCTGCCGCGAAAGCGAGATGAACTCTTTGGAGTTGTCCCGCAGCGCCCCCGCCAGGTCCTCATCAGGCAGAAGATCGGGGCACCAGTACCCCACCATGGCCTTCCATCCGGTAGCGAGCATGTCCTCAATGGAGTGTACGCCCTCCACGGCAAAGAGCCCGGTCTCCTGGCGCGCTTTGGCATGCTCAAGAGAGCGAAAGAGTTTCACGTATTGGTTTTGGGGGCTGGATATTATTGACATTGTTATCTTCATGTACCGGGCGTCCTGCGCCCCAACCTCATCCTAATCCTAGTAGGCCGGGCGGCTCGCCCGGCTCTCACCACGGCCGCACATCCCGCCCAATTTCATCCTAATCCCAGTAGGCCGGGCGGCTCGCCCGGCTCCCACCAGGGGGAAGAAGAAACGCCGGTCCTCGCGGACCGGCGTTTCCACATGCTTCGTCTGCAGACCTCTCGCCTAAGCCAGCGCCGCCCGCGCCTGCTCTACGATCAGAGCGAAGCCCGCGGGATCCTCGGCTGCCAGGTAGGCCAGCATCTTGCGGTTGATCTGAATGTCCGCCTTCTTCAGCCCGTTGGCGAAGACGCTGTAGGTCATGCCATTGAGCCGCACGGCGGCATTGATGCGCGCGATCCACAGGTTCCGGAAGGCTCGCTTGCGCACTCGCCGGTCACGGTACGCGTAATTCCGCGCCCGCATGACCGTCTCTTTGGCGGTCTTGTAGAACTTACGGCGACCGCCGACGTACCCCTTCGCCGCCTTCAAGATCTTCTTGCGGCGCCGGTGGGAGGCCGGACCTCGACTTACTCTGGGCATGGTCCCAACTCCTTTTATGCCCTGGGCTGCTGGGGGCGGGTGGCGCCAGACCTGAAGGTCCTCGCCGCCGCTTGATTGCCCGCTTCACAAGCCCGCGGTCAGTTACCAGTTGTCAGTTGCCAGTTATCAGTTCTGAAAAAAGGCAACGGCTGGTATTGACCTCAAAGGTCGGGCAGGGCTGCCCGACCTGGTGTGACCTTCTGCTAGGCATACGGCATGAGGCTTTCGACAGCCTTCTTGTAACCCGGAGCCGTGACCTCAGTCCCCAGCTTCAGCCGCCGCTTGATCCGGCTGCTCTTCTTGGACAGCAAGTGGTTCATTTTGGGGCTGCGGCTCACTACTCGCCCGCTCCCCGTTACCTTCAGGCGCTTTGCTGCGCACCGGCGCGTTTTCATCTTTGGCACTCTTGGACTCTCCTTGCTCCGGAATGGTGATACCCTTCTTGGGCTCCAGCACCATCGTCATGCGGCGCCCTTCCATCCGGGGCGGCTGATCAACCGTTGCGAACTCGGCCAGGTTGGTGATGAAGCGCTCGAGCTGGTGCTGGCCGATTTCCTTGTGACGAAGCTCCGGGCCGCGGAAGATGACGGTGAATTTCACCTTGTCACCCTTGCGCAAAAACTTCAGCGCGTTGCGGCTCTTGAAGTCCAGGTCATGGTCGTCGGTGTTGGGCCGGACGCGAATTCCCTTGAGTTCAGTCTGCTTCGACTTCTTCTGCGCGTCCTTGGCCTTCTTACGCTGCTCGTAGCGGAACTTACCGTAGTCAATGATGCGGCAGACGGGGGGTTTGCCGTCTGGCGCCACCTCGATGAGGTCCAGGTTGCGACGCTCGGCTTCCGCCAGCGCCTCCTGAACTGTCATCAGCCCCAGGTTCTCTCCCGTTTCCGTTACCACTCTGACCTGGGGAGCTCGTATCCGCTCGTTGATCCTGTAGCCCCGATTGGGATCTATGGTCGCCTCACCTCAGTTGCTATTGCGTGCAAAAATACCCACGGAAGTTATCCGTGGTAGAGGGCAACACTACCAGAAAGTATGCTCTCATGTCAAGACAAACTGCTCCAGCAGGCTCTTCCTCAATTAGTGTGGGTGACATGATCTCATCATGGTAGAAAGGAGAAACATCCGCCGATCCCCTATCTTGGTGTGTCCAGCATCAAGGGAGGGATCAGCGGATGCCCCTACAGAGTATCA
>JBDKRC010000172.1:0-15352 GCA_039683575.1 Armatimonadia bacterium | reverse complement strand
CTAAAACTGCGCGAACGGCTCTGGGAGCAGCCCACAAAGGCCCAGCTAAGGTGTCTAGGTTTTTTGTGAGGCACTACTGGCGGGACGCCCGCACTACGCGTTGTCGGTGATTACGGCGGGCCGGATGCAGACGGTGAGGCTGTCGGCATTCGGCCCCTCCGGAAGGCGATGGCCCCTCCGGGGCGCAAATTGTTGGTCGGTGACGGTCGCGATCGGTGATCGCTCGTACAGGTTGGTTCAGAAGGAAGCGGCGGACGCGTTGGTTGGTCGGTGACAACGACGGCGGGCGGGACGCCCGCACTACGCGGATCTAAGACTGGGTCCGGCATGCGGAGCATGCCTACCACGCGATCAATGGCAGACGGCGGCTAGTAGGGCATTTGCGAGACCGATTTACTGACCATGGCTATCGCTACTGTGCCCATGCCGATGAGGCCCATGCCGCAGGAGTAGCCCGCCATTAGTACCGTGGCGTACTGCTTCCAGCGTTTGGCGCCGAAGCGTGGGACGAAGTAGTACTGGCTGATCAGCGCCCCGATCATCTCCGGGAAGATGGAATGGGGCAACGTCCCCAGGCCACGCACAATTCCATAGATGAGCATGATCGGTAAGCGCAGTCGCGCCAGGATCATGTATGACCCGATGCCGAAGACGAAGCCCCAGATTGCCCGGTCCAGGTTCCAGGCCTTGTAGAACAGGCTGGTCTCCGGGTTGATCGTCGAGGTCATCCACAGGCCGCGCTGCAGGGCCTGCATGTGCCACATCTTCTGGGCGTACGGGTAGTAGATGGACGGGATCGGCGCGAGGCGCCAGATGAACTGCCAGAACAGCAGGCTGCAGAAGATCGTGATCGGCCAGATCAAAAGCTCGGCCTTGATGAGGCCCGTGACCCTCGTGCCCGTTAGCTCCAGCACGCGGAAGCGCATCGCCTGCGCGCCGTGGTCGAAGTTTGGAATAGGTGCGAACCAGATATCTATGCCCCGGTAGCCGCTCTTGATGATGGCGGCTTCCTTGACCATCGGGATCCCAACCCACTGTCCAGTCAGACCGATCATGCGGGCGTCGATGTACGAGTTTAACGGCGTGAGCACGAACCCGAACAGGATCACGTAGATCAGCGGGAACTTGGGGACGAGCGCCCAGCACAGGATGACATAGCCGATGGTCGAGACGACGAAGAGCGCGATGGCAATCCACATTGGGAGGTCGCCACGGCCTGCCGGTGGCTTCCACGAACGTTCGGTCTTCTCTCCGCGCTGCCTGTGCTTGGCGTCACGGATGAGCTGGATGATGATGGTGCCGATACCGATGGCGGCCACCGCGAACGAAACGCCAATCCCGATGCTGAAGTAGAAGTCCACCGTATTGTTAAACTGCGTCTCGATGGTGCCCATCTCGGGCTTCCAGCGGACCAGGATGCCGTGCCGGTAGAGCCAGGGGTTGAGAATGAAGGTGCCGATGGCCGAAATGAAGCTGCCGACCACCGCCCAGTAAGGCACCACGAACCCGGAGCCGACGGTGCCGAGGTCGGTGACGAAGCCGGTGGGCACCGCGGGCAGGATTGAGGCGGTGGTGCGGGTGAGATCAACCCACGGGATCGGCAGAAGCTGCAGCGGCTCGGTCATGATGGCGCCGGTGATCGTGGGGATACCCACGTAGAAGGTGCCGAAGACCAGACCGACCATGGCGCCGATGGAGAAGGTGCGCCAGCGCCAGGTCTCCTCCTTGGAGGTGGCTTCCGCCAGAGCCGTCGAGCCCTGCGCCGTGATGGCCGCGAAGGGGAACGGGAGCTTCTCGTAGTCAGAGGTGATGCGGAACAGTACGTAGCCGAGGCCGAACCAGTTCATACGGCCGAGGAGCGTGCCCAGGAGCAAAATCGCGCCGGGGATGAGCCAGTCGGCATGGAGGAACGTACGGTGCATGATGGCTTCGGAGGTGGGGGGCGGGACGACCCAGGTGGGCACCTGAGACGCGATACCCATACCTTCAGCCGCCGGGGAGCGGACGAAATACTGGTCCCAGATCTTTCCGGCGAAAGCACCGCCAGCAAGCTGCAAGCCACCGATCGTGCCCGTTAGCGAGGACGCGATGTAGAAGAGGATGTAGATTTCCTGGCGCTTGAGCGTGATGAACGAGCGGCGCGCAACCTCGGTGAAGAGGATGATAGTGGTCCACTCCGCGGCGGGTCCGAGAGACTGCCCGGCGACAAGGCCGAGGTAGATCGCGCCGGGCATCATGACGAAGCCGACGAAGATCGCGCCGATGACGGACTTGATATCGAAGCCTTCCTCGAACTTGTCCGGGACTTCCATCAAGTCTCGATAAAGTGCGAGTTCGGGGTCTATGTGCGCCACTTTTTGCCTCCGCGGAAAGGCTGGTTGATCGTTGATCGTTGATCGTTGAATGGTAAAGGCGAGAGACGGCGATTCGGAAACGGCGCGACAGTTGGTCGGTGATAACGGCCGGCGGGGTACGAGCCCCCGCCCTACAGCCGGATGGCGGTACGGTGACGGGCGAGACGCCCGTCCTACGAAGAGAGTTGTAAGTCGTCGCCGGTGGGCCGGATGCGGGGTGTTAGGCTGTCCGCATTCGGCCCCTGCGATAGGCGATGGCCCCTTCGGGGCGCGCATTGTTGGTCGGTGATGACGGCGTCGCGCTCAGGGGAGCGCTCCTACCCGCGACCCAGGATGTCGGTGATAACGGCCGGCGGGGTACGAGCCCCCGCCCTACAGCCTGGACGGCCTGAGACACTAGCCGGTTTCTTTGCCGGTGTTGGGCTTGGCTGGCTCGTTGTTCAGCATGGCGAGGCCGCGGTGGCCGTAGTCGCCCTTCAGGCCGGCTGGGAAGGTGCGCCAGAGCAGGTACTGTTTGCGCAGCATGTTGATGAAGTTGCGCGTCACTCGCATCCATGATGACTGGTCGCCGCTTTCGCGGACTATCATTGCGTGGATCTGGTAGACCTCGGCCTCCTCGGTCGGCAGGGTGCGGAGGTAGAGGCGCTCGGAGACGCCCAGGTCATACGGCGCCAGCCAGACCATCAGGCCCTGCTCGTAGCCCTCGCCGTACTCGCTGTCCACGGTCTTCAGGCTGATGTCGGCCGTGGAGAAGTTGCCGAGAGAGTAGTCGGCGTGGGCCGCGAGATACTCGTTGAGGAACATGTTCACGCCGAGAGCCTGGTCGCCGGTTACCGTGAAGGGCAGGGACATGTCGATGGTGTCGCCCTTGGGCTCGGGCAGGTGCCAACGGCGCTCGATGCCCGGGGAGGCGATTTCCGAGGCGCGGCGGGCGGGGTAGATGACCGAGAGCAGCACCGTGACCATGATGACCAGGGTGGCGCCAACGGCGGAGAGTGACGAGTAGTTGAGGTTGAGGCCCGCAAGCAGGCCGGTTTCGAGCAGGACCTTGGAGAGGACCTGTCCGAAGAGGTAGCCCGCGACCGCGCCGAGGATGGCGTACACCGCAGCTTCCGCGATGAAGAGGAGGGCGATGTGGGTGGGCGCGAGGCCGAGCGAGCTGTAGATGTAGATTTCACGCACGCGCTCGTAGACAGAGCCGAGCATGGTGTTGAGACAGATCATGGCGGCGATGAGGACCGGGATGATGAGGTCCTGGATGTTCTTGAAGCCCGTCTGCGAGACGGCGCTGCACAGGAAGGTCCGGCCGCCCATGCCACCATAGAGGTTGAGCTCGATGCGGGACATCAGCTCGTCGAGGTTCTTTTGGACGAGGGCCTTGTCCTTCATGGCAATGCCGACGGAGCGGAGCTGGCCGCCCTGTCCGATGAGGAAGTCGTAGTGGACGAAGAAGGTGCTGTCGGGGGCGAGATGGATGTACTCGCGCAGCTCGTCCTCACTCATCTTGTCGCCGGCCTGCTGCTGCTGTTGCTGCTGCTCCTGCATGAGGAGGTAGTCAACAGGCGTGATGGGCTCGCCGTCGAGGTCCACGATCTTCTTGAGCTTGCTGCTGTCCATGATGCCGATGACGCGGAGCTGGACGCCGAAGACGTTGACGGATTTGGCGCCCGCGGCGGCGTCTTCGGGAGTGATGTTCAGCTTCTCAGCCATTGCCTCAGGGATGATGCACGTTAGTGTCTCGCCCTTGGTGAACCAGGTACCGCCCTTGAGGAGGGCATCCTGCGGGCGAGAGACCTGGGCCTCTTCGGGTGACATGCCGACCATGGCAGTGGCGGAGTAGACGGCGCCACCGTTGGCTACATCCACGAAGGACTGGTCGCCGACCTTGCTGGAGAAGTACCAGGCGCGGGGGGCGACGGCGTAGGTGTTGGGATCGGAGAATTCATTGCGCATGACCCGGGCGGTGGGTTCGCCGATGGGCTCCCAGGTTTTGTCGCGGATCATGATGCCCTCATAGGGGGCTTTGTAGGGCAGGAGGATGCGGTTGGTGCGCACTCCGGTGACCACGGAGGTGCAGGAGAGGACGGTGAAGGTCAGGAGCACGAGGGTGAAACAGGTGAGAATCGTGCGGACCTTGCGGCGGCGCATGTTGGAGATGCCGAGACTGAAGGCCGCGGCGGAGGCGCCGAGGCGGCCGACGTCCGCGGTGCGGATGCCGGTCTGCTCGTAGCGCATCTCCTTCATCTGCTCCTCAAACTTCTGCACGATGATGCTCGTGACGACGATCGTGAGGGCGAGGATGATGAAGGCGAGCAGGATGATGACTGGTGTGAAGGTGATGGCGAAGGCCGGATGCACGAGGGCAAGGAGCAAGAAGACGGCCATGAAGATGCCGAAGAAGCCGAGGATCTGCCACTTGATGTCGGGCGAGCCGATCATGAGGCGTTCGGCGAAGAAGGCGAACGGCATGAGCATGGCGAGGTAGAAGAGCACGCCCTTGATGACATCATTGCCAGTGGAGCGGACGTCGGGATAGGCGCGGGATTCAAAGCTCCAGGCCGAGCGGGCGGCAGTGAGGAAGCGATCGTAGAGGCGATCCTTGAGGAAGCCGCTGGCGGCCGTGAGGTATTCAAGGCCCTGCTGGTGGGCGCGCTTGACGCGGCTGTTCTTGATGCCGTGGGATTCGAGGCCCTTGATGCGCAGATCGTCGAGGTCGATCATGTCGCGGGCGACGAGGAAGGGCGTGGCGTACATCGAGGGGTGGTTATCGATGAGGTAACCTTCGCCCTCGTTGTTCTTGGCGGTGGGGTTGACGAGCACGAAGCGCAGGCCGAGAACGCTCGCGCCCATGGTGAGCTTGAGCTTGGTCCCGGCGGGGGCGAAGACGAGTGCGACGGGCTCGTAGGAAGATTCGAATTGCTGGGCCGGCAGCGGCAGGCAGTAGCCGTACTGGTAGGGGGTGGCGTCGGTCTGGGCGTCGTAGACATGGATCTCGCGCAGGAGCTGGAAGAAGCGCTGGTCGACCATGTCAAAGATTGCCATGGGCAGGCAGTTGAACATGACACAGGTGACGGGCTTGATGTCCTGGTCGAGCTTGACCTTGAAGGGATAGGCTTCGTTGCCATTGACGCCCATGTCGGGGGCCATCGAGACGTGGCCGTCCCTGGGGTCGAGGAGGTAGCCCTCGATGGGGACGTCTCCGCCCTTGGTGCGGACGTTGGGGAGACCGAGGAGGTGGAGGCGGCCGTCGGTGCCGACCTTGTCGAAGACTTCGCAGCGCACGCCCATGGCGGTTCGCTGGCCGGTGCGGGCGACGGCTACGGCACTGGGGATGGGCTCGTCAGGGAAGGTGCTGACTTCAGGATCGAAGAGCACGAGGCGGCCCTTGACCTCGACGAAGTTGTCTTCGAGTTCGAGGTCGTAGAGGTCGCGGGGCTCGCTGATGCTGACCATGTCCTGCAGGAGGCAGGCGAGGAAGGCGGTCTGGTCGTAGAGGTTGCGGAAGTCCACGTGCTTGGGCAGGTCGAGGGGCGTGTCTACCCAGGGGCGGGAGTCGTTGATGGTGGCGAACCCGACGGCGGGGACGCCGGCGATGGTGGCGACCTCATTGCCCAGGGCGAGCTTGCCCGACATGTAGGTCTGCCAGTTCTTGCCCTTGAGGGCGTTGATGCCGTCCACGAAGCGGCTGCCGGAGGGGACGGCCATGTAGCGGGAGACGATGTCGGCGTACTCGCGGCACTTCTTGCCGATCTGGGAGTACTTCCACTGGATGTCTTCGCGGTAGTTGTAGAAGTAGCCCTTGAAGAAGACGCCGCAGGACTGGTTGTGGCTGGAGAGGTCTACGGAGAGCCAGAGGGAGATGTCGTCGGCGGAGAAGTCCATGGCGTCGCTGGAGTCGAAGATGGCCTTCTGGATGCCGGCGAGGGCCGCCTCGCGCTGGGCGGTATCGGCCTGGCGGCGCAGGGGCCTGGCCTGGTCGAGGAGCCCCTTGAGCTGGGCGAGGGAGGACTTCATCGCGGGCAGGGCAGTCTCGAGGGCGCCGATGAGCTGCGTGCGGCGCTGGAGCTCGGATTCGTCGAGCTTGCGCTCGTAGAGCTTGCCGCGGTTGGGGTCGTAGCGCTTGGCGCGGACGGCGGTGCGCTCGGCGGCGTGGAGCTTCTTTTCGGCCTGACGGACGGCCCGAGCGATGCGGCCGAGGGCGCGGACGCGCTCCTCAGCGATCTGATCGGGGGTCTTGGGCTCGGCGTCGGCGGAGGGGAGTTCCTCTTCCCAGACGCTCGCGGCGGCTTCGTCGAGGCCGCGGCGGCTCTGGCGGACGAGGTCATAGAGCTTCTTGACGGACTTTTCGCTGCGGGCGCCGCGGAAGCGCTAGGCGAGGAAGGCCTTTTCGCCAGCCATGGCCTCGAAGTGGCCGGAGGTGGCGAGGAAGGTGACGCTGCGCTTGGGCGGGTGGGCCTTGAAGGCGCGGGCGAGCTCCATCAGGGCGGCGATGCTGCAGGCGTTTTCGGCGCCGGGAGCGAGCACCGGGGCGATGGAGATGGAATCGTAGTAGGCCTGCATGACGACTTGCTGCTTGCTGAGGCGCGAATCGGTGCCCTTGAGATGGGCGAGGATGTTTTTGCCGGTGACCTTCTGCCAGTCGATGTCGCAGAAGACGTTGACGTTAACCTCGCCCTGCTGGGCGATCATGCCCTGCAGCAGGTCGGCGGTCTCCTTGGGGACCCAGAAGCGGGGGATGCTGACAGGCATGGAGAGGAATTTCTGTTCGGCCTCGCCGCGGATGGTCTCGCGGGGCTCGATGAAGAGGACGGCCTTGGCGCCGAGGAGCGGGGCGTTGAACCACTCCCGGCCGGAGTCGAAGTCGAGCATGACGATGCTGTCCGCGACGTCGAGACCGTTGAAGGCCTGCAGATCGCCCTTGGCGGCGTAGATGAGGCGGCCGGAGAGACCTTCGGGCGGGGTTTTGGGCATTTGGACGAGGTTGGGCCAGAGGGGGAGGAGGCTGAACTGCCGGGAGCCGCCGACGGTGAGGGTGGCCGGGCGGCCCTGGGCGTCGAACTTGGGCATGGGGACGAGAACTGAGAATTTCTCGGTCTCGACCTGCAGTCCGAGGTCGCGGAAGGTCTGCTCCACGAGATCGGCAGCGCGGTCACAGCCGGGATAGCCGGTGACGCGCGAGCCGAAGGAGGCGAGCTGCTCGACGAAGCGCGTCATGCGGTCCTGCTGTACGTACTGCAGAACGCTCTCGTAGTTGACGTCGGAGGTGAGAACCATCTCCGAGTCTTCGCGGGCGCCGGAGGGCTGAGCGAGCACCAGCGCTGGAGTGAGGAGTATCAACAGCGCGGGCAGCGCAAGGCGCGACCTGTGCAGCAAGACAGTTCACCACTTTCGTGTTAGGTGGCGGGCAGGTTGCGGGTACGGCGGTTTTTGCTGATCGTCGCGCGGCGGTGCGAGTTCGTTGGCCGATGGTAACGGCGAGAGCGGGCGAGACGCCCGGACTACGCGGATTGGTTGTTGGTCGGTGATAACGGCATCGCGCTCAGGGGAGCGCTCCTACCGGCGACCCAGGATGTCGGTGATAACGGCCGGCGGGGTACGAGCCCCCGCCCTACAGCAGATATCGCTTCGCCCTACAGCAGACGTCGCTCCGCCATATGGCGGACTGGTTACTACGCGGCAGGTGTGTCCAGAACGACAGGGCCGGCTGAAGCTCGGCCCCTCCGGCCAGCAGAATGCAAAAGGGCGCGCGACTGCTCAGCCGCACGCCCTGGGCTCTCTATCCCAGCCGTTTACGGCTCTGCAAGGAGAGTTACTCCCCGCCCTCCGCACCGGCGAACGAACCAATCTTCAGGTCGATGTCTGCGCGCATCTCGATGCGCTCGATGCCTCCGTCACGGATGTGCACGATGCGGTCGGAGGCGTCGATCATCTTGAGGTCATGGGTAGCCGAGATGATCGTCACGCCGCTGCCGGAGTTGAGCTCCCTGAGGAGGTCGATGATCTCCTTACCGGTCTGCAAGTCGAGGTTACCGGTGGGCTCGTCGGCGAGGATGATCGCGGGGCTGTTGGCCAGGGAGCGGGCTACCGCCACACGCTGCTGCTGACCGCCAGAAAGCTCGAAGGGCTTGTGGTGCAGGCGGCCGCCGAGGCCCACGAGGTCGAGGAGCATCTGGCCGCGCTCCATCATCTCGTCAGAGCTCATGCCAGCGAAGATCATCGGCAGGGTGACGTTCTCAAGGGCGGTCATGACGGGAATGAGGTTGAAGGACTGGAAGATGTACCCGATCTTGCGGCAGCGGAGCCACGCGAGCTCGCCGGCGTCAAGCTGGGCCATGTCCACTTCGTCAATGTAGCAGGTGCCCTCGGACGGCTTGTCGA
This sequence comes from Armatimonadia bacterium, assembly GCA_039683575.1. GTDB lineage: Bacteria > Armatimonadota > Zipacnadia > Zipacnadales > UBA11051 > JAJFUB01. The sequence goes on along the minus strand of JBDKRC010000172.1, from coordinate 6,620 downwards.
GGCCGCCGACCATGTTGAAGAGGGTGGACTTGCCGGACCCGGACGGGCCCATGATGGAGAGGTACTCACCACGACGGATGGCGAGGTCCACGCCGCGGAGAGCGGGGACTTCGACTTCACCCATCTTGTAGATCTTCTTGAGGTTCTTGGTGCGGACGATGAACTCCGCGGTGGTCGCAGACTCGTCGGTCGCGATGGCGGCCTTGGTCTTGCGCTCGACCCGCCCGACCTCTTCCATAACCTTGCTCAGGTCGGCTTTGCAGTCCGGACAGACGGTCACGATACCGGTCGTTTCCATCTCTTTGCCGCAGTCCGGGCATACGATTTTGGCCATTGTGTCCTCCAATGCGTCTGTTGCGCAGTGTCGCGCGCCGGGGCCGGGTTGGCCGAGGCGGAGGGTCGGGCTCTGCGAGAGCCCTCCCACGGGCTTATGATAGGCTTGGTAGCGGTCAGGTCCCGATGAGTTCCAGGTTTCTAGACTTCGGTAGCGAGTGCGGCGGCGGCCGGCATTCGGGCGGCACGCATCGCCGGGGCTACGGCTGCAAAGAAAGCCAGGATGCAGCCGAGCAGAACCGAGGCGACGAGGTACATAGCCATATGTCCCCAGTTCATCTTGGCGGCGACGTCGGCCCCGTTTTTGGCCATGGACATGAGTAGCATGGCAACGTGGCCGACGATAGCGCCGACCAGCGAGCCAAGGAAGCCCAGTACAATAGATTCGATAAGGAAGAGGCGGACGATGAAGCCGTCGAGGGCACCGAGACACTTCATGGTTCCGATCTCGCGGAAGCGCTCGGTGACGGACATGAGCATGGAGTTGGTAATGCCGACGCCGCATACGAGCAGAGACATGACTACGAGCCAGTTCTGACGCGCGTTGCGCTGCATGATCTCTTCGGCGGCCTCGGTCTCACCGGGGGCGCCGCCGGTCTCGCCAGCGACCTGGGTAACGCTGAGGGCGCTCTTGGCGCGATCGGCCTCGAGGCCCTCGGTGACGACCTTACCGGTCCAGACGGAGACCAGGAAGGCGATGCCGAGGACTACGCCAGCGCCGGTAATGGCGGCGCGTCCGAGGCGGAGGGTGACGTTGCGGATGCTGATGCGGGCGGCGTCTTTCCACGGCAGCGAGATCTGGCGCTCGATTTGGCCGGTGGTCGTGCTGGTTTTTGCCGCCTGAGCCAGTTTCTTGGTATCAATCATCTGCGGGTACTCCGATGACAACGTTGCAGGCGAAAAGGCTGCCTCAGAGGAGGCATTTCCATTCCACCGCGCGGACAAGTTCGACGTTCCTGCAGGGATTCCTCCTGCGGTGGAAAAAAAGTTTGTGGGGCGGTTTGTCGGTGATAACGGCGGCGGGCGAGACGCCCGCATTACGCGACCAAGGGTGTCGGTGATAACGGCGGGCCGGCTGAAGCTCGGCCCCTCCGAACGGCGTGCGGGTTTGTCGGTGATAACGGCGGCGGGCGAGACGCCCGCACTACGCGACCGAGGGTGTCGGTGATAACGGCGGGCCGGCTGAAGCTCGGCCCCTCCGACGGCCTACGGTTTGCCGGTGGTAGCGGCGGCGGGCGAGACGCCCTGCGACGCAGACGTCGCTTCGCGCACCCACGGCCAGAGGCGGCACGGCGTGAGGCGGGCGGGTTGCTGTTGGTGGGGGGCTTTGGTATCATGTTACCACGTCCCCACATCACTCTGAGGCTGGTCAGGCACTGGTTATGCGGATGGATATCCTCGACAGCGAACGACTGCTCATTCCCACCCCCAACAGTTCCGCGCCGCGGCGCGGAGTCCTTCTGTACCCACATTCCTATGCTGTGGGCATGTCTTCTTTGGCGACACATACGCTGTATGCGGAGTTGAACGCCACGGGGGAGATGCTTTGGGAGCGGGCTTTTGTCGATCCGGCACGGGATTCGACCCGCTCTTCGGCGGTTTGTTCCCTGGAGTCGCGCGCGCTGCTGCGGGATTTCGAGGCTATTGCCATAACGTCCTCCTATGAACTGGACTGGCCAGCCATCCCGGCGGCTTTGGAGGCCGGAGGCGTGCCGCCGCTGCGCGAGGACCGTTCGGACGGGCCACTAGTGATCGTGGGCGGGCCGGCGATATCGGCGGCGCCGCTGCCGTTGGCGGAGATCTATGATGTGGCCTACATAGGGGAGATTGAGCCGGCCATGGGGGTGCTTCGTGAGGCGCTGGCGGCGGGGAGGCGGGAGGAGACGCTGGAGAGGCTGGCGGCGACGCGCGGGTTCTATGTGCCGGAGCTCCAGGGACGGCCGGAGGCGGGGGCGCTGGCGCGGCGGTGCGCCATGAACCTGGATGAGTTCGATACCACGTCCGTGATCCTCACGCCCGAGGCGGAGTTCGCGGACCGGTTTTTGGTGGAGATCGGGCGCGGGTGCGGGCGGTCTTGCAGCTTCTGCCTGGCGCGGAGGCTGTACCGGCCACAGCGGTGGCGGTCGGTGGGGCGGATCGTGGAGGCGGTGCGGCGGGGTCTGCAATATACTAAGGAAGTGGGGCTGATTGCGGCGGCAGTGTCGGATTACCCGGAGCTTGCGGAGCTTTGCGGGGCGCTGGAGGGGCTGTCGCCGGAGCTACAGGTGAGCACGTCGTCGATACGACTGGAATCGGCGACGGATGAACTGCTGCGGCTGCTGGCGCGCGGGGGACAGCGGACGGTGACTTATGCGCCGGAAGCGGCGACGGAGAGGCTGCGGAAGGCGATTGGGAAGGGATTGGCGGAGGAAGAGCTGTTTGCGGCGGTGGAGAGAGCGGCGACGGCGGAACTGACGCGAATACGGCTCTATCTCATGATCGGATTACCGACCGAAACGGCGGAGGACCGGGAGGAGATCACGGCGCTGGCGCGGAGGCTGACGGCGGCGTTTCCGCGGCTGCATTTCAGGTGCAATGTCGGGGTGTTCTCGCCGCGGCCGCATACGGCTTTCGAGCGGGAGGCGCTCCCGCCGCTGCGGGAGCTGCGGAACTGGCTCTCGCGGGTGCAGAAGAGCCTGAAATCGGTGCCGCATGTGGAAGTCTCGACGGATTCGGCGCGATGGGCAGGGATGCAGGCGGCGTTTTCGCGGTCGGATGAGAGGCTGGGGAGGGCGCTGGCGAAGCGGCCGTCGGTGGGGTTTACGGAGCTGGTGAAGAGTCTGGAGGCGGAAGGGCTGGACTATGAGGGGTTGTTGGGGAGGGTTGAGGAGGGGGCGGAGATGGGGGGGAAGGTGGTTGAGATGCGGTGTGAGGAGTAGGGGGAGAGGGAGCTTTACAGGATGGGCAGGATAACGGCGGATGGGCAGGATGGGTGAGAGGATTCAGAGGATGAGAAGGATAGAGGCGAGGATGGGGAGGATGAACCGGCTGGAGGGGTAAAGGCTTTGTGGCGCGCCGGCTATGGTTTGTGACGCCGGCGCGCCATCGTTAGGTGGGCGAGCGGGCGGACTGCGGTCCGCCCCCGCGGCGCTGGCTACATGTACCAGCGGTCGTCTACGTTGCCGCCGCGGATGCCTTGTTCGGTTGAGAATTTCACGTGTCCGTCCACATAGAGGACGTTCAGGCCACCGTTGTGCGGGAAGCGCATGCGGTTGACCCCGGCGGGATCGAGGGTCGCAGCGGCGGTGTTGCGGATCCAGTTTGTGTAGTAGGCTGAGTCAGTCATCATGTAGATGTCAGCCGGGCGGAGGATCTGACCGAGCGAGAGCGGCGGGTTGACACGGCCGAAGTGGTCCAAGCTGTGGAAATAGCAGAGGTTGTCCTGAATGCCGTAGGTCACCAACTGCCCGGTGATGTAGGTTGCGGGCACCCCGTAGGTGGCCCAGTATGAGCCGCGGGCACTGGGGCACTGCCAGATCTGGTTGTTCTTCATGTAGGGGTAGAGGTTGTCCTGCAGGTAGATGATAGTGCCGGCGGGGTTGTAGGGGGCAAGGAGGGGGAATTTCTCGTCGTAGTCCTGGCAGTAGCTGGCGATGGTGAGGCCGAACTGTTTGAGGTTGGACTGGCAGGCTGACTGTCGGGCTTTCTCACGGGCTTTGGCGAATACCGGGAAGAGAATCGCCGCCAGGATGGCGATGATCGCGATGACCACCAGCAGTTCAATGAGAGTGAAACCGCGTCGCATGACAATCCCTCCATGTCAGCGGGCGTCCAGGGCCCTGATTGGTGCGTCTGCGGAGGAGTTCGCGGCTGGTCGGCGATATCCTCTCTTGATGCTTCGCTAATGTTAGAGAATTATGGTGGAGCGGAGGATGGGCAGGATCGGTTGCCTTTTGAGACGGGCAGTAACGTTGCCTGTAGGAGCGGTCACCAGACCGCGATTTGTATCGGCCAGCGCAGCGGTTGGTCGTAGATAATCGCGGTCTGGTGACCGCTCCTACAGGCAGCCGGGTTGGTTTTCTAAGAATGGAACAGATATGACACGCAGTTTGGGATATGTCTATACGGTGCACTGCCAGGATCCGGAGGCGGAGTTGGCGGCGGCGGAGGCGTGGGCCTTTACTGGTGCAGAGATGCTGGGGCGGGTGGTGTATGCGCCCTGGGGCGTGGATGTGGCGCGGTCGGCTTATCTGCGGCACTGCGTGCACATCGAGGCGCAGGGGGAGACGCTGGAGGGGCTTTTGGAGGATTGTAAGGCTACTGGTGTCGCATATGAGCGGTTTCGGATTACGCTGCTCAGGCCGCCGCCGAAGGTGCCGGAGCGGGCAGATGAAGTCGTGCTGCGGGTGGCCAATGCCATCACCGGGAAGCCGGATTTGACTGCCCCGCAGGTGGAGCTGGCGGTGGTGGCGACGCAGGGGCGATGGATGATGGGGAGGCTGATCTCCGTGGGGCTGAACCGGTGGCTGGAGGGGATTGAGCGGCCGATCCATTTTTCGAGCGCGCTGCCGCAGAGGTTTTCGCGGGCGCTGGTGAATCTGGTGGCTTCGCCGGGGGATACGCTGATTGACCCGTGCTGCGGGATTGGGACGCCGTTGATTGAGGCGACGGAGGCGGGGATGCTTGCCTTTGGGGCGGATTACAATGTGAAGATGCTGCGCGGGCTGGCGCAGAATCTGAAGCACCTGGGGATGCCGCTGCGGCTGTTTCGGACGGATGCGCGGCAGCTTGTGGGGCATTGGGAGGCGGCGGTGGTGGATCTGCCGTATGGGCGGAACCTGCTTTTGGATAAGGACTTGGCGCGGGATATTCTGTTGGCGTTGCGAGGAGCGGCGAAGCGGGTGGCTGTGGTGTCGGCGGGGCCGCTGGAGGAGGTTCTGGGGGAGACGGGGTGGGAATTGGTGAGGAAGGCGACAGTGCCGAAAGGCGCGCTGAAGCGTCATGTGTATGTGGTGAAATGCTTGTAAAGAGCTTGTCAGGATGGACAGGATAGAGACCGGATGGACAGGATGAGAGGCCAGAAGGGGGAAAGGCACGTCTTTCAGAGGATGTTGAGGATAGTGAGGATGACTGGGATGGGGAGGGGAAGTGGAGAGGTTTGGTTTCGGATGCAGGTCTGTCGGCGATAACGGCTGCGGGCAAGGATGCCCGCGCTCCCGGCGAACGGCTGAGAGACAAGGCGAGAGAGAGGTGGAGATGATGATACTGGTTACTGGCGCTACTGGGACTGTGGGGAGATATGTGGTGGCGGAGTTGCTGGCGCGGAAGGTCAAGTTTGTGGTGGGGGCGCGGCATCCCGAGAAGGTCAAAGAGGTGCTGGGGCCGGATATACTGGCCGTGCCGCTGGATTTTGATGACCCGGCATCGCTGAAGCGGGCGATGCAGAGCGCGAAGAAGATCTATCTGCTGACACCGGGGGAACCGCCGGATGACCCGCAGGCCAAGGCGGTGATTGACGCGGCGCGGGAGGCGGGGGTTGAGCATATCGTGCGGCAGTCGGCGCTGGGGGCGGATGTGAGCCCCGGGTATACCATCGGGCAGGTGCACCGCGCGGTCGAGCTTTATCTGCTGGCCTCGGGGATGACGGCGACGATCCTGCGGCCGAACCACTTCATGGAGAATCTGCTGGGGATGGCAGGGACCGTGAAGGCGGAAGGGAAGCTGCATAGCTCATCGGGGGAGGCGCGCATGAGCATGATCGCGGCGAAGGATATTGGGGCGGTCGCGGCGCACGTGCTCACCAACGAGGGCTTCGAGAACCAATCGTATGATCTCACCGGGCCGGAAGCCGTGACCTACGGCGAGATCGCCGACGCGATCGGCAAGGCGACGGCGCGGAATGTGCAGTATGTGAGCATCACCGACGACCAGGCGCGAGAGGCGATGGGCAAACAGATGCCCGAGTGGGTGGTTGAGGCGCTGCTGGACCTGGCGGCCTACGACCGGTCGGGCGGGCTGTCGAAGGTGAACAAGAATGTGGAGATGATTACCGGGAAGGTGCCGCAGGACGTGCGGGCGTGGGCGCTGGAGCATGCGGCGGCCTTTGTGTGAGAGTAGAGGCGGGGGTCAGGGGTCAGGTTTCAGGAACGGCGGGCGCGCAAGGTTGTCATCCTGCACGAAGTGAAGGAGCGCGGGGCTTGGTGGGGGCCGGAGATTCTTCGTCGCAGACGACGCTCCTCAGAATGACACGCGTGTTGGGGGGCTGTCGGGGGCAGTGCCCCCCAAATGGCGGGGGTCAGGGGTCAGAA